>JBMLTP010000180.1:0-24237 GCA_049239885.1 Crocinitomicaceae bacterium
ATTCGATATATGACCAAAGCTTATGGATTCCCCATAGATATTGTTGCGTGCGATACACTTCGAGAACCAAGTGGGTTGGCCATGAGCAGCAGAAATATGCGTTTATCCGAAGAACAAAAAGTGGAAGCTTTGATTATTTGGGAGACCCTGAAATTTATTGAAGCCAACAAGTCGAATTTGAATCCAAAAGATTTAAAGAACAGAGCCAACGACTTTTTTGATAAAGGATCTTTAAAATTAGAATATCTTGAAATTGTGCATGTGGAAAATCTTTTGGAAGCGGAAGATTGGGCGGAACCGACTGTTTGTTGTATCGCAGCTTATTGTGGTGAAGTGAGGCTGATTGATAATTTATTGTTGTAATCCGTTAATTTGCTTTATTTTTGTCGCTCATTTTTTCAATTTTATGTTGATTCAAGTACTAAAATCAAAAATTCATCGAGTTCGGGTTACTCAAGCCGAATTGAATTACATTGGAAGTATCACAATAGATCAAGAATTGATGGAAGCTGCTAATTTGCTTGAAGGGGAGCGCGTTCAAATTGTGAATATTAATAACGGTGAACGTTTTGAAACATATGTAATTAAAGGAGATCGAAAATCAGGTATGATTTGTTTAAATGGCCCTGCTGCAAGACGAGTCGCTGTGGATGATATCATTATTATTATCGGTTACGGATTTATGGATTTTGAAGAGGCGAAAACATTCAAACCTTCACTTGTATTTCCAAATGAACGAACCAATTTGCTTAATTGATGTCAGCTCGATTGAATTTCGTAAAGTCGAAGATCGTTATAGCTGAAGAAGCGGCACGTTTTGTTGCCATGTATCACTTGAAAAACGAAAAGGTAGTTTTTACCAATGGTTGTTTCGATATACTTCATTTGGGACACATCACTTACTTAGCTGAGGCTGCTTCACTTGGAAATCGATTGATTGTTGGAATTAACAGTGATCGATCGGTGAAAGCACTCAACAAAGCACCGAATCGTCCGATAAATAATGAACAAGCACGAGCACAAATAATTGCTGCGCTTGGATTTGTGGACTTAGTGATAATATTTGATGATGAAACCCCATTAGAACTCATTCGCACACTAGAACCAGACGGGCTTGTTAAAGGCGGGGATTATGACGCCAATGAATTGAATTCCAGTTCCAAAAAATACATTGTAGGTTCAGATATTGTTCGACAAAAAGGAGGTTCAGTCGTTACTATTAATTTGGTAGATGGTTATTCAACTACGGCAATCATTACTAAATCGAAGAGTCAATAATTTATCCTGCTTCTGGTTTCTAGGTAAATCAAATCGATTATTATAATAACTATTTAATTACCGTTACGTGGATGCATTTTGTTTCTGGACAAAGAAGAATTTTTTTCTCTCTCTGCATTTTGCTAAGTGCTACTTTAAGAGCTTTTTGGGCGGAAGAACATTTGCCGAATGAAATTATTTCTGAAATATCGAATGAAACGCCATAAGAATGAGTTGAAAAACCCTTAGTTGCTGCACGAGGATATTGTTTTCGAATGATTTCCTGTTGAGCCTCAGTTCGAGTCATTGATGAAATGACAAAATAGTCTTTTTTGTTTTCTTCACTTTCAATTACAGATCGAAACAATTTACCAAGTTCTTTAAGCCTTTTTTCAGCCAAAGGTGTTAGGCATTGCTCACTATTTTTTGCATCAATCATATAAAAACCATCACCTTCAACTACGTTAACTAACTTATTCAATTTTAGCCTTTTCTTGAGTACTTTATGATCTAAGATTAACCCATTATTGGTAACTGCAATAGCCATTGGTCTATGAACTGTTTTATAATCATTCTTAATTAAATCATTTTTTTTGCAATCGCAATCTTTGGCTCTACCAACGACATGATGTTTTATGTTCCTAAATTTGGATGCTATCCCATGTATGGTGTTGTAAAAAAAAATGAACCCAAAAAGCAATTGTAAACTTACAAAAACACAAAATCGCAGAAAACTTATTTTTTTTCTTATTACTTGAATGAATAAAAGCAATGAGAAAATGGAACAAATAATAAAAGAAATTAAAAGTAATTTAATCATAATAAGAATTTTTCATTTGTAAAAAAATTTATTCAAGGATTGAATAAAATTCCAATTATCTCCCCCCACCTTTACCTACTTTAAAGTCTTCCTCTCCCTCCTTATTCTGTTGGTCTTTCCAATTTTTAAGCGTCTTCTTCAGTTTTGAGTCTTTTTTCTCTTTTTGAACTTCTTTGAACTCTTCCTTAGTTGCAGGCCCGAAATGAATTTTTAGTTCTTCTTTTGGCATTTCTTGCGGTTTATATTCCTTAACTGTGGTATCGTTTTTAAACAACCCAAATTCAGACTTTAATATCGACTTAGCATCTTGCTTGGCCTCTTCCCTATTTTGTTTTGCTTGCTCTTTACGTGATGTTTTATCCCATTCAATAATCGGTTTATCCAAAGTTCCGTGCATTCTCATAAAGATTTTAATACCGGTTCCATCGTCAATGACCTCACCGAACTCGGAATCTTTTTCTGTCTTCATTAAATCACGTAAACGAAAAGCGAAGCGGTAATCAATTTCATTGTCAAAGGAATGAACACCTGAAACATCCATATCGAAAGCAGAAGAACCAATTCGCATTTTAGGAATGTTGACAATTCCGTTTTTAATAACAATTGAGTTTTCCAAGGTTTGAAACGAAATGTCTTTTAACTTTTCTTCCAGTAAATCAATGTTTTTCTTACCCAAAACGAGTTTACCTGAATTTGTTTTCAAACTTTCGGTTATGTCTTTGAATGAAGGAACGTTTTTCAAATGACCGTCATAAACTTTTAAGTTCAACTTTGATTCAATTGCCTTTAAAACGATTCCTGAGCGCAAATCAAAAGGAGCAAAAAAGTAGAGATCAGCCTCAGCTCTTCCTGAAATATTGTTCGACGTAATCACCTGTTGTTCAAAATTGTCCCATTCCTTGAACATCGGTTTGAACTTCAAATTTTTAGTTGCTACCTGAGTAGTGATTGTAAATATTTCTGGAGTTCTTTCTTCAATAATTAAAGCACCGCTAATTAAAGCTTCCGCGTTTACCAAACTTATTTGTGGGAAGTGTAAGCGATGATTTTGGATGTTCATTTTTCCGAGAATATGATCAAAGCGATGATTTTCATATTGCAAAGTTCCAACAGTTAAATTGATTGAACCCAAAATATCATTAGGCAAAACAAAAATGCGTTCTCCTTCCACTTTCTCTTTTTTCGTAGTGGTTCCTAAATCTTCTACTTTCAGATAGTTGCTTTCAATTTCAACCTCTGTTTCTAGAGGTTTTTTTGCATTTAGATAATCGAAAATATTTCTAAATATTCCATCTACCCGCAAATCTGTTGCGCCAACTTTCAAAGATGCATTATCGATTCCAGCTTCATTTCCTCGTAGAAAAATATTTCCGTTGATGTTTTCAAACGTTCGTTTATCGCCTTTGAGCTTTAAACGCAAGCTTTTCATCAAAACATCTCCATCGCATTTATTAACTTCGATTGAACCTGTCGATTCGTTTTGTTGTAAGGCAAAATCAGCGTTAATTAGAGTTGAACCGCTAATTTTCTCCACTTCCGGAAAATGAAAAACCGCATGAGCAACCTTTAGATCGACAGTTCCCGTGGCTTTTCCTTTGATAGTTGGATTTTCAAAATTCATTAATCGAACATCGCTACGAAAAGGGCCTCCGGCCGTTTTGAATTTCATGTTTTTAAGTTCCAAAAATTCTTTTTCTGCACCTCCTTCATTGGAGTATTTTCCGTCCAACTGAATGTCTTTAATTCGAAGATTTTGACTTGGTTCGGTTAACGCTCCTTTCGAAATCCCGAAGTCGCAATTGACGGCTAGTGGTTCCTCCGAAGTTGTAGATCCTTCAATATCCAAATTAAAAGAAACATCTCCTGAACCATTGAATTTCTTCACGTCATCCATTGCACCAACGGATAACTTATTTACCAAATCTTCTAATCCAATGTTTTTTGATTTCACATTGAATTTTACGGTGTCCGTATTCACAAATCCATTGATCTCAAAAGGTAATCCAGATAAATTCACAATGGCTTGGTTGAGTGAAACTTTGCCTTGTTCTCCATTTACATCGATACCAAAATTGTAATCCAAGGTTTTATTCTTAATGAAGGTTACTTGACCGCTTTTAGCTTTATTAATGAGCATCGCTCCGTCGGCAATCAATCGGTAGTTGGCTGCGGAAAAATCACCTGAAAATTCAGATTCGGAAATTGTAGTTGAATACTGTTGTCGGTTCGATTTATTCGTGTAAGAAACACGAAAATCCTCCACATATATGGATTTCAGCTTTAATTCAAATTCTTCATTTTTAGCAGTGGAATCCGACTTTAAAATGTTGTAGTTTCCTTCTCCTTTTGAATTGATTTTCACTTTCAATGTGCCGGGATAAATTTGAACCGCTTTAACGTGATAATTCTTATTCCATAAATCTATTGGATTGAATTTCAAACGAATTCGCTCCGAATAAAGCAACGTATCCTTAGGTTTTTGATTGGGAAAAGCGTCTTGAATATAAACCTCATTAAAATCAACAGATAAATTCGGAAAACTACCCCAAAAAGCCAAATCGACATTTCTAACCGCCACAGGAACATTGAGTGTTTTATTGACTTCCAAGACAACTATTCCGATTATTTTGTCTTTAAACAGGTATAAACAAGCCGTAATGAGAATGAAAATACTCAGCAGTATTCCCGTAATCCATTTCAATATTCGCAAAAAACGCTTATTCATCAGCAACGAATTTAATTTTTAAGCGAATGCCCTTTACAACTTAAATATTGAATTATCAACGCTGATTTGTCAGTTGGTTAATGCTTTTCGAAAATAATATGAATAAAGAAATGGTTTGGATTAAATTCCGTTCTGCTAATTGTAAAATTAGTTGAGTCGAAAAGAATCTGAATTAAATTTTTCAGGCAATTCTGAATCTGCGATAACGGCTCCTGTTGCTGCGCTAATCGGTGCTAACATCCAATCAAGCATTGGAATAAATGAGACTAGGTTGTATGCCAGTCCGAATCCAAGTAAAGTGAATTTATTCGAACGCATATATCGGATACTTGTTGAAATATTCATTTTCTTTCTTTCTACGACATAATCGAAGAAATTGAATCCCATAAAAAAACAATTCACGAGGAAAAGAGCTAGAATTACAAAAGGAGAAAGAAACGGAATAAAAAAACTCAAAATACTGCCTAATACGATTAAACCCGTTTCAATAAATATATTTCGAATCGTAATACCAATTCCTCTGATTACATCTTTAAAAAACTGAAAGAGATTAAACGGATATGATTTTCCTGAAATTTTCTCTTCGGTCTTTTCCGATAAATAAGCAAACAAGGGAGAAAGGACAATTAGTACGAAATATTTCATGTAACGACTTATCGCATACCACATTAGAATTTTAACAACAAGAATGACTCCCCATGAAATGCCAATTTTAAGAAATTTTTCGAATGAATCAGAGGCACTTTCATTCGATAATTTAAGTCCTGTTGAAGATTCTATTAAATCTAAAAAATAGGGGATTAAAAATCGACCCATGTGAAATGTTAAAAACCCCGCAAACAAAAGCCATAGACAAATCGGGATCAAATACCAAAATCGAAAATGCTTGAATGAAAATCCAACTCCTCGAAAAAAAGCGGTAAAGCCATAAACAAAAGCCTGCATAGTCCAAAAGTATCAAAAAAAGATATTGGCATACTGTTTGATTTCATATTTTCATTCTAAATTTCTAATTATGAAAACAAAACTTTTTTTAGGGACTTCTTTCATTTTAAGTTTATTTCTTTTGGCAAGTTCCACGCCGCAAGAGTTACCATCCGTTGACAATGATGCTTTTCAAGTTGGAGAAAAATTGCGCTATCGAATAACCTATGGTTTTATGGACGCTGGAGAGGCCATTTTGGAATTAAAAAACACACCAAAAAAAGGAAATGGTCGCGATATGATTCATGCTGTGGGAATCGGAAGAACACTTGGCGGATTCAATTCGTTTTATAAAGTAGAAGATCGCTACGAAACATACCTCGATAAAAAAGGAATTTTTCCTTGGTTTTTTGTCCGTCGTGTTGATGAAGGTGGTTATAAAATAAATCAAGATTACTCCTTCAAACACGATAAAGCAAAAGTGGATAACGGTGCTGGTAAATTGTTCAAAGTCCCCGTTGGAGTTCAGGATATGATCTCTTCATTCTATTATGCAAGAACGCTAAAAATGAATGGAGTTAAAAAAGGAAAGATTTTTGAATTCCCTTGTTTTATGGATGATGAGCTCTACAAATTGAAAATTAAATACGTGGGTGACGAAGAGATTAAAATTCGAAAAGGAAAATTCAAGTGCCACAAATTTGTTCCCGTTGTTCAAACGGGTCGCTATTTCAAAAGTGAGGAGGACGTGAACTTTTGGGTGACTTGCGATAAAAATAAAATTCCGGTTTTGGTTAGAGCTAAAATTCCCGTTGGAGTCGTTAAAATGCACCTCGTTGAGTGGAGTGGGTTGAAAAACGAATTAACGAGTAAAGTAAAGTAATTCGAAGTTATATTAAATAAAAAGAGGCGGAAATATCCGCCTCTTCGTGTTTTCTATTATTCTAAACTAATTAAATCACAAAATCAACATTGCATCTCCATAGGAGTAAAAACGATATTTTTCCTTGATAGCTTCTTGGTATGCTTTCATCAATAATTCGTGACCTGCAAATGCTGAGATCATCATCAAAAGAGTTGAAAGTGGCGTGTGGAAGTTAGTTATTAAACAATCCGCAACACTAAAATCATACGGAGGGAAAATGAATTTATTCGTCCATCCATCAAATGGCTTGAGATTTCCTTCTGTAGAAACAGATGTCTCAATTGCTCGCATACAAGTAGTTCCAACTGCACATACCCGACGTTTATTCGCTTTTGCCACGTTCACAATTTCGGCAGCATTTTCAGGGATAATTACTTGTTCAGAATCCATTTTATGTTTCGTAAGATCTTCCACTTCAACTGTTCTAAATGTTCCAAGTCCAACGTGAAGTGTCAACTCTGCAAAATTGATTCCTTTCAATTCCAAACGTTTTAAAAGTTGACGAGAAAAGTGAAGCCCTGCAGTCGGAGCAGCAACAGCGCCCTCTACTTTTGCAAAAATCGTTTGATAACGCTCTTCATCTTCGGGTTCAACATCTCGTTTTATATACTTTGGAATTGGAGTTTCACCTAATTCGGTAATTTTAGCTTTAAAATCCTCATAAGGGCCATCAAACAAAAAACGAAGCGTTCGACCACGAGAAGTCGTATTATCAATCACCTCAGCAACTAACGAATCATCTTCTCCAAAATACAATTTATTTCCAATGCGAATTTTTCTAGCTGGATCAACCAATACGTCCCAAAGTAAACTTTCACGATTCAATTCTCTCAATAAAAACACCTCGATTTTAGCACCTGTTTTTTCTTTGTTTCCATACATTCTTGCAGGAAAAACGCGCGTATTATTCATAATCATCACATCGCCTTCATCAAAGTAATTGATTACATCTTTAAATAACTTGTGCTCAATTTTACCTGTATCGCGATGAATAACCATTAATCGAGCCTCATCTCTATTATCAGTTGGATGTTTGGCGATTAGTTCTTCAGGCAGATCGAAGCTGAACTCCGATAATTTCATTTTACTCATAAGGTGAATTTTAACCTTTTTTAAAGAAAGGATTGCAAAGATACAACATCGCAACCCCAGTTGTCAAGTAAATGATGATTTATTTACATTTTAACGACCTAATCGATTATGATAAAAATTATTTTTTCGAAGTCTGTTATTTTTAAATGCACAGTGCGTTTATGTGTTTGTCTTCTAAAAAATCAAACTAAAAAATGTCTAGTCCTGTTTCAAAAACGAAAATTAAAAATCAAGAAAACACCCTTTTGGATGCAATCTCCAAAATATATAAAGATTCACAAAATTCCGGTTTGAATAAATCGTTGTTTCGTGAATTGACCCCTGAACTAAAAATAGTTGCTAAATACTTGAAATCCTCAAGAGATGAGGCTTTTATCTTCTCCAATTTTGCTACGATGAATTTGTTCGGCGAAACAATTGATATGATCGAAGTATTTCGATTTTTCAATATTACGCCATTTGAAATGGTTCCATATCTTCCCGCTCTTAATAAACTCGTGGATAAAGGACTCATCTCAAAGAAAAAATCACGAAGAAGAACAGAAGATGCCATGCGTCGATACAACTTTCATATTCCTGCAGAAATCGTAGATGCTTTAATGAATAAAAAACCATTTCCAAAAAGAAAACAAGAAAAATTTGCCGACCAGTTTGAGGTAATGGGAAAATTATCTGACGTTATTAATGAATGCGTCGACGAAACGATTGATTCTGATGAAATGTATTCAGAAATTAATGAGGTATTAAAGGCAAATAGTAAGTATCCTTTTATAAATTGCCTCAATAACATAAATCTTTCCCAAACGGATCGTGCTATTTACATTCATGTTGTATGGAAAACTATGAATGGCGGAATTTACATAGATATTGATGACCTAGTCTCATCATTTTTTGGGTCAACTTCAGGAAAAGTTAAATACTTGCAAGGGATTTACGCCAAAGAGAACAAATTGTTGAAGCAAGAGCTTGTGGAATATAGTCAAGGTAGATTTTACAATGACATGGAATTCACTATTACCGACAAAACTGGAGAACTTTTAAAAACGCATGGGATTAATATTCTAAAACCCGAAAGCAAGAAGAATACCATTAAACCGGAATCAATCGTGTCCAAGAATTTGTTTTATGAGTTGGATGAGAAAAGCCAAATTGACAAAGTTCAAAACATGTTTAACAATGAGACTTATCATGAACTCATGACTCGTTTATCGGGTAAAGGACTGCCACAGAACATGAACATTTTGTTGTTCGGGGCCCCTGGAACTGGAAAGACGGAGACGGTTCTTCAGTTGGCCAAAGCCTCAGGTCGTGAAATCATGAAAGTTGACATCAGTCAGTCCAAATCTATGTGGTTCGGGGAAAGTGAAAAGTTGATTAAGAAAATCTTCAAAGATTACGAGCAATTGAAGAAAGAATGCAAGCTTGACCCAATATTAATGTTCAACGAAGCAGACGCGATTCTTGCAACAAGAAAGAACAATACTTCTAGTAGTGTAGCCCAAACGGAAAATGCGATTCAAAATATTCTTCTCGAAGAATTAGAAAATTTCCAGGGAATTTTCATCGCAACAACCAACCTCGCTGAAAACTTAGACAAAGCGTTTGATAGAAGGTTTTTATTCAAAATAAAATTCCAAAAACCGGGTGTTGCTGCAAGAGCTTCCATTTGGATGAGTAAACTTGAAAAAATTAATCCATCAGACGCTGAAAAACTTGCTACTTCATACGATTTAACGGGTGGACAAATTGACAACATCATTCGTAAGGTAGAAATCGAAAACCTAATTAATGGAGAAAAAATGACTTTTGAGAAGTTAGCAGAATTCTGCGAACAAGAAATTATCCTTCAATCACGAGGAGGAAGTAGAATTGGATTTGGAAACGCGGCCTGATTTTCTAATTAGGTTCTATGTAAACAGGAAGTATGTAGTATGAATCAACTTCTTTTCCATTCATTTTTGCTGGTTTCCACACAGGCATTTTCTTCAACATTTCAATAGTTGACCTTTCCAACTTTGAATCTTGCATTCCTCTCAAAATCTGAAAATCCCGGCATATCCCTGTTTTGCTAACAACGAATTTGACATAAATTTTACCAACTACGTCAATGTCGCCATAACCCTCTGGATAGACTAAATTTTCTTGGATAAATTTCAACAAATAAACATTTCCACCAGGAAATTCAGCTTCTTCATCTACGATGTTATATACACTATCGGTAATTTTCAGATCTGATAATTCTTCCATTTTTTGACAAAAAGCATAATCGACAGAAATCGCACTGAAAAGGATAACAAACGAAAATTTAATGGCTAAATTCCTCATCTATTTTTTTTCGCAATATGAACTCGAAAAGCTAAAATAGCAGGAAAACCGATTAGAAAACAGAAGGCTAGCGCATAACCCTGTGGCAACAAATAAAAGTCCTTA
The DNA here is from genome assembly GCA_049239885.1 of Crocinitomicaceae bacterium. Classification (GTDB taxonomy): domain Bacteria; phylum Bacteroidota; class Bacteroidia; order Flavobacteriales_D; family Crocinitomicaceae; genus UBA952. Next base: position 10,174 of record JBMLTP010000180.1, read on the forward strand.
ATTCCTTCCAAATCTTGCGGTTCGTAACCAATACCAATAAAATAGGATAGACTCAATGGTATCTTTATTGGTTGTTCAATTGAGCCAATTTGTTGAATCGCTTCCCCTGGAAAAAGATTGATTGGGAACAAAAATAAAGGCAATGCAATCACCAGAAAAGTGATAATAAAAACGACAATCGGTTTTGATAAAAGTTTCAAAAACATGTTCAAAGTTACTTTAATTGACTGATAAGTCAAAAAACGGCACATTTTGGAAGATATTTTGAATGTCAATATTATCGATTTTGACGTTTTGAGTTAACCACAACATTGCGTACTTTTGCCTCAAAATTGAAATTATGTCCAATGCTTTTTATAATGTTCCGGTTGCTATCAATGAGCCGGTAAGGTCTTACACTCCAAGTTCTAGTGAGCGAGCGTCACTTTTAGCAAAATACAAGGAAATGTACAACCAAGAACCGATTGATGTTCCACTTTACATTGGTTCAGAGCAAATTAGAACAGAAACTAAGAAAAAGCTTACGCCACCACACGACCATCAGAAAGTGTTGGGTTATTATAACATTGGAACAGCACAACACGTGGAAAAAGCAATTACATCAGCTTTGGAAGCAAGAAAACAATGGTCAGCAATGCCATGGGAGGAGCGTGCAGCCATTTTCTTGAAAGCTGCAGACCTGCTTGCTGGTCCATTCAGAGATAAAATGAACGCCGCGACGATGTTGGCGCAATCAAAAAACGTATTTCAAGCAGAGATAGATGCGGCTTGTGAAATGATTGATTTCTTCCGCTTCAACGTGCAATACATGACGCAAATTTACAAGGAGCAACCGCAGTCAATGCCAGGAATCTGGAATCGATTGGAGTATCGTCCATTAGAAGGATTCGTTTTTGCAATTACCCCGTTCAATTTTACGGCAATCGCGGCTAATTTGTGCGCGGCTCCTGCGATGATGGGGAATGTTGTGGTTTGGAAACCTGCTGATTCGCAAATTTACTCAGCGCAAGTAATTATGGAATTATTCAAAGCTGCCGGAGTTCCTGATGGTGTTATCAATATGATTACTGTTGATGGACCGGTTGCAGGAGATGTGGTTTTCAGTCATAAAGACTTTGCAGGCCTACATTTCACAGGTTCTACAGCCGTTTTCAAACATCTTTGGAAAGAAATCGGAAACAACATAGAAAAATACAGAACCTATCCACGAATCGTTGGAGAGACGGGTGGAAAAGATTTCGTTTTGGCACACAAATCGGCAATCCCTGCTGAAGTTGCTACCGCCATGTCGAGAGGTGCGTTCGAATTCCAAGGACAAAAATGTTCAGCTGCTTCACGAGCTTATATTCCTTCAAACATTTGGCCGGAGGTAAAACGCATTTTGGTTGAACAAGTTAATTCATTTAAGGTTGGTCCAACCGATGATACAAACTGTTTCGTAAACGCGGTTATTGACGAACGTGCTTTTGACAAAATTGCAAGTTATATCGATTACATCAAAACTCAACCTGATGCGGAAATAATTACTGGTGGAAGCTACGATAAGTCGAAAGGATATTTCATCCAACCGACCACGGTTGTTACGAGCAATCCGAAATTCAGAACGATGTGCGAAGAAATTTTTGGACCGGTATTGACAATTTATGTTTACGACGAAAATAAATTCGAAGAAACCATAGAATTGCTTGATCAAACGTCGGATTACGCATTGACCGGCTCTATCATTTCACAAGATCGTTACGCCATCAATTTAGCGACGAAAAAATTGGAAAACGCAGCAGGAAATCTTTATATCAACGACAAACCGACAGGTGCTGTTGTTGGTCAACAACCATTTGGAGGAGCAAGAGGTTCTGGAACAAATGACAAAGCTGGCGCCATGATGAATTTATTGCGTTGGACATCAGCTCGCACAATCAAAGAAACGTTTGTTACTCCAACCGATTATCGTTACCCGTTTTTGGGTTAATTATTCATAATTCATAGTTTAATCCCTACAATCTCTTAGTTTGTAGGGATTTTTTGTTGTAACAATTTTTATGAAGTTCGTTTTCAAAATATCAACTTAGCCTATGGTGAGAACAATACCTTTAATTGGAAGTCATGAAAACTATTTTCCTATACCTCTATGTAGGGCTAACCTTTCTCTCTATTGCACAAAATAAACCTTTTCCCTATTTCGTTCCAACGGAAAAAGATGTAATTCACACTGATTTCGTTTATGTTTTAGAAAACGAGGAAAACCAACTAAAAATTTTAAGACACATGGTCTTTTGATTTTAATTTCTAAATTCGATTTATGATCAAAACAGTCTTTTTGTATTCGCTACTCTTAATTAGTCCTTTTGCACTTTTGATAGGTGTGAATGAATACCATCAACCGAAAGAACTTTACGACATTAAAGTTTTTGAAAATAATCTAAAAGCATACAACACTGATAAATTTGAAAAAGATAGTTGTAGTTGGTACTGTCATTCAAAAGGTTGCAAACATAAAAATTCCATTAATAATGGGTCGCTGATTCCCCAGATTTACGATGAGATCATAGCTTTTAACGATCCAAAAAACGGTGATATTTATAAAATCATGAATATTATATTTCTCGTTATTCTTTGGCCTTTATTGATGTTTATTTTAATTGTAGCAAATATTGAGTTATTCTTAAAACGAAGAAATTCCTTAAAATGAGAGAGCTAATAGATTTTATTTATGTTTATTGCACGGATTTTACAATCTTTCTTGCAAACATGTTTGGTGTAACTTATGAGGATAGTAATGCTTTGATTTTCTGCATTATTTGGCCACTTTTCACGATGTTTTTAATCCTATTATTTTTCATTCAACTTGTTTTAAATCGAAGAGTACTCAAAAAGTAAGTTGACTTTTGTGATACTGATACGCAAATTGATTATTTTCGGTTTTAAGAATGCATCACCTTAAGATTTTAACATTATTCAAATTACTTCTACTCGTTTTTTTACTTAATGAAAATTTGCTTTTTGCATCAACCGATTTCATTGATTTTAAAATGGATTCTGATATTCATTCCAAAAGCCAAAAAGCACTTGAATTATGGGAACGATATGTATCAAATTCGATTGATTCTCTGAATATCCTTGGGATTGAGCTTTTAAAATCGGCGAAGCAACATAAATCAGATTTTGGAATTGCTGTTGCCAATCGAATTTTGGGATGTTATGATGTTCGATCTGGAAGGATTGATCGTGGAATTCGTTTATTGACAAGATCCAAAAATTATTTTGTCTCAAAAAATGACAATGAATTCATTTGTGAATCCATGAATGAGCTCGGCATTGCCTATTTTTTGAATGGAGATTTGGAAACAGCTAAAAGTTTTTTTCAGTCATCTCTGAAATTTGGACAAGAATCTCCTATTGAAACCAATCGTTTTTTGGCTCAAATCAATTTGGCAAAAGTGTATTCTGAACAAGGAAAAATTTCAGAAGCAAAATTTTTAATTAAGGATTACATTCAACAAGCTAGCGCACTTAAAAAATGGGAATCTGTGAGTAATGCGTATTCGCTTTTAGGAGACTTAGCGCTAGAAAACAATCAAATTCGAACGGCAAAAATCAACTTTGAAAAGCAAATCAACTTTGCGAAAAAGGCAAATTCCGAAATTTACATAACTCGCGCAATCAACAACCAAGCAATCTTGGCTTATTATGAAGGAAATTCAAACAAATCTTTAGCCTTATTTCTGGAAGTTCTGAACAGAAGAAAAGTTGAGAAATTTGCTTACAACATCTATGATGCCTATTTTAATTTGGCACGATTTCATTATCCTGATAAACTTGATATAGCTTTGGAATACGTTGATTCGTGTTATCGAATAGCTAAAGAAAATAGATTACTAAAACAAGAACTTGAAGTTTATGAATGGCGACACCAACATTATAAAGATTCGCACAACAAAAACCTAATCGACTCAATGAAAACGGTCATAGCTGATTTGGAAAAACAAAACGAAAGCATTCGAGAAGAGCTTGACCGTGAAACAATTGATTCTCGTAAAAAATCTAACTCATTAAAAACTTGGTTATTTTGGAGTTTTGGCTCATTGGCCATTATCTTAATTAGCCGTTATTTCATTGTTCGCAAATCGCCATTAAAAATTAATTAATTCGATCAGCGTTATACGATTATCCCTACCTTTGAGTTAGCATGTTTCTGTCCAAATTAATCCTTCATAATTTTAAAAATTACCAACTCTTGGATTTGGATTTATCTCCAGGAATCAATGGTTTAGTCGGGAAAAACGGCAGTGGAAAAACCAATATTTTGGATGCTGTTCACTACCTCAGCATGTGCAAATCGTATTTGAATAATATCGATCGTCAGAATATACATTTCGAACAATCGTTTTTTTCCATTCAAGGAAATTGGGACGTAGAATCTAAAAACGTAGATGTCCATTGTGCATTCAAGCTGGGGTCCAAAAAGGTTATCAAATACAACAAAAAACCTTACGATAAAATTACAGAACACATCGGTCGTTTTCCAGTTGTTTTTATTTCTCCCTATGACGGTGATTTAATTGCTGATGGAAGTGAAATGCGCCGCAAATGGATGGATGGGATATTGGTTCAGCTTGATAAAAAATACCTAGAGGATTTGCAACGCTATCACAAAATACTGGATCAACGAAACGCTTTATTGAAGAACATGTTCGAACATCGACTATTTGACCGTGAATCAATCGAGGTTTGGAACATTCAAATGGTATCGTTAGGGGAGCAAATCTTTGAAAAAAGAAAGTTGTTTTTAGAAGAATTCATTCCTGTTTTCAAAAAGTTCTACTATGAAATTGGAAACGATTCGGAAGATATCGGTCTGGAATACAAGTCGCAACTCAATGATGGAGATTTTAATCAACTTTTATTGGAAAGCGAGAAAAAAGACGCCTTCTCTCAATATAGCAATGTGGGAATTCATAAAGACGATTTGATTTTCACCATTAAAGGCCATCCAGTTAAAAAATTTGGTTCTCAAGGTCAACAGAAATCATTTTTAATCGCGTTGCGCTTGGCTCAATATGATTATTTGAAAATGCACACCAAATCCAAACCGGTATTATTGTTGGATGACATTTTTGACAAACTCGATAACGAGCGGGTTGAAAAGTTGATTCGTCTAGTTACTGCAGACTATTTCGGTCAGGTAATCGTTACTGATACTGATGATAGGCGAATGACCGAGTTATTTAATTCCTTAAATATTGAGAAAAAACTTTTTCAAGTTGATGAATCTCAAATAACGGAAATAAACCTTTAATTTAGATCATGAAAGAAGATCATCGTCGTTCTGCAGAAGAACAACCATTGAAAGAAGTAATCGAAAAGTTCCTGAAAGCCTATGCTTGGGATGGAAAGATGAAAGAAATGGACCTTGTTGCCGCTTGGCCAGAACTGATGGGAATTGCCGTAGCTAACAGAACCAAAGAAATTCGCATTCAGAATAAAAAACTTTTTCTTACGATTGATTCATCGGTGATGCGTGAAGAATTACTTCTAGGAAAACAAATCATTATTGATCGGCTAAACGACTATGCAGGACAAGAAATTGTAACTGATATTTGGTTCGCTTAATTTTAGAATTAGTTTTTATCAGCTTTTGTGTACTGAAATAACCACTCATACATTTCATCCGTTCTAAAAATGCGTTCCAAAGCCCCGTGATCTGCACCTTTATGAATTGTATATTTCAAATTTTCTCCGCCATTGCAGTTCTTAATTGCATTCACAATTTTCTCTGATTCTGATATTGGAACCGCTCGATCTGAATTTCCATGTTGAATCCATAAAGGAACGGTAGCTAAATCACATCCATCATTTGTATTTCCTCCTCCGCAAAGGGCAACGGCTGCTGTAACGACTTCTGGATAAGCTCCTGCAAAACGCAACGTTCCGTAACCTCCTAAACTCATTCCAGCGACATAAACTCGGTTGGTATCGGTATCAAATGTACGCTGAACGAATTTTAACACAGACATAATTTTTTCAGGTTCCCAAGATTTCCCTGCAATTACTTGAGGCGCAACGACAATTGCCGGAACTTTTCTTCCTTTTTCGATTTCGTGAATGACACCGTATTTTTTAACTAAATCCAAGTTTGTTCCGGATAGACTTCTTCCGTGTAAAAAGATAAGAACAGGAGGCTTGCTTTTCAAAATACTATCGGCAGGCAAATGAAGTAAAAACGGATAATCAGCCTGATTTCTTATGGCTTGCAATTGTGAAAAAGCGTTTGAAAATGAAACCATTAAAAAAACAAACAAGGCTACTTTTTTCATTGCGCAAAGTTACATTGAGATGAACCAGTAGACATTGAATTATTATCAACAGCAATCCTATTTTATAAACATTTTAATTCGGATTTTCTTGAGGATCATTTTCTCGCAATTTAAAAAGATAACCCATTCCGATTCCAGCTCCAATGCCCCAGCCGGTTGGAGCCGCTTTACGTGTTTCAATAAAACCGATGGCTGTCATGCGATCCTTTATCAAATAAGTCCCCCTAACACCAAAAGAACATGAATATTTGAATTCGCTGTATCCTATTGCTCTATTCCGAATCCAATCAAAACCTAAAACATTCGCATATGGAGAAACATCCCATTTATATCCTATTGGAAAATGATAAGAAACACCATCAGGTAAAACTGTTATTAATAATCCCATTAATGTTCCAAGATATCCTAGTCCAAATGCAGACTCTGTGCTTGAACCGTCATTTGCAGAGTTAGATAGACCAGAAATTAGTCCGATAACGATGAGCGGAGGGCCGGCAAGTGAGCCAACCGAGCCGTGTAAATGATTGTATTTGTCTGTCCGATGTTGAAATTCCAAATTGTAATTTAACCCAATTCGTTTGAAAAGCATATATTCCGCAGAAAGTCCAGCATTGACATATCCTGACGAATCAATCATTCCTCCGCTCAATTTACCATACGTATGCCAACGATAATTGGTCACCTGACATTCAGTTTTAAAACAAATAAATAGAAGAAAAACGGAGAGAAAAATCTTTTTCATCTTTTCTGATTTCATGGTTAATATTACCTTCAAAAATAACACAAATATTTAGTTTTCAATTTTGTACGAAATTCCAATTCCCAACACGGACTTAAATTGAGTTCGAGGTCCTGTTTTTCCATTTGCATCTCGAATTTTTACGTCATCATCGTAAATTAAATTCCATTGAGCTAAAGCAGAAAAAATGGAATTTATTTTGAAATTGAAAATCAACTCTCCGTTTACGTCGATATTTTGTGGATTTTCCAAATAATTGCTAAATAGCTCCAATTTCGATCGCATTTCAATGTTTTTCATGATGTTTGAATTGTATCTCAATTTGACATAAGCACCGTATTCCTGTCTGGATTTTTTGCCTTTATCCACGCCAAAAACACCAAGATTAGATAAATAATCATTGAGCACAAAAGTTGACTTCTCAGACAAAAATGAAGTAAAAATGGAAAAATTCTCTTTTGGGCTAAAATCAATTCCCAAGGCAAGGTTCAAATAACCTGGAGCCATAAAACTTGACACAATTACTGAGTCGTTAGGATAAACGTAACCGTGAATCGTTTGGGTTTTCAAGCCCGAAAAAAAAGAAAGAAAAACCTTTTTAGAGAATTTATACTCAACACTTGAAGATAAATCGATTTTATCATCTGTTTTTTGAAAAGATGCTGGTTGGTTATCTAGGTATTTGATTGCTCCAAAGGACATATTCAGGTCATTTGTCCATTTCCAACGAGAATCTGTGTAATAAGCGTTAGCTCGAAGTGAACCGATGAACGAAGCATTATTTCTACCTCCTGCATTCCAATTGATAAAAGAAGATTGTGTTCCGTTTAATGAAAAGATTGTTTTCAATTTCCAATGCAGAGTCGTATCCTGATTCGCATAAATTTTAATCAGAAAAAAGCAACAGAATATGAGTTGAATTATCCTAAATTTGTTTTTCATTTTTCAACCGCAAAAATAATGGTTAAACTAGTTATTTTCATCTTTGCTATTCTTCAATTTACGCTATCAGTATCACAAACCTTAAATTATTCCACTATTTCCAATTGGGCGGTTCATCCAACGAAATTACCAGAGGTTTTGTTACCATACTTGCAAGATACAACCAACCAATCAAAAGCGGATGTTTTTTACGTATACCCCACTCTGTTTCTGGATAAAAAAGATGAACGATGGAACATTCCTATCGACGATTCTGCGTTTAGAAAAAAAATCTTGGATAACGCCATTCGATTTCAAGCATCAGCATGGGTAGAATGTGGCAGAATGTTTGTTCCCTATTACAGGCAAGCGCATATCCGTTCCTATCGAAACTTGGAAAATGGAGGAAGAGAAGCGCTACTCTTCGCCTATTCCGATATTAAGGCGGCGTTTCAATATTACCTTGATCATTTCAATAATGGAAAACCAATCATCTTGGCAGGACATAGTCAAGGTTCAACTCATTTAACCCTATTGTTAAAAGATTTTTTCGATGGAAAGGATCTACAAAATCAATTAGTTGCAGCATATTTACCCGGAATAGGTTTGAAGAAAAATGAATTTGGAACCATTCCTTTGATGACTTCTCCAAATCAAATTGGAGGATTTGTTTCTTGGAATACGTTCAAACGAAAAGTCAATAAGGAAAAATTCGAAATGTGGTACAAAGGTAAAGCGGTTGTAAATCCAGTAACTTGGAGTTCCGATAAAGTAGCGGATAGAAAAAAACACAAAGGATTTTTGTTTTCCAATGACAAGATGTACAGCCAATCGTTCTCAACGCATGTTATTGATGGAGCGATATGGATATCAACACCTCATTTCCCCTACCGAAGCATGGCTTGGACAATGGATGATTACCATATTGGCGATATCAATTTATTTTGGGCAGACGTAAAGTTCAATTCGAAACAACGGCTGAATGAATACCTCAATAATAACATATCCAAGGAATAAAAATCTCAATTGCTTCAACAATTAGAACCTTTGGGAATTTTACGATTGGTCATTCCCATAATTTGACTTGAAATTTTCAATCCAAATCTTTACTTTTGCTCAAAAAATAGCATATGGGAAGAGCTTTTGAATATCGTCGCGCAGCAAAAGAAAAACGTTGGGATAAAATGTCCAAAATGTTTCCAAAACTCGGAAAAGCCATTACGATGGCAGCAAAAGAGGGGGGAATGGATCCATCTACCAACGCGAAGCTTCGAACAGCAATTCAAAATGCGAAAGCTGAAAATATGCCGAAAGACAATATCGAATCGGCTATCAAGCGTGCTGCTCAAAAGGATGTCGCATCTTTTACGGAAGTGAATTATGAGGGTAAAGGACCTCACGGCGTTTTGGTTTATGTCGAATGTGCTACTGACAACCCCACGAGGACAGTAGCGAATGTGAAATCCTACTTCAACAAAGCTGGAGGGGCGGTAGTTCCAAATGGTTCTATGGAATTTATGTTTTCAAGAAAAAGTGTTTTTGAAATTAATAAATCCGAAAATATTGATGTTGAGGAATTGGAATTAGAACTCATTGACGCGGGATGCGAAGCGATTGAAGTTGAAGACGAACAAATTTTAGTTTACGGTGATTACACAGCATTTGGTTCAATATCAAAAGCCTTGGAAGACAAACAAATTGAGGTTCAAAAATCAAGCTTGAAACGGATTCCAACTTCCCCAGTTGAATTTACCGAGGAGCAGCTTGTAGACATCGAAAAAATGCTGGATAAAATAGAGGACGATGATGACATTCAACAAGTGTTTACGAATATCGCTTGATTTACAATAATTATCGAACAATTCAGTTATAACTAGTATTGAAAATGAGAAAAATCCTTTCTTACACTTGGCTATTGCTTTTAATGCTGGTTTTGTCTTGCTCGACCGAAAATAATTCCTTTCTCAATCGAACATACCACTCTACAACAGCAAGATACAACGGTTATTTTAATGCAGGTGAACTTATGAGAGGTGCGCTAAAGACTTATAACGGTTCGCGCAAGGAAGATTTCTTTTCTATTTTACCTGTAAATCCGCTGCCAAGTGAAACGGAAGCAAAAGGAATGTACCCAGTTATTGATACCGCCATTTCGAAATGCAAAAAAGTTATTTTGGAACACAGCATGCCTAGCGCAGAAAACATGTACACGAAGCAAGCTGAATACAATAATTGGATTGACGAAAATTGGTTATTAGTTGGGAAATCGATGTATTATCGAAGAGATTACGAGAAAGCGTTGAAAAATTTTCAATTCGTAAAACAGTTTTTCCAAAAAGACCCTTCAACTTATGAAGCCGAACTATGGATTGCCAAAATCAACATCGAACAAAACAAATTTGCTGATGCCAAACTTACATTGGATGCCTTAAATGAAATTTCAAAAGAACAGAAAAAAAAGAAATTTATTGATTATATCCCTTTTGTAAAGAAAAAACAGACCGTTGAACCTGGTGAAGAAGCTAGACCTAGAATGAGTCGAAGTCTTCAATTTGATATTTATAAGGCTTACGCAGATTTGGCAGTTAAAAGAAAGGATTATGATGCGGGTAAAGAAGGTCTTTTATTGGCAATTTCAAAATGTAAAGACAAGCGAGAAAAAGCGAGACTTCATTTTATTCTTGCTCAATTGTATCAATCAACAAATCAATTGGATTCAGCGAATTATCATTTTGGGAAATCTATAAAAGCATCAGCGGCGCCTGAAATCGCCTTTAACGCTAGGTTGAACAAGGCAATAACAGGAACAGGAGAAAATACGGCGAAAGATCTCAAACGAATGCTTCGTGATTCTAAAAATGCGCCTTTCAAAGATCAAATTTATTATTCAATGGCTTTGGTTGAATTGAATAAAAACAAACGTGATCAAGCGGTTATTTATTTAACAAAATCAACTTTCTATTCAGGAGCAAACAAGCGTCAAAAAGCGATGTCTTATGAAAAACTTGGCGATCTATCGTATCAAGGTAGAAATTACATAGGAGCTCAAAAATATTACGATTCATGTTCACGATTCATGCCAGAGGATTATCCGAATGGTGAGGATATTAAAAACAAAGCTGTGAAATTGGCGGATCTTGTTAGCGCAGTTGAAACAGCTATATTTGAAGATAGCGTCCAACGAATCGCAAAAATGAGTGAACGCGATCGAAAAGAGTTTATAAAGGAAACGTTAAGAGCGATGGAAGAGGCTGAGCAAAAGAAAAAAGAAGCTGAGGCAGCCAAGTTACTTGAACTTCAAAGCCAATCGAATCAAAATAGCAATGCAAGTGGAAATAAGTTTGTATATAACAACCCGAAATTGCGAGAGGATGGATACAAGGACTTCAAAAAGCTTTGGGGGACTCGAGAAAATGAAGATGATTGGCGACGTAGTGAAAAAACGGTTTTTAATACTTCCGATAAATCAAAACAAGAAGGCGATTCTTCGAAAAATGTTAGTTCCATTGCGTCGAGCGGAAGCAAATTGACAGAAGCGGACTTATTGAAAAACATTCCTTTAACAGACAGTGCATTCACTGCCTCCGAGGTTAGACTCATTGATGCTTTATATAAATCGGGTGTTTTATACAAGGAAATATTGGGCGAAAACGAATTGGCCGCTCAACAATTCGAAGGGATACTATTGAAAAAGAAAGAAGGAATTACGGATTTATCTTCCGCTTTTCAGTTGTATAAAATCAATGAGGGATCAACAAAATCGGACAAATACAAAAATTACATTCTTGATAAATACCCGAATTCTGACGCTGCCAATTATTTCAGAGATCCCGATTTTTACGTTAAGCAAAAACAAAATCAACAGGTAGCAGGAATCGCTTATTTGCAGCAATTGGAATCCTATAATCGAGGAAATTATCAATCTGTATTGAACGAGACTAATAAAATTGTAGCTGCTGACAAAACAAATGCTTTTCGTGCAGAATATATGCTCTTGAATGTGCTTGCTGCTGGACAACTTACCGAAAGCAAAAAAGATCTTTTGCCACTATTAAAACGAATTATTGACGAAAAGCCAGGAACTGAACAAGCAGTCCGAGCTAAAGAAATGATTGATGTTATAAATAAAGGGTTCTCGAAAAATGAGGTTGTAAATTTCAACAAAACGTATATTTACAAGTTTGATGATAAGGTATCTCAATTTGTAATCGTAGAATTAGATAAAGATGATGATACAGAAGATGCGAAAAATTACATTTCGGACTTTTCGAAAAGTTTTAAGAAGTCAAAAGTCAAAGTAAGCGCTAAAATGACTACCTCGGAACAAAATTTCATACTAATTCAAGAATTCCCAACAATTACAATTGCAAACGAATATATCAGCGCCTACAAGTACGGTGAAGATGATTTGGACGACCTGTTTGACAACAAAATTTATATAATTACACAAGAAAATTTGAAAAAGTTAATAGAAACTGCGAAATTTGACGAGTATAAACAATTCTATGAAGATAATTATTAGTCAATTATGTTAAAGAGAAAAGAATTTTTTGGGTCAAGTTCAGTTAGCGAAACAACAGATAAAGTGAATGTAATTTTAACCGGTACTGAAATAACAGGGGATCTGGTATCCAACTCGAATATTTTAATAGAAGGAGAAGTCAATGGAAATGTTTCATGTTCTGGCAAAGTTCAAATTGGTACTTCTGGAAAGATTAAAGGCAATTTAGTTTGTGTTAATGCGGATATTGAAGGAGCTCTTGATGGAGAATTAACCATAGAAAACCTATTGATTCTGCGTTCTACTGCTCGAATAAAAGGTGATATTCAAACATTAAAATTAAATATCGAAGAAGGAGCGTTTTTTGAAGGTGCTTGCGTTATGAAATCACCTGTTTCAACAAATAATACGTTCAACGCTGATATTGCGTTTGATTAATGACCAACAATCCTAAGGGTAAAAACCCTGGAAATTTTATTCGTTTTACAACACTCGCATTTCAAATGATAGGAGCTATTGGGTTTTTCAGTTGGCTTGGTTATTATTTGGACGATAAATACAATTCAAATACACCTTGGTGGACAATTGGCTTAAGTCTTTTCGGTGTATTCATTTCCTTGTATGTCGTGATTCGAGAAGTTCTCAAAATGAATCAATCGAATGAATAAAAAGTTTCTCCTAAAATTTCTCTTTCAAACTAGTTTAATCAGTCTGATTTACTATACACTTTGCGTTTTTGGGCTTTTCAAATTGGATTCACGTTTTGCAACAACCAATTTAATTTCTATAACATTCATTTTTGTTCTAAGCGGCTTCATCTTGTTTTTCAAATTACCTGACAAAGAACCGATTGCAGGTCGATTTTTAATTATGACGGCAGTTCAATTGCTCTCGATACTTTCTTTGGAATTAGCCTACATTTATACCAATCAAACAAATGATTTAATCTTGCATGGATTGTTCTTCTCTCTGTTTCAGTTTATATTTCAGACGGTGTTTTTGGTGAGGACACAAAAGAACTAATCCTAAAGACTTCTAATAAAGCCCTCAAACAATTCGGATAATCCATCAAACGCTTTAAAGCTCAAGGCATCATAAGTATCAAATACATCGTGGTAGTTCTTGTTGGGGCCCATGGTATAAATGAAAAAAGCAGGAACTCCAGACTGAGTAAAAAAATAATGATCGGAATTCGCCGCAGGACCTCGGGGCTTTATCAATGCAACAAATTTTGAGGAATCATTTATCGCATTCAACTGATCAAATTCTTTTTTGAATAACGTAGAGTTAACCACTGTAATTCCTTCCTCACCACTTCCCATGATATCCAAATTCAGTAGAAAACGGATTTTTTTAAGCGGGGCAATCGGATTTTCAGTCATAAATTTAGATCCAAGTAACCCGACTTCCTCCCCAGCAAAAGCTACAAAAACAATGTTGTAATCGGATAAAGGATTTTTTACCATTTTTTCTGCAAGCGCCAACAACATCGCATTTCCACTTGCATTATCATTTGCCCCAGGGAAATAAGTAGCAGACCCCATTCTACCGAGGTGATCATAATGAGCTGTAATAAAAATAAATGGTTT
>JBMLTP010000180.1:24247-37749 GCA_049239885.1 Crocinitomicaceae bacterium
GTTTCTTTTTCGGTTTTTTGCAAGCGGGAATATATCCAATTACATTGCGTGCATTATGCTGTTTTTTTAACTTGGTTTGAAGGTGAAGAAAAACAGAATCTCTTTTTCTTTTTTGAAAAATGGAATCTTGAATTTGAATGAATGGATAAGAATTAGCACTTTGACTTACAGACCAAGTAAACTTGTCCTTTGTAATTTCAACAACGGGTGCAAATGAACTCAATTCACGAAGACGGTTTTTTATAATCTTCAAACTATCACTGCTCAATCCGAAAGTTCTAACAGCAAGCATCACATTTGGCGGACACGGGTAAAATGACGATGTTGAAGTATATAATTTTTCAAGATTACACATCACAATGCGGTATGATTTTCCTTCAACGCATTCGGAAGTCGCGCAAGAAGATCCTGAATTTGGCGCAATCAAATAATCAATGCCTGGTTTTAACGTATCATCACCTAAAATTGCAGTACATGATCCTGGAAATGTTTGAACAGGAAATTCAAAGGCTTGAAAATAGCTTTTCCCAAGTGATTTTAATCCAATTTTTTTGAATGACTTCGCTATGTAATCAGCAGCGATTGAATCACCTCCATTTACATAACCCCTTCCGTGAAAATCTTTAGAGCAAAGTGTTCTTGTGAATTCCTTAATCTGGTCAGATTGAGAAAACGAAGAAAAAGTATAAAATGAGCATAAAATTAAAATCAGCCTTTCAAAGACCTTAGGCATACCTTCTGCAAATTTTAACTAAAAAGTCCTCCACGATTTCACTTTCCAAGTCCCAATTATTTATTGAGGCAAACTCACCTACTACCGTGCGAGCAGAATCCAATCCCTCCAACGTGTCTAACTTTTTTACCGCTGTTGAAAACGAGTCGCTAGAACCTTCGAAAAGTTCATTGATGAATTGAAGACGTTCATTAAGGGTAAAGGACCCAATTAATGTTTCTAAAGGAACAATTGAATAATTGATTCGAATGCTTTGTTCAATTGATTTCAATTTATTTTCCGTTCCTGAATCACTCGTTGAAACTTGGCTCTGAGCAATTGGATTAAAATCGTTTATAATCGTTTCGTTCGTTGTAACATGCTCATTTTCATCTTGATTCTCGATTACAGTAATTTTTGTCGTTTCTTCGGATTCAATGAACGTAGTCGTTTCCTCGGATTCAATCACACTTGTTTGTTGATGCGTAATCTCCTGAACTTCACTATTGGTTTCCTCGTCAAATGATGTTGAAATGAATGTGCTTTCGTGAATGATTTGTTCCTCTTCTTGTTTTTCAAAATTTAACTCAACTGTAGGCTCCTCATTATTCAAATCAGATGAAAATAAATCAGAATTCAACGGATTGTTAATTTCTACTTCCGGAGATGATGGAACTTCGTTTTGTGTTGTCAAAAAATTTAATTCTTCGGGAGTAAAATCTTTTATGGCCTCATTTAATGCCTCTGAAAAAGCGTGATCTTCATCAAATTCTTCGGAAGCAATATTTTGATTCCCTTCGTTGATTTCAATCGTTTGCGGTTCATCATTTATTTCCAAATTCAACTCTATTTCGGGTAGCTCAACCTCCAATTCTTGCTGCGGAGCGGTCGGAATTTCGAAAATTCCTTGCTCATAGACTTTGTAACGCAAAACAATTAGCCGTTCATTCAACTCACGCGCATCTGCAACCAATTGCTCCATTTCAGTTTGTGTAATAGTTCCTTCTTCAATTTTTCCAAGTAGCGATTGTATCGTTGAAACCAGTTCTCTCATAATCATTCATTTTATTAACATTCAAATCAATTTTCCAACTACCGTTTTGTTTATTGGTTGGAATTAACGACTTTCGAATTCAAATTTAGAAAACAACCGCGTGTGAAAGTTATTACATCGGTATTTTTTCTTATACAATAATTGTTAAGAACTTTAAGAGTTATGTTTTTAGAACAATTTCCAGGTGAAGGAAGACAAAATGGTTGGATTGAAGTCATTTGCGGTTCAATGTTTTCTGGTAAAACGGAAGAATTGATTCGTCGGATTCGTCGCGCTGAATTTGCGAACCAGCCTTTAATTATGTTTAAACCTGAAATCGACAATCGTTACAGCGAAGACAAGGTTGTGAGTCATAAAGGTTCGGAATTCAATGCGGTAATCGTTAAATCATCGCATGAAATCACAGAAAAATGGAACAATCAAAAAGTTGTTGCGATCGATGAAGCTCAGTTTTTTGACGAACATTTGGTAGACGTTTGTAACGAACTTGCTGACAAAGGTGCTCGTGTGATAATCGCTGGTTTGGATATGGATTACCTTGGGGTGCCATTTGGCCCGATGCCCAAACTTTTGGCTATTGCTGAATACGTTACCAAGGTTCACGCGATTTGTGTTTCTTGCGGAAATCTGGCTCAGTTTTCGCATCGCACAGCAAGTGAAGGCGGACAAGTTCTTGTTGGAGCAGTTGAAAAATATAGACCACTTTGTAGAACCTGTTATCAGACATCGACACATTGAAATTAAATCTTCAATACTCGGATTTTTGTCAATCCATTTCAGGCGACCATCTATGTGGACCTCAGCAATTTATTATTGAAAAGGTTGTCTACGATACCCGAAAAATTGCCTCTTCCGAAGGACAAGTCTTTTTCGCAATAAAAGGTGAATTCCGAGATGGAAATGATTTTTTAAATGATGCCTATCGCAAGGGAATTCGGATTTTTGTCATTTCTGAAATCCCTAACAAACCTCACAAAAACGCGGCTTACATCCTTGTTCAAGATACGTTAGTGGCACTTCAAAACTTAGCTGCGCAGCATCGAAATAAATTTAAGTATCCCGTAATTGCAATTACAGGAAGTAACGGTAAAACAACGGTTAAAGAGTGGCTTTATCATCTTCTTTCGGATGAAATGCGCATTATTCGTAGTCCAAAAAGTTATAACTCACAACTTGGAGTTGCCCTTTCGCTTCTAGAAATGCACGATAAAGCTGATTTAGCAATCATCGAAGCAGGAATATCAAAAGCGGGAGAAATGGACGCTCTTCAAAAAATGATTCAACCCAATTTTGGTATTTTTACTTCATTTGGAAGCGCACACGAAGAAGGATTTAGTTCAGAAGAAGAACATTTGGAGGAAAAACTGAAACTATTTCAAAGTTGTAAAAAAACGTTGGTGTCATCAAGTATTCAATTAGCGAAAAATAAATTAAATCAAATCAATGGAATTGTCGTTAATCCAATTGATTATGCAAAGGAACTAGCTATTTTTCCGTTTACCGACAAACCGAGTATAATTTCAGGAACTTTAGCTCTTGCGGCTGCTAAAAGTTTGGGTAAGTTGGATTTGGAACGTATAAAAACCCTTCCTCGTTTGGCTATGCGGATGGAAACTTTCGAAGGACGAGACAATTCAATTATCATTAACGACACCTACAATTTGGATTTAGACGCATTGGAGTTTTCGTTAGAATATCAGCTTGCGATTGCAGAAGGAAAAGAAAGAATTGTTTTGGTTGGGTTAGATGAGGCAAATCAGCACAGAGAGCAAGATTTAATTCAAATAATAAATAAATTTAAACCTGATTCCTATCAATTTGTTTTTCAAGGAAAAAATCCGAAAATAGACGTTTCGAATGCAGTAGTTTTGGTAAAGGGGACGAGAAAATCGGAAATGGAAAAACTTGCCTCTAGATTGAGGCTGAAAAAGCACAAGACCTTCGTTGAAATCAACTTATCTGCCATTAAACACAACATTCAGGTATACAAATCACAATTGAAACCAACCACAAAAATGTTGGCCATGGTGAAAGCACAGTCCTATGGCGCAGGACTTGAGAAAATTGGACTTTATTTGGAAAAACAGGGCATTGACTATTTAGGAGTTGCATACCCAGACGAAGGAGTTGAATTGCGCAAAGCGGGTATAAAAGTTCCTGTTTTAGTTATGAATCCAGTTGATGAAGGATTTGAAGACTGTATTAAAAATCAGTTGGAACCAACGGTTTTTTCCTTCGAACAATTGGATGAGTTACTGCGCGAATTAATTTTTCAAGGAGTTCAAAATTTCCCTATTCATGTGAAAATCGACACAGGAATGAAGCGATTGGGATTTGATTTCAAGGAACTACCTCGTTTGATGGAGGTTATTCAAGCTCAACCAGAAATTGCGATTAAGGGTGTTTATTCCCATTTGGCGGATTCCGATAATCGAAGAGACAAGCGATTCACGGATTTGCAAATTAGACGATTTGTGGATGCTTGCAATTATATTTCAGCCAATTATGCTGGGAAATTCATTACACATCTATTAAACTCGGAAGGAATTGCCAATTTCCCTGAGGCTCAATTCAATATGGTTCGCATTGGAATTGGTATGTATGGTGTTTCGTCGAATCCTGCAAATGCGAAAAAATTACGTCCTGTAGTTTCTTGGAAAAGCACGGTTTCTCAAGTGAAGCAAATTCAAAAGGGAGAAAGCGTCGGTTACTCAAGGTCTTTTGTATCAGATAAAAACATGGAAATCGCAATTGTTCCAGTTGGTTATGCGGATGGTTTTAGACGAAGTTTGAGCAATGGTGTTGGCTCCGTCGTTATCAATGGTCAAATGTGTAATTTGGTAGGTCGTGTATGTATGGATATGATCATGGTTGATGTAACGAAAAAATTCGTCAAAACAGGCGATCGAGTTGAACTAATAGGCGACAAAATCACTTTATCTCAGTTCGCTGAAAAGATGCAAACGATTTCATATGAGGTGTTGACTTCGATTTCAAAAAGAGTTCATAGAACCTATATTGAAGAGTAGTTTTTTACATTGGGTTATTGATAAATAATTCTGTGATTTATATTTTTCAAAATCATAGAAACTAATTTCGAATACAAATTAGTCCTATGAATAGAATTTTAGCTATCGCTTTCTTTTTTATGCTTTTCAATGGAGCATCCGCCTTCACTCAAACCAATCCAACTGATACGAACACCTATGTTATAAAAAAAAATAACGGAGTAGAATATATTGGTAAAATCCTAAGTGATGACGGTCGAGAAGTATTAATTCTAACAGAAAGCTTGGGTAAAATATATATCCCGAAAGCAGATATTTCTTTAATCAAGGTCGTTGACGTAAATAAAGAAATTGTCAACAATGAATATCGTGGAAAAGGCGTTTTTACAACACGTTATCAATTTTCAACCAATGCGTTTCCGATTGAAAAAGGAGAAAACTATGCCATGATTAATTTGTATGGGCCAGAAGTTCATTTCGCTGTAAACAAGCGATTTTCATTAGGCATAATGGCATCATGGATTGCAAGCCCCTTAGTTTTAGCCGCTAAATACACCATTCCTACTTCCAATGAAAAAATAAACTTTGGTATCGGAACGCTCTTGGGGACAACAGGTTATTTGAATCAAGCAAGAGGTTTTGGTGGGCTTCACTGGGGAATGGTTACCTTCGGAGATCGGTCAAAAAATTTAACATTATCACTCGGTTACTCCTATTTTAATGCAGGCCTCTCCAGATTTGATACATTCTACCAGCCAGGAACCTATCCTACAGGTCAATCCTATTATAATTTTGAAATGAAAAAGGTAAACTCTCCTTTGATTTTGGCACCTGTAATTGGAGCAGCTGGAATTGTGCCTGTGGGTAAAAAAGCAAGCCTCTTTTTAGATGCAATGTTGATATTAGGAAAAACGAGTGGCGAACAAGAACAAGATATTACAACTTTTTATGACTCACAAGGTGCGCCGATCTATGAAGTTGTTTCTGAATTAAGAGATGTAACAACTCCCCGAGTTAATTTTGTTTTTATGCCAGGAATGCGCTTTCAAAGTTCTGAGAATAAAGCATTTCAAATCTCATTGGCTGGAATTATTGGCTATGCAGATGATGTTTATTCATTTCCTGTGCCGATGTGCAGCTGGTTTTATAAATTTTAAGTTCCTAAATAACTTAAACTTTTACCCAGTTTTCTGTAAGATAAACCCTGTTGACCAAGCCTAATTTTGATTAAAAATTGGGAATGAAAACACGAATGCAAATTAGTTTAGTTGCGCTTTTCTTATTATTCACTGGTTTAATAAACGCACAACAAAATCCTGTAGATACAAATACCTATGTAGTCATCAAAAACAATGGGATGGAATACATCGGTAAGATATTAAACGACGATGGACGAGAAATTTTGTTAGATACAAAAACGCTTGGAAAGATCTTTATAACCAAGTCGGACATTAAGTCGATTACGCTCGTTTCTGCACGAAAAGATGTTGTTTTTGGTGAATACCGTGTGCAAGGACCATTTACAACAAGGTATCAATTCACAACGAATGCTTTTTCAATCAAGCGAGGTGAAAATTATGCACTGGTTAATCTCTATGGTCCGGAAGTTCATTTTTCGCTCTCCGATCGCTTTTCGCTCGGTGTAATGACAACTTGGATTGCCAGTCCATTCGTTTTGGCTGCTAAATATGCCCTATTAAATAAATCAGATAAATGGCATTTCGCATTAGGAACAATGATAGGAACAAGCGGCTATTTAGCGAACTTCAAAGGATTCGGAGGTCTGCACTGGGGTGTGGTCACCTATGGTAACAGACTAAACAACATTTCATTTTCGGCAGGATACGGATATTTAAAAACGGGAACTGAAGAAACCATTGAGCGACCTGGAACTTACATCGAACCAAATTTTCCTTCAACTTATGAACGTGAAATTCCACTTCGGAGAGCGCCTTTAATTTCAATTGCCGGAATCTTTAAAGTAGGAAGCAAAGCTAGTTTTTTCTTCGATTCAATGGTGTTGTTTAGTAATCAAAAGGAAATTCGAACAATATCTTCGGGAGGCTATGACCCGAATACTCAAAGTTATTCAACCATAATTACAACAGTAAAGGACGAAAGAGTTTTTAAAACTTCGCTATATTTGATGCCTGGTATGCGCTTTCAGAAAAATGAAAACCGAGCGTTTCAAATAGCGTTAGCAGGAGTGGCTACATTTGATAGATATGATTCCAATTCATTTCCGATACCAATGTGTAGCTGGTTTTTTAAATTTTAAGACTTAAATGAAATCTGATATTCAGGCTGAATTATTTAAAATAATAAAATCAAAATTGAGTGGTCAGGATTCTTTAGGAAATGTCCTATCTGATATTTTACATTTAAGTCCAGATGCGGTTTACAGACGATACCGCGGGGAGACAAGTCTTACCATACAGGAAACGAAAAGAATTTGTCAACATTTCGATGTTTCATTTGATGCATTGGCTCAATTAGGTGAAGGAAAAGTCATTTTTCAATATCCACCATTAAATACCTATGATTTCAGCTTAGAGACTTATTTAGAGGGGATTGCTGAATCATTTAGACGAATTAAAAAATTGACGAATCCAGAGATTATATTGTCAGTTAGTAACACTCATTTTTTTCAGATTTTGAATTTTCCTCAGCTGGTCAGATTCCGCTTATTTTTTTGGGCAAAGACACATTTACAAATAGAAGCGTATAAGGAAGAGAATTTTAGGCATGAGAAAACTACGGATCGTGCTTTTGAATTGGGGAAGGAAATACTACAAATCTATAATTCAATCCCCTCAACTGAGATATTTGATCCAGAATTAATGCGTGGATTTATGCGTCAGATTTTATATTACTACAAAGCTCACATGTTTGAAGATCCTGAGTATGCCTTATTTTTATGTGACCGTGCTCTATTATTCGCAAAACACATAAAGGAACAAGCAGTCGCAGGTAAGAAATTCATTTATGGTACTTCAGCTCCGAATTCGGGAAATGAGTTCAACATGTACCTCAATGAAACCATTAATTCGGATACGACATTTTATTACACAAGTAAAGAAACTAACGGACTATTTGTAACCCACAATGTATTGAATTATTTGCATACAAGCTCTCCAAGTTATGTTGCAGATTCAAAACAAATTATTGATAAACAATTGGCAAATTCAAGTCTTATTAGCCAAGTCAATGAAAAAGAAAGAAACAATTTCTTTTATGATTTTGAAAAAATGATTCTGTCTTTCCGAAAAAAAATTGAAGCAGATTTGTATTTCTGATGTCCTCCTCTAAACTCAATTGTAATTACAATTGAAAATCTCACCTAATTATTAAGTTTTGAGAGATTGTAGCTTCTACAACTGAATGAAGTTTAAATGCAAATTAACAAACAATTCAGAAAAATCTTTTTTCTTTAACATCAAAATATGCGTATATCGCAAATAATAAATTAACACTTGAGTAAATCAATTTTGTTATTTGCGATAAATAAGGAAATCTTTGTCCATAAAAATAATAGTTATGAAAACAAAAATTTTCTTTTTATCGGTTTTATTGAGCTTCAAAAGTTTAAAAGCTCAAAATGAAAACTTACCATCAATTGCAGTTGCAAATCCAAATGTTAATGCGCTTAGCATTAAACCCGAGTCAGGTGCTAAAATGATGAGATTGGAATTAATCAAAATGAATAAATACAAAGTGTACGATGAATTTGATATGGCGGATGTCCTCAAAGCTAAAGAAGTATACAGAACTCAATGTTACGGTCAAAATTGCTTAGTGGGTCTTGGCAAAGAGTTGAATGTCGATTATGTGATGTGTGGAAGTTTAGATGGGTTGGGAAATAAGATAGTTGTTACAATAAAAATAGTTGATGTGAAAAACCAAACAATTTTTAAATCAGCCGTCAGAGAATTCGACAACCAAGAAATTGAAATGCAGCGAATGATTGAAATAATTTTAAAAGAAATGCATGGACTACAATCAGATAAGGTCGTTCAAGATAGACTTGCTTTTAAAAATGAACTCATTACATCCAATAATGTTGGCAAAATAAATAATTCAGGACCAAGGATTGGTGGTGCGGCTCTTGTTGGATCATTAAGTGAATTCGCAACGCGACCAGAGTCTCAAGGAGGATTAGGTATTGCACCATTCGTCAGTATGATTGGTTATCAATTAGAGGGTCAGTATGTGGGTACAGAGAATTTTTCAGCACTCATCGAAGGAATCGTAAATGTTTCAGGTCTTGAACAAGGTCAATTCATCCCATCACTTACAATCATGAATGGATTCCGTTTTGGAAAAGGCGGCTGGGAATTGGCATTTGGACCTGGTTTTGGAGTAAAATCGACTTCCAATGGATTTTTTGACAGGGACAATTTATTTGGAGAAGCTAATCGGTATTACTCACAATCTGATTGGGATGAATTCGCTTCAAGAACCTACAGTACAGATCCTCAATATAACCAAAATGGCATTTTCACACCACCTACACCTCAAGATTTATCAAACAACAAGGATGGTTACGATTTCAATAACTCTCACTACGATACAAGAGGTAAGAATTGGATCAACACCTCTTTTGTTTTTGCTTTCGGAAGAACGTTTCGTGCCGGTTCTTTAAATATTCCTGTAAATATTTTCTATTCATCTCAAAAAGGAGGAGGTTATACTGGAGTTAACATTGGTTTTAATGTTCAAAAAAGCAAGAAAACAATTAATAATAAAGTGTATCGTTGATTTGAACAAATTAGTTTCAAATTAAAAATTTGAGGGGAAGATTCATTCCCCTTTTTTGTTTTAATGTTTTTGAGATATTGATAAAAGTACATCTTTTGTAAAAAGAACTTTTATGTCTCGTCCTCAACTTTTGGTTTTGATTCCCCATTTGGCCCTCGAAATAGAGCGTGTTTTACCGTTCACAAATTCAAGTGTGCTGCTTACAAACCCATTTTAATCTTTATCCCTGTTTGATAATACATTTACCGAAAATTTTTAAACGAAATAAATGAAATCACTAAAAACAATATTATTTAGCACAGCACTATTCATTTGCTCCATTTCAGGAATTGCACAAAACGAGAATTCACTTCATTTTGACGCAATTAATGACTTTGTCAATCTTCCTGCCGGTGCTCATACTGGCATCACAACTAATGGAACACTTGAAGCATGGATTAAAACTTCGGCTAACAATGTTGGATACAGAGGAATAGTAGTACGTTCAAATTATTATGGTTTATTCTTAATTGATAATAAATTAAGCACCTTTGTTTGGGGAGGAAGTGCAACAGGAGCAACAACTTACAACAATGTTTCTTTAAATGATGGAATATGGCATCATGTCGCTCTTCGCTTTCAAATTGGTGTTAATAATGGTACACAGATGTATCTTGATGGTCAGCCTGTTGGTCCTGCAATAACCCTGAATGTTACAACCGCCTCCAACAACTTCCAGATGGGATGTAACACAAATGTTCAATTCTTTAATGGACAAATTGATAATGTTAAAATATACAGCCGCGCACTATCACCCTCTGAGATTAATGACAGTTATAACTGTTTGACTGTGAGTAATTCAGGATTAAATGCATCCTACAATTTTAACCAAGGAGTAGCAGCAGCTAATAATGCGGGAATTACAACTTTATCAGATCAGTCTGGAAACAACAATAACGGTACTTTATCGAATTTTGCATTAAACGGTTCAACATCCAACTGGGTAAATGGCAAATCATGTTGCTATTTGTCGACAAATATTACAGGTACAACTATCTATTGTCAAGGTCAAACAATGAACCTAACTGCTTCTTTTGTAGTCTACCCTGGAGTTTCCATTACAGGATATCAATGGAAGAAAAATGGAGTAAACTTGACGAACGGGGGGAATGTTTCCGGAGCAACTTCTGCAAATTTGCAAATAGCTAATATAGTTTCAAGCGATTTTGACTCCTATAGTGTAGAAGTCACTTCTACTTGTGGTGTCGATATTAATTCAGTAAACATTACTGAATCTGGAATTATTAATGTCAGTAACCTTACGGCGTATTATCCTTTTAATAATAGCAGCAGTGCGGATGAAAGCGGAAATAACTACAATGCTACAGCTACCGCCATAACAAGCGTGAATAATCGATTTAATCAAGCAAATTCTGCATTTTCCTTTAACGGTACATCATCAACTGTTACAATTGCTGCACCGACGGGACAAACTATTTTAGGTAACGGTCAAAATAAATCAATTTCTCTCTGGTTCAAGCGAAGCTCTTCAACAAGTAAAGGTATGCTGATCGGTTATCATCAGGCATCTCCCGGAAGTTGGAATCCACTTGCTTACATTAGTTCTGATGGTGTTCTTCGGGGTTGGATGTATCAAGGTGGAAGTTTTCCTTGGTCTTCAGGGACTCCAATTGATACCAATTGGCACCACTTGGCATTGGTTTATACCACAAATACCCAAACTGCTTTTTTAGATGGCAGTCAAGTTGCAACGATGAATGGTACACTTAATCCCGGTTTATCGAATATAATTCAAATAGGTAATGGTTATGCAAATACAGGAATTGCTGGGATTTCGACAACTGGAAATCAACCATTTTCAGGCGTGATAGACGAAGTGCGTTTTTACAATGCTGTACTTACGCTTACAGAAATTAATGCAATCAGAAGAAGTCCATTTTTAATTACGAATCAACCACAAAACCAAAGTGTCTGTGTGGGTGAAACGGCAAACCTTTCTCTGAATGTTCAGACGCCTGAAGCGGGAAGCACCTTAGCTTATCAATGGACATTCAACGGAACCCCATTGTCTAACGGAGGAAGTATATCCGGTGCGAATACAAATAATTTACAAATTTCAAATTTTCAAGTTTCTAACGTAGGAACCTACAATTGTATTGTAAGTCCGGGATGCAATGAAGCCACGAGCTCAAATGTTTCAGTATCGGTTGGAACAGGAAACGTAAATATTATTCAACAACCTCAAAGCACCCAAGCATGTCAAAATAGTGCAGTATCACTTAGTGTTGTAACACAGGGCGCAGCTGTAACTTACCAATGGAAAAAGAATGGTGTAGCCATAAGTGGTGCAACCAATTCAACATTGAACTTAACGAATGTAAGCTCCTCTGATGCTGGTAATTATACAGTTGATATAGTTGGTGGAAGTTGCGGCACATTTATCTCACAGGTTGCAGCACTAACGGTGCAGGCACTTCCAACAGCCGTTATCTCGACAGCAACTCCATCGATCTGTCAGGGTGGGGTAGCCACATTGACTGCGAGTGGTGGCTCTTCATACGTTTGGGGTGGCACTCTTGGAATATCAGGTGTTACTCAAAACGTCACACCTTCCTCAACAACAACGTATACAGTTACAGTTACCGATGCGAATGGTTGTCAGGCATCAACATCACAAACAATTACAGTAATCAATACTCCTTCTCCTACTGGTTCCTCAGCACAAACCTTTTGTTCAGGAGCTACAGTCGCAGATTTAATAGCAAACGGATCATCGATAGCGTGGTATGCAAATTCGATAGGCGGTGCTCCTCTATCTTCATCCGATGTTCTTGGAAATGAATTATTTTATGCCTCACAAACTGTTAATGGCTGTGAGAGTATTAATCGACTTGGTGTTGCCGTGACTGTAATAATTCTGAATTCATCGGTAACGCAAACAGGAAATACCCTAACTGCAGGTCAGTCTGGAGCTAACTACACATGGGTAGATTGTAACAATGGTAACCAACCTATTGCGGGTGCTAATGGACAATCATTTACACCAACAACAGTTGGAAGTTATGCTGTTGAAATCGAATTGAATGGTTGCTCTGCAATGAGCTCTTGTGTTCAGATTGGTTCTGTTGGTTTGGAAGAGGATAAGCTAGATTGGTTGACGATTCACCCGAACCCTACAAGAGGGATGCTGATGATCATGGTTTCACAACCAACAAATGCGGTGGTCAGTGCTGCCAACGGAACAGTCATTGCCACATTGAAATTGGAAGGTGAAACAGTTCTTGACGCAACGAAATTTGCAACAGGCGTTTATTATCTGCGCACAACTGAAGGACAAACAGTTAAGTTCATTAAACAGTAAAAGTAGTTTTTTCATAGTATCATCCCCCTCTCAGAGAGATATCTCGGAGGGGGATTTTGCTGTTTATTAAATCACATGAGTAGTTTAAAAAGCATGAAACTGACTCTTTGATAAGTATATTGCTTTCGAGGTTTAAAAGAAATATTACATTTCCTAACGGGATTGAAATTCTTAAACTACTAATGATCTTAAAAATAGTTGTAAGTTTGAATAAGAGAACAATTATCTACAAATTAATGACGTTTTCCAATAAATGAAAAAAGGCTTTTACCTTATTTTATTCGTTTGTTTTCAGCATGTACTTCTTGGTCAATACCCCCCCTATTTTCAGAGCAATGTTGAAAGCGGGGCGCCATCTAATGAAATTTATTGGGTTAGTCAAGATAACAAAGGATTTATCTGGATTGGCTGTGATGCCGGCCTTTATCGATTCAACGGTATACGATATGAGCACTTCAGCTCCGATGAACTGTCTGCAAGATCTGCAACAGGAGTTATTCAAAGTAAGACAACCGGTCGAATATATGCCTATAACTTCAACCGTCAGCTGTTCTACGTAGAAAGAAATAAACTGAAAGTCATTTCGAATTGGAAGGGATTAGTAAACGG
>JBMLTP010000181.1:0-4226 GCA_049239885.1 Crocinitomicaceae bacterium
TGCGACCTCCTGGTCCCAAACCAGGCGCGATGACCGGACTACGCTACGCCCCGAGCAAAATCATCTTTTATTTCAAATTTTACAGACCGTTTTCTGTAAAGCGAGTGCAAAGCTAACAAGATTTTTAAATATTCCAATTCTTAATCTTCAAAGTTTAGACACCCTTCACTTTAGCGGAGAGAGCGGGATTCGAACCCGCGGTACAGTTACCCGTACGTCAGTTTAGCAAACTGGTGGTTTCAGCCACTCACCCATCCCTCCTAAGTTCAATGAACGGATGGCAAAAGTAAAAATTTTATTGGTTTTATTGAGTTTAAATCAAAAAAATTATTTGAAATATTCAAATAATCCCTTATCACTTTTAATCGTAACCTTTTTACCTTCCGATGATTCAACATGTCCAACGACTCTCGCTTCCACACCAAAGGAATTGGAGATTGAAATAATGGATTCAGCGATTTCAGGTTTAACATATAATTCCATTCGGTGCCCCATATTGAAAACTTTGTACATTTCTTTCCAATCTGTGTTAGATTCTTTCTGAATTAATTCAAATAGGGGAGGGGTTGGGAAAAGGTTATCTTTGATTATGTGTAAATCATCGACAAAATGAAGCACTTTTGTTTGTGCGCCTCCTGAGCAATGAATCATTCCATGTATTTCCGAACGATGTTGATCAAGAATTTTCTTTATTATCGGAGCATAGGTGCGTGTTGGGGATAAAACTAATTTACCAGCGTCGACCGGAACCAGATCGATTTTATCAAGAAGATCCTTGGACCCGCTGTAAATAAATTCTGAAGCTACGTTTGGATCAAAGCTATCTGGAAATTCTGAGGCTAATTTTTTTGAAAATACATCATGTCGAGCGCTTGTCAAACCATTACTTCCCATTCCGCCATTGTATTCTCTTTCGTATGTTGCCTTTCCGAAGGACGCTAGTCCGACTATAACATCTCCCGGTTGAATGGTATGATTCGAAATTACATCTGAACGTTTCATTCTGCAAACTACCGTGGAATCTACTATAATCGTCCGAACTAAATCACCTACATCGGCAGTTTCACCTCCGGTTGAATGTATTTCAATCCCATGATTTCTTAAATCTTCTAAAAGTTCCTCTGTTCCATTTATAATCGCTGAAATAACTTCCCCTGGGATTAGATTTTTATTTCGGCCAATTGTCGAAGATAATAGTATTGGTCCAGTTGCTCCAACACATAATAAATCATCAATATTCATAATCAACGCATCTTGTGCAATACCCTTCCAAACCGATAAATCACCCGTTTTTTTCCAATACATGTAAGCTAGTGACGATTTCGTTCCTGCGCCGTCTGCATGCATTACAACGCAATAGGATTCATCACCCGTTAAATAATCAGGAATAATTTTGCAAAATGCCTTAGGAAATATTCCTTTATCTAGTTTTTTAATTGCATTGTGAACATCTTCTTTCCCGGCGGAAACACCTCGTGCTTGATAACGATTGTCGGACATAAAATTCAGTTGGTTCGCAAAATTAGGAATTTGAATCGCTATCTAATCCGCTATTTTCGAGATCCTTTAATATTTTTTGAACATCTCCTTCGGTTGATGTTAATTTTAGGCGACAAATACGAATTAATTCTGTTGCCCGTTTTACCTTTTCAGCAAGCTCGTCAATGCCAATTTGCCCTTCTTCCATAGCTGAAACAATTTTTTGGAGTTCATCAAAGGCTTCTGTGTATTTCATAATTTTCAAAGAATCAAATTATGTATAAATGTAAAAGTTATTTTGGATTTTATTTGTGGGATTTACAAAATTGACTAAAATTGCTTTATCAAACTTTAAAACTAAAAACAATGAAAAAATTAATTTTTATTATCTCAGGAGTGGTTTTGGCATTCGGAGCAAGAGCCCAATTCAGTATTGAGGCTCAAGGAAAAGGAGCTATTGCTTCTACTTGGTTATTTAACAAGAATATTTCAGATCTGGGTGAAGAGCAAGACTACGCAATGGCTTGGGGTTCGAGTTATGGTGCCGCAATTAATTTTTATTATAAAAATGTAGGAATTGGTATTGAAGGATTGGCATCGAAACATGTTGGAGGATATTCAGGTAGGCTTGGTGATTTTAATTATAATTCACAAGTTACTTTGAGTGGCTATCAAATCCCTATTTTGTTTAAATTAAAAAGTGATGGTGGAGTTTACTTGGAATTAGGAGTTCAAGCCAATGGCATTTCTAAGGCGAACCATACAGCACAAAGTGATTTAGGTGAAACTTCGGATAATGTTTCAGTCAGTTACGCAAAAAACTACATGTCTGCTGTTTTTGGATTTGGTGCAAACGTTAAGTTATCAAAGAAAATCCCTTTAGGTTTATTATTTGGACTTCGACTGAATTATGGCTTTGACGATTCAAAAGGGGTGGACGCACTTGGAAACGACTTAGATAATAAATTGATTTACAATACATATGAAAAAACGAATGCAGCTTCAGGTGCATTTATGCTAGGATTAACATATTCGTTCGAATTGAAAAAATAGAGCTTACTTAAATCCTCTTCTTTTCTTGATTGCTTCATAGGCGTCTTGGATTTTTTGAAATTTTTCCTTGGCGCCTTTTTGGTATTCTTCGCCCATTTGAGCAACTTTATCTGGATGATAAGCGATAGCCATTTTTCGGTAGGCTTTTTTAACTTCCTCATCGCTAGCGTTTGAATCAACTCCCAAAATTTTGTAGTCTGAGTCTACATTTCGGTAGAACATATTTTTAACACTTTCAAAGTCAACAGCCGAAATGCCGAGCATGTTAGCGGTGCGATGAATAGCATTTAATTCCTGAGTAGAAACATCACCATCAGATTTCGCAATACCAAACAAATAATGAATCAATTGAATTCTTACTTCAATCGGCATTCTAGACCGAATATCAGTACAAATCTCGTTTAGCGGAATTTGACCGGAACTTAAAAAGTGTTTCAAAATCTGTAAATGCTCTTTCGTAAAGCGATCCCCAAATTGAGCCTGAAAAAATGATTTCACATAATCCAGTTCTACTTTTAAAACTTTTCCGTCGGCATTCATGACTGATGCTGAAAGTGCCATCAACATCGTTTGTATGTCATATCGAGAAGATTGCTGACGATAATATTCAAAAGGATCAATATGTGCTCTGTTGGAATTTTCAGAATTATTAGTCCCACTTCGTTGATACGCGTCAATTAATGAACCGATTATATAACCAAGAATACCTACCGCAATCTTACGTGTCAGAACTAATCCACCTATACCTAATATCCACTTATACAAACTTCAACCTAATTAAAAGAAAAACGGGGCAAACGCCCAGCAAAAATAATTAATTAAGCAATATGCTCGATATTCCGCTCTATAAATCGATTCAGGGCTTCGCCTTTCAACATTCCTTGGGCTAGCAAAGCCAAATCAGTTAATTGTTTCACTGTTTCGCTTCTTGCTTCTTCATCTTTATTCAATAAATTGGAAACTTTCGGATGATTTGCATTGACAACCAAGTTGAACATTTCAGGGAAGGCGCCGTAAAATCCTCCACCACCCATTTTTTGTTGTTCCATCATTCGACGAATAAACTCAGGCTGTGTGATGATAATTGGAGCATCATCTTCACTCATACTTTCAAATTGAACTGTAAATTTCTCTTTGTTCACTGAATTTTCAAAAATGGGCTTCAACTTTTCTTCGTCTTCTTTTGAAATTTTGGAAGGTAGTTCATCTGATTTTTTGATCAATTTATCCAACGTATCCGAATCTACCCGAGCGAAACTTACATTTTCCATGGATTGTTCCAATTTCTGAATCCAATGTGGAGCTAATGGTCCATCCAAATGCAGAACATCATAACCACGATCCTTCGCCTTTTTCACAAATGAAAACTGCTCATCTGGATTATTCGTGTAAAGCAAAATAACTTTATTGTCTTTGTCTGTTTGAATAGCAGCTACTTTCTCCTTGTATTCATCTAACGTGTAGTACTCATTCGCCGTATTTTTCAAAAGAGAAAACGATTTCGCTTTTTCTGCGAATTTATCCTCTGAAAGCATACCATATTGCACAAATACCTGAAGGTCGTTCCATTTTTCTTCGAAATCTTTACGGTCTTTCTTGAACATTTCTGCAAGTTTGTCCGCTACTTTTTTCGTAATGTGAGCCGAAATTTTCTTCACATTGCCATCGCTTTGCACGGTTTTATTGATTATCCG
>JBMLTP010000182.1:0-5914 GCA_049239885.1 Crocinitomicaceae bacterium
GCACGAACCCGAGGGTTCTCATCCCTCAAATACTTTTCAATTCAACTATTCTTTGGCGGAGAGAGAGGGATTTGCTTCGTAGGTCTTCGCTGCGCTTCGGCACGAACCCGAGGGTTCTCATCCCTCAAATACTTTTCAACTTAACTATTCTTGGCGGAGAGAGAGGGATTCGAACCCTCGATAAGCTTTAGACCTATACACACTTTCCAGGCGTGCTCCTTCAACCACTCGGACACCTCTCCTTATGCCGCAAAATTACAATTATTTTCCTTCTATTGTTTAATTAGTTTTTTAGTGAACTCGTGATTCGTTCCTATTATCTTAACGTAGTAAGAACCATTCGCTAAATTACTTGTATTGAAATTGTATATGGAAGTTGAATTATTCGTTAATTGTTTTGAAATAATTCGTCCGGTCACATCCAATAGCTGAATTTCATTTGTTAAACCATTAAGCGCTGCAATATCGACGTTAAACTCATTATTCATTGG
Organism: Crocinitomicaceae bacterium; assembly: GCA_049239885.1. Taxonomy (GTDB): domain Bacteria; phylum Bacteroidota; class Bacteroidia; order Flavobacteriales_D; family Crocinitomicaceae; genus UBA952. The sequence goes on from JBMLTP010000182.1 coordinate 492, forward strand.
ATTTGGATAAACAAGAATATTTTCAGCTGTTAGAACCGAAATATCCGCAGTGCTGCTTGGAGCAATATTAACTGTGTAATCCTCCGTTTCACCATAAGTGGCAATAGCACAAGGATCGATTGCTCCGTCTACTGAATATGAAATTCTAACTCTCATTCGAACAGAGCCAGTTATTGCTGTTGCAGGAACGGTAAATGCAAATTGATTACTCCATCCTGCAGCAACTAAGACATAGCCAACTCTTTCTGCCGTTGAAAAAGTAAAGTCATTATTATAATCTATCCAAACAGCGATTTCATCATTGGTGTAAGCTTGACCAATTGTTGCTCCAACCGCAGGTGTTACCGTGACAGTATACTGCGAACCTTTTGTTAACGATGTAGAAGAATTCAAATATGCAGCATAACCACCAGCAGTACAAGCAGTAGTATTATTAATTGTACCTAAGGTAACATTTTGAATATACTCATCGCAGGCATTGGAAATCGATGGAGTACAAGGTCCTGTTGCAGCCGCTACGATGATGTAGTTTGTTTTCACTTCAGCATCTGATCCTTGCGCATTCGAGGCCGTTAAGGTAACCGTGTATTGCCCAACTGTATTGAATGTTACTTGTGGATTTTGAGAACTCGCAGTTGTTCCTCCCGCGTATGCCCATCCTGTTGCAGGTGATATTGACCATGCCCATGTTGTTGGAATCCCTGTTGATTGATCTGTAAATGTAACAGTTGTTCCTGGCGTAACATTGGTTTGATTAGCAACAAAATTGGCAACCGGCGCAACCGGAGTTGTTGGCGTACACGGATTGCTAGACCCTGCCAAAGTCAACGCTCCTGAATTAGTTGGATCTAACCACGGTTTTAATTGTCGATTTGTTGCAGTTCCGTTTGATGTCCAATGATATGACATTTTACCGTAATAATCGGGAGATGTTTGAGCATTACAAAATGAACTTCCACCAGTGAGCGTGCCAACAATATAACCTTGACTGTTGTTGAACAAAGGGGAACCTGATGAACCTCCTTCTGTTACTCCGTATCCATTTGAATTCGAAGTCCAAGATAATCTCCAGTGTGATTGTAATCCATTACCATTCCAACCAGCAGAAACGGTACTTCCTGAAAACGTTGAAATTTTCTTGATGTCTCCCGCTGGATGGTGAATTCCTGTTCCACCGGTTGTTGCTGTGTTGTTGGCATTCCAACCATTCCAATACGCATTGAAATTTGCTGATTTCAATGTAGTTATGGTAGTAGATTCATTGGTAGTTGTACCTAATTGAACCAATAAAAAATCCGATCCTGAATCACCTCCATTGTCTCCAGAATCTGCTATGCGTAAACAACCATTTATGAAATAGTCATCCAGTGTTCCGGCAGTTGATGGATTCGTACAATTAGGGGATTCATATCTAAAATAAAACTTCCATTGAGACATATTTGCTGCTGTTGCATTGACACCACAATGAAGCGCTGTTAAAAAGTATGGTTTACAATTTTGCGCTGTATTGTTAATCAAAGATCCTGAACACCAACCTTGACTCGCACCTTCAACAACCAAAATTCTAGCAACTCCTCTTTTCTCATCTTGCCATGTATCTCCAACGGGCGTGCAGTTTACATTCACCTCGCATGAAGCTGATTCGTTAATTTTTTCTTTTTTTGCGTAACCAGTGGATCGATAATTATGCATCACTCGATCAATAAGGATTTCAGATGGCTGCGTATTTGCTGGCTCATGTAAAACAAGTATTAAATCATCTCCTCGACAAAGAGCCGCGTGTTGGGTAAACAATTCTTGAACGTCATCACGCGTCATTGTATTGTGAGTGATTCTGCCATCCAAGTCAAGAATGTTCAGAGTTGTTTCACCATAAAGCTTGAATGTTTCAAATAAAATACTCAAGGCTTCTGCTTCGGGAGAAGAAATACGTAACTTCCAAGTTCGACTTCCATCTGAATTAGTTGTCCATACACCGGAATTTTGAGTTGTGATATTCGTAAATTGAGCAACACCGATTCGATATAGAACTCCTTGTTTTTCTCGAATTTCGTCCTCTTGAGCTAATTGAGCTCTATTAATTTTCGGGAAAACAATTTTTGGAATTCCATCCAAAGTCAACGATGTAGTAACCTGAGACTTAAAGCTAAAGGCAAGAATCAGTGCAAAAAAGGCGGATAATAATTTTTTCATAGTTCTAGTTTTGTAGGTAACAAATTTAAAAAAATATTCGAGTTTTTATAAAAACACTTGGATTCAAAATAAGTTTATTGATAAGATTGAGGAATTTAATTTCCCAACAAAAGCATTCCAATCGTAAAATAGATAAACAAACCTGTTACATCATTTAAGGTAGTGATGAACGGTCCAGTAGCCAAGGCAGGATCAATTTTATAACGATTAAGAATCAGAGGAATCAACGTGCCGATAGTTGCTGCAAAAACGATTACTGTAAATAACGAAATGCTAACAACCAACCCAAATTCGGCGCTTTCAAAAATATAAGCTATGCCAAAGATTAAACTTGCCAAAAGCAAACCATTAACCATCCCAACAGCTGATTCTTTCAGAAGTTTAGGTAAAATCATTCCAAAATCTTTGTCTCCACGTGCCAGTGACTGAACCACAATCGCTGATGATTGAACACCCACATTTCCTCCTGTTGCCGTAATTAAAGGAATGAAAAACGCAAGGGCTGGAATTGCAGTTATATTTCCTTCGAATCCTGAAATAACCTTAGCTCCTAAAATACCTCCAAGCATCCCGATTACTAGCCACGGTAAGCGCGCAGCTGAAATTCGCCAAATACTTGCGCTTGAGTCCATTGGTTCGGATATACCTGTCGCCAATTGGAAATCCTTATCGGCTTCTTCTTTGATATAATCCACTACGTCGTCAAGCGTAATTCTTCCAACCAATTTATTTTGATAATCAACCACAGGAACAGATACCAAATCGTATTTTTCCATCACTTTGGAAACCTCCTCGGCGGAGTCACTTGTTTTTACAGAAATGATGTTTTTTGATTGAAATAAATCTTTAATCGTTGTTTTGCTGCTAGAAAACAAAAGTCGTTTTAAGGATAAAACCCCAACCAATTGATTCGATTCGTTAACAACAAAAATATTGTAAACCTTCTCAACATCTTCGGCTTGTTTACGCAATTCAACCAAGGCGCGATTAACAGGCCAATCCAATTGTGCTTGAAAAAACTCCTTTTGCATGAGCCCTCCGGCAGTGTCTTCGTCGTAGTTGAGCAAGTCGACAATATCCTCCGCGGCGCCATCGTCATCCATTTGGGATATGACTTCCTGGATTTTTTCATCAGGTAAATCACCAAGAATATCAGCCGCATCATCCGAATCAAGATTCTCTAGCTGATCAGCAAATTCTTTTGTGGAAAGTGAAGCAAGAAAACGATCTCGAACGTCTTCATCTAATTCCATCAAAATATCGGCCTGCGTATCTTCGTCGACTAAAAAATAAATGAACTTAGCCTCGTCATTTGTCAGTTTATCGAGGATTTCAGCTATATCAGCATAGTGAAGATCGAGAACATTTTCATGAATCCAAATTGCGTCTTGCTCCGCGATTTTTTCACGAAGTAAATCCAAAAAATCTTTGGTTAGCTCAAAACGCATTTCACTTGAATTTATGCAAAGATACGGATAAGGAAAGATTTAGTTTTAGAAATGAAATTAATTCGAACTATTATTCATTTTATGTGTTTTTAATTCACATTTGAACACGTATATTTGTGCCCTAAAATCTATTCATGAACGCTTTTGCTAATCGCCATATTGGCTCGAATTCTTCGGAGCAGTCGGAGATGCTTCAAAAAATTGGAATTTCTTCCATTTCAGAATTAGTTGATAAGACTATTCCGCCTCACATAAGACTGAAGGGGGAACTAAATATTTCCGATGCTTTATCTGAGCAAGAGTATCTGAAACATGTAACGGAACTTGGTTCCAAAAACAAAGTTTTTAAGTCGTTCATTGGAATGGGATACAACGAAACCATCGTTCCCTCTGTAATTCTAAGAAATGTACTCGAAAATCCAGGATGGTATACGGCTTATACACCTTATCAGGCAGAGATTTCGCAAGGTCGTTTGGAAGCTTTACTGAATTTTCAGACAATGATTTTGGATTTAACTGGAATGGAGCTAGCAAATGCGTCTTTATTGGACGAAGCAACCGCTGCTGCAGAAGCGATGATTATGTTCTATAATTCCCGCACCAGAAATGATATAAAAGAAGGAAAAAATAAGTTTTTTGTTTCTAACACATGCTTTCCTCAAACGATCGACGTGGTCCAAGGAAGAGCAAAAAATTTGGGAATTGAATTGACGATTGGTGATTCTGAAACCTTTAATCCAGACAATCAATTTTTCGGAGCACTCATTCAATACCCAGATTCAAAAGGAGTTGTCACCAATATTGGTTCGTTCATCTCAAGAGTGAAGGAATCAAATGTTCAAGTTGCAGTAGCAGCCGACATTTTATCCTTGGTTTTATTGAAGTCACCTGGTTCGTTAGGTGCTGATGTAGTATTAGGTTCATCACAACGTTTTGGTGTCCCAATGGGTTATGGTGGTCCGCATGCGGCATTCTTTGCGGTGAAAGAGGATTACAAGCGCAACATGCCGGGTAGAATCATCGGAGTTTCTAAAGACGCAGATGACAACATGGCTCTGCGAATGGCATTGCAAACGAGAGAGCAACACATCAAACGAGACAAAGCGACATCCAACATTTGCACTGCGCAAGCACTTTTAGCCGTTATGGCGAGCATGTACTCTGTTTATCATGGGCCTGCAGGAATTCGTGCTATTGCGGAACACGTTCACGAATTGGCATCTACAGCTGCGAAAGGATTGACGTTGAAGGGAATTCAATTGGGTTCAGATAATTACTTCGATACACTTTGGATCAAAGGGGTGGATGTAAAATCAATTCGTTCGAAAGCTGAAAACCACGGTTTGAATTTCAATTACTTGAATGACCAAGAATTGACGATAAGTTTTGGAGAACCTCACACGTTGGAGGATGTGAATTTGATTCTTGCCGTATTTGATACAGAACAAGTAGACACCTTGTCAAATGCAGCTATTTCCGTCGATTCCCTAAGAACAGATGCGATTTTAACGCACAGCGTTTTCAATAAATACCACTCCGAATCAAAAATGATGCGTTATCTGAAAGGTTTGGAGAATAAAGATTTATCACTGGTCCATAGCATGATTCCACTTGGTTCGTGCACGATGAAGCTAAACGCAGCAAGTGAATTGATTCCAATTACTAATCCGCAGTTTGCCAATATGCATCCTTTTGCACCGAAAGAACAAGCTTTGGGTTATTACGCGATGTTTGAGCAATTGGAAAAAGATTTAGCGGCCTTGCATGAGAAAAAAATAGACT
>JBMLTP010000182.1:5924-12955 GCA_049239885.1 Crocinitomicaceae bacterium
ACTGGTTTTGCAGCTGTTTCCTTACAACCAAATTCAGGGGCTCAAGGTGAATATGCTGGACTTATGGTGATTAAAGCTTATCACGAATCACGTGGAGATTTCCATCGAAATAAAATGATTATTCCTTCTTCTGCACATGGAACGAACCCTGCATCAGCTGTAATGGCTGGATTTGAGGTCGTTGTAACGGGGTGCGACGAAAATGGGAACATCGACATTGACGAATTACGTAAAGTTGCCAATGAATTGAAAGATTCGTTAGGTGGACTGATGGTAACTTATCCTTCAACACACGGTGTTTTCGAAGAGGGAATTAATGAGATTACTTCAATCATTCACAATAATGGTGGACAAGTATATATGGATGGTGCAAATATGAATGCGCAAGTTGGTTTGACAAATCCTGGAAATATTGGCGCGGATGTTTGTCACTTGAATTTACACAAGACGTTCGCCATTCCTCACGGTGGAGGAGGTCCTGGAATGGGTCCAATTGGTGTTGCCGCTCATCTTGCTCCTTTCTTACCGGGAAGTGCTTTGGTGAAAACAGGAGGTGAAAATGCGATTCATGCCATTTCAGCAGCTCCTTATGGAAGTGCTTTGATACTTTTGATTTCTTATGGATATATCAAAATGCTTGGAGCAAAAGGACTTCGTGAATCAACTGAAAATGCAATTTTAAATGCGAATTACATTGCTGCTTCGTTGAAAGGACATTACGATATTCTTTACACAGGTAAGAATGCTACGGTTGCACACGAAATGATTTTGGACTGCCGTGACTTCAAGAAAACTGCTGACGTTGAGGTTGCTGATATCGCTAAACGCCTCATTGATTATGGGTTCCACGCACCTACGGTTTCTTTCCCGGTTGCAGGAACCTTGATGATTGAACCAACGGAATCGGAAGATAAAGAAGAATTGGATCGGTTCATTGAGGCGATGATTAGCATTCGAAATGAAATCCGAGAAATTGAAAACGGTCACGTAGATAAGGAAAATAACTTATTGAAAAATGCACCGCATACCGCTGATTGCATCATTAATAAAAACTGGAATTACCCATATTCTCCGCAAGAGGCCGCTTATCCGGTTAGTTATTTGAAAAATTTCAAGTATTGGGTTCCGGTTCGCCGAGTTGACAATGCATTTGGAGATAGAAATTTGATTTGTTCGTGTCCAAGTGTGGAGAGCTACGCGCGAGTTGAGAGTTAAAAAGTAAGAATTGAGAGTTTAGAATTTTGGAAATACTAAGTCGTTTGTCCAATCGTCATTTGTCTTCTTGTCCTTTGGCGAATGTCAGCCAGTCGTAAAATCCTAAAGTCTCAACCTCCTGAAATCATAAGATAAAAAAATGAAACTAGACATCCTTGCTTTTGCGGCTCACCCGGATGATGCAGAAATCTCTGCAGCGGGAACGCTATTGAAATACATCAGCGAGGGGAAATCTGTGGGAATTATCGATTTAACGCAAGGGGAGCTTGGAACACGCGGAACCGTTCAAACGCGCTTCGAGGAAGCGGAAGCTGCTGCGAAATTATTAGGATTGGCAGCTCGAGAAAATTTGAGAATAAAAGACGGTTTCTTTGAACATACAGAAGAGAACAAACGCCTGATCATTCAACAAATTCGGCGTTTTCAACCGGAAATCGTTTTGGCTAATAGTATTTTGGATCGTCACCCTGATCACGGAAGGGCTGCAAAATTGGTTGCGGATGCTTGCTATCTGGCGGGTCTTCGAAAAATCGAAACAGAATGGGAAGGAAAACCACAGGAAGCTTTTCGTCCTAGACTTGTTCTACACTATATTCAAGATTATTACATTCAACCGAATTTCGTAGTTGATGTCTCGGAGTTTATGGACAAAAAAATCGAAGTCATAAAAGCTTACAAAACGCAATTCTATAATCCCGATAGCATTGAACCAAACACACCCATTTCGGGAGAAGAATTTTTTGATTTCCTAAAAGGCAGAATGATGACTGTGGGTCGACCGGCTGGAATGAAATATGCGGAAGGATTTACCATCGATCGCATTGTTGGAGTGAGGGATTTGTTTGATTTGAGGTAGTTAAAATTACTTCCTAAGCACAAAATTCTGCCCCAAATAAACCCTTCTAACCTGTTCATCAGAGGCTAAATCTTCAGCGGTACCAGATTTTAAGATGCTTCCCTCGAAGAGTAGGTAAGCGCGATCAGTAATCGATAAAGTTTCCTGTACATTGTGGTCGGTAATCAGGATTCCGATATTTCGTTTTTTAAGCTCTGAAATAATTGCTTGAATATCCTCAACAGCAATTGGATCAACACCGGCAAATGGTTCGTCAAGTAAAACAAACTTCGGATCTGTGGCTAGGGCGCGTGCAATTTCTGTTCGACGTTTTTCACCACCAGAAAGTCGATTTCCTAAGTTTTTTCGAACATGGGTCAAATGAAATTCCTCGAGCAAACGTTCCAGTTTTTCTTGGCGTTGTGTTTTATTGAGGTCGGTCATTTCCAAAATGGCCATGATGTTGTCCTCTACGCTTAGTTTTCTGAAAACGGAAACTTCTTGCGGTAAATAACCTATTCCCATTTGTGCTCGTTTATACATGGGCGCTTTCGTGATTTCAACGTCATCCAAGAAAACCTTTCCTTCATCAGGTCTAACCAGCCCGACAATCATGTAAAATGAAGTAGTTTTCCCTGCTCCGTTTGGACCTAGCAATCCAACGATTTCGCCTTGGTTTACTTCTACAGAAACGCCATTCACGACCGCTCTTCCTCGGTAGGTTTTATGAATATTTTCTGTGTAAAGTTTCATTTGAATTGTCGAAGTTACTAAAAATTAAACGCGAATTTCGCACGAATGCCAAGTGGACTTATTCCGGGATCCAAATGGGTCATTCTCCAAACTAAATCAACGCGAATAACTTTCAAAATATTCTCTATTCCCACGCTGGTTTCTGCATATGGGATTCCATTGAAATGCTTAACAAAACCTGGAAGTAACATCTCTTTTTGGTGACGATCGCTAATCTCACCAATCGCTATCTTACCAGTTGTTACTAAGCGCAATTTCAATTTTTTAACTAAAGGAATTCGGTCAAAAAATAAACCTTCCCACTGATTCTCAATGAATGCACTCACGTATTTATCCGTGACAAATTCCAAGAAGTTTAATTTATTAAAGGCACTCGTCATCAGATATAAGGATTGATTTCCAGGGACTGCTTTCAAAAACGGATAAGCTGTCGTTCCAAAAATGTATCCAACGGTTCCTCCGTAATACATGCGCCCTAAAACACCCAATTGACGGTAATGCTCAATTTGAAATTCCAATTTTTGGTATGAATATTCACTTCCCAACAGTCCTTTGATCCCGAAAACCCCTTGCAGAGAAAGAATCGGATTGGTGCATGTCATTGCAGTGCGGTCAAAACTACCCGAAATAAATTCTTCGTCTTTGGCCCATCGTATTCGAGCTGTTATTTCTGCCGTTCTGATTTTAGAAATTAGGTTTGTGTCTCCGTTTACGACTCTTTTATAATTTGCAAGGCCGAGCGGTGTAAGTTCTTTGAGTTCGAAACCGCTGAATGCAACAAAATCCTTTTTAATGTCCTTTTCAAAACTCAAGCCGGCTTTCGTAACGAAGGTTAATTTGTCAAAAGGTGCTGTGCTCAAAACCGTTGTAAATGTATTCCCCATTGATAATGCACTGCTAGAAATTCCAATTTGTTCAATATCATAACTGTAATAAGAACTTAGAAGTCCACGCTTTTTGGGAGTCACATTATAGCGAATTGTTGCACCATATTTGATTTTCTGATCTCCAAATCCGTATGCGATTCTACCTCCAATTTCAATTCGTTTTGAGAATTCGTTAGATGTGCGCAGGGCGAAAGCCAACCTCAGTTTTTCTACTGGATTATAAGCCACGAACGATGCAATGCTTCCCAACTCGATTTTTCCAATAGGATAATATCCTGTGGAGGCTAGATAAGTTACATTTTTCATTGTGTTGAAGAAACGGTTGTTCTGCAGCGAGTCAATCATTTCATTGATTTTTTCTTCCTGTTTCGATAATGGTTGATGCCGCATTTCTCGCCAGTAAGCATCGCTTCTCAATTTGGCGCTATCCAATATTTCAACAGTGTTGTCACCTTTGTAGAACTCAGGTTCTCGCTTTTCATTGATTTTAAAATACCTGCGACTGCTCGTTTTTCGTCCAAAAAGACCATAGACCTTTGTTTTTTCTGTCAATCGAATATCAGCGATTAGTTTCTCTTTGGTCATCATCCAAACTTCTTTTTCTACCTGTTCGAATTCTTGTTCGAAATAGAAATCCTGAATGTAATTCAAATTGGCGTCAGGAGAAATGTTTGCGCTGAAGCGTTTGATGGCATAAGTCGTGTCATGGATCCACATTTCTCCGGAAAAGGTCAAATCACCGGTTCTTTTGGGTTTAAAACGCATTTTGTAGCACCAATTATTACCTATAAATGTTGAATCTTCCACATAAAAATGGTAGTAACTTCTAGCGTAAATCGATACCGGACTAATGAATGACTTGAAAAACATGTCGTAGATGTTATCATATACATTGATATCCAAATACATATCACCCAAATACTGATTCATTTGCAAGTTCTCGATGCCGGAAACTTTGGTCGCTTTTACAACCTCTTTTTTCAATTTGGGTTTATTTTTGAAATAAAAATCTGATACATTTTCACTAAGAATTACTGGTAGAAAAGTTTTTCCTTCGTCAGTCGAATCGAGGTAATCCATGATCAAATCCAAGCGTTTTACGATGCCGTTTTTAGTAAACTTATCACCGATGTTGTTAAGATCCAATTGAATTTTATTGTATGCTTCGTATTCGTATGCATCCAATTTCTCTTTATTATTTATGGCTTTGTTAGCAATAATTCGCTTGTGCAATTTAATAGCAAAAGGCTCATCTGGAGGACGGATTACAACTTCTTTATGCAAGTTTGAACGTGTTTCAAGCTTGATATTAATTTCTTGAGATTGATCACGATTTACTTTTACAGTGGTCAGTTTATATCCCGGAAACATGAACATCAATGAATCCGTCGCATAGTATGTCTTAATGCTGTAATTCCCCATCGAGTCCGTTATTGCTCCAATTTTGGAGTTCATGAATTGTACTTTCACAAATGGAAATCCAAATCCAGTTTCTGCATCGATTACGTTGCCATAAACATTAGTTTGTTGAGCGAAAAAAGACGCCCTAAGTGCAAGCAAAAAAAGAGAAATAACAATTTTTATTCTCATTTTAATTGTTTTTTGCTTTTAAAGCATTTTTTTCAACACGAATAGCAACTAAAATCCCGACTTCATAGAGCAGAAGTAAAGGAACTGAAACAATTATTTGAGTAATCCAGTCGGGAGGAGTAATAATTGCGGAAAGGATAAGAATAATGACAATCGCGTGACGCCTGTATTTTTTTAGAAATGCTGAATCAAACAAACCAACTTTGGTCAGAAAATAGGTGACGATAGGCAAAAGAAAAAATAAACCAGTATAAAATACGGTAGAAATTATCGTACTCATGTAAGAATCAATGGTGTATATGTTTTCGATTCGTTCACTCATTTGGAATGTTCCGAAAAATTGAATGCTCATGGGTGCAACAACGAAATAACCAAAAAGAATTCCACTGAAGAATAGTAAACTGACATAAAATACGATGCCGCGCGCCATTTTTTTCTCCTTAAATTTCAATCCTGGTTTTACGAAACCCCAAAGTTGATAGAAAATAAATGGAAATGATACAATTGCACCTCCTACGATACTCATCATTAAGGCATACGAGAATTGACCTGAGACGGTCATACTTTGAAAGTTGACATTTAGTTTTTCAGAACAAATACCAAAGTATTTACAGAGATATTGAAATGTAATAAAGTCATCCTCTGCCATGGCTAAGAAAACATTCTCAATAATTTCTACTTGATAGAACCAAATTGCAATGCCAGCGATAATTACCGCTATCGCCGCCCGAACGAGTCTCCAACGAAGCTCCTCCAGATGTTGAAGAAAGGACATGTTATTGTCTTCAGACATATAAAGCAAAGTTAGTCATTCGACACTTATTTCAAACCAAAGCTAAAAAGAAAAGTAGATCGTAAATTGTTTACGTTTTGCGATGAGAACTTTGTTCTATAAAATTAGAAAAAATGGAACTTGTAAGCTTAAAATCATTGATTTTCAACTCGTATGATGACCACGCTGAAATGGTTGTTGATATTAAAAAGGCATCATTAAGTTACTCTGCTAAGTATTTGATTGACGTCCTCAACATCAATCGAATTTTAAATATGATCAAGAAAAATAATCCTGAATTAGACTTGAATGAGTGTATTCGAACCATCGAATTTGGAGATTTTCATGAATTTTCATTGAATCTCAAAAGCATAGGCGATTGTTTTGTGCAAAAAGATGAAATTGAATTTATGGTTGTCAATTCCATGAAGAAACAAATCCGAGCCTAATTACTGAATGAAAACGGTTTCTTCGTTAACCTTTTCAGCTTCAATCTTAATAATTCCTTGTCCAACCATATTTTGCTTTTGAGCTTTGATATCCAAAACAGCAACACCGGCTTGACCAAGTTGATAAATATCATTATAGTTGAATGAAGCGACTCCACTGACGTTTGTATATGCTGTGTCAAAAACAGCAACTTGCTGAGGCGTCCCTGCAGTATTCGTTCCGTACAAAATAACCATCGCGTTGCCTTGAGGACTATTATTCGCATCCAAAACATAGATATTCGCAATAGTATCTTTTTTCTTTCGACAAGAACCAAGAGAAATAATTGAGGTAGCAAGGATAATCAGAACAAGAATTTTTTTCATTACAATTTTAATTAGGTAAATAAATAGTTTCTACTGAGGTTGTATGAATACGACAACGCGTTTGACCAGAAGCCACCTTGTTGTTGTATTTCACAATTATATCAAAATAACCTGTCGTATTTTCATTCCCATCGCGATATAAATCAAAATATTGATCCATGTCA
>JBMLTP010000183.1:0-10060 GCA_049239885.1 Crocinitomicaceae bacterium
CCTGAAGAACCTTTATTTTTCCTTAAACCAGATACTGCATTATTAAAAGAAAAAGATTTTTATTACCCCAATTTCACGGACGACCTTCACTTTGAATGTGAAATAGTTGTCAAAATCGATAAGGTGGGCAAAAATATTGATCAAAAATTTGCCAACAAATATTATTCTGAAATTACCCTAGGAATTGATTTCACAGCGCGAGAACTGCAACAAAAATGCAAGGAGAAAGGATTGCCATGGGAAAAAGCCAAAGGTTTTGATAACAGCGCTCCCATTTCATCAAAATGGATTAAATTACAGGACATTGATTTTAGTTCAACAGAATTTCAATTTTATCAAAATGATAATTTGAAACAACATGGATTTACACGTGATATGATTTTCTCAATTGATCAAATCATTGCACATGTTTCAAAATTCATCACGTTGAAAACAGGAGATTTGATTTTTACGGGAACTCCAGCTGGTGTAGGGCCCGTAGCTATTGGAGATTGTCTAAAGGCATCACTGAATACCGAAGAAATGTTTACTTTTTTCGTGAAATAATTAGTTCTTAATTATTCGGTATAATTTCCCGAATTTATTGGATTTTAGAAAATAAATTCCTTTTGGAAGTTCTGAAATATTTAATTGTGTAGAATACTCAGTGATATTCAATTTACGCAACTCTTTTCCCTCACTGCTATAAAGTTGAATTTCCATTGGTACAACATCTGTTTTTAAATTTACAATGTCATTCACAGGATTAGGGTACAAAAACATTTCCCTTTCTTCAAATGTATTTTCTTGAATTCCAAGCGAACCATTTATATCATGTTCCAAATGGTAAACCCCTCCAAGATCTTGACCGATAAATAAATCCAAAGTCCCATCATTGTCCATATCATTTACCATGAATGAACTGTAGGCTCCCATATTTTTGGATAAATTCAAGAAGTCGTCAGAAATGATTGAAAAAGCACTTCCTTGACTTAAATTATTATCAATGGAATCATAAAAATGAATTGCACCATCTAAAGCACCAACCATCAAATAAGTTGTGTCCTCATAGTTGAAAAAATGTGGAACGGCATATCCGTCTGGTGAAACTGAAGAGGAAACGTCAACGCCACCAAGCAACGAGTTTTTTAATTCAAAGCTTGGGGACACTGTTGTACCTATGTTTTCATAATACTTCAATTCACCGGTCTTATTTCCAATTACTAGATCCAATTTACCATCTTTATTCAAATCAATCAATTGAGGAGCGGCATACTGACCTACATTTATGATTTGACCCAAATTATTTGTGTAATTCACTATCGGCGTCGCAAAAGTTGGATTACTTCCTGTACTTGTATTTTTGAAGAAACAAAGTGTGCCATTTTCTAGACCGAGAATTAAGTCCTTTTTACCATCAGCATTCAAGTCGCCGAACGTTGGAACCATTCGTAAGCCTAAATTTGATTGAGATAAATTATTGAAATCACTATCAATAAAAGTGAAAATAGGGTTCGTTGTAGATCCAGTATTCTTGTAAAAAGCAATTCTACTTTCTTTCGAAAGAGTTGCTTTATAGGAAAAGAAATTCGCCACAAATAAGTCCTCCAAACCGTCATTATCAATATCAACTATTACGGGGATTGACCCAGTTCCGTGCTCGATCATTTCCTCTTGTAAAAAGGATTTCGTTTCAAAAATAAAATTTGGAGTTGTGTTAGTTCCTGTATTTTTATATTTCATCAAACTGCTTTCATTTTCAGAAACGTTTTTCGCATTTGGAGCTACAAGAAGATCTTTCTTTTCATCGAAATCGACATCAACTGAAAAGGCAGCTGGAAATAATTGCATATTAATTGGGGTAGAATTAGAAGGGAAATTAGGGTTTGCAGAAATCATGAGTGAATTAGTATTCACCTCAGAACCACCATTGATTAACAAATTCATCGATGGGTACGCAACATCTCCTAAAATCAAATCCTTTACACCATTTCCATCCATATCCAAAGCCAAAACTGTCGAGCCAGCGTGGGCCTTTTCGGCGTCGTTAGGTTTCAATTCTGGATTTGTAACATTTCCTCCCAGACAAGGTGATGATTGATCATTTAGGAAAACCGTATTTGAATTTACATCCTCACTAAATCCTCCCCAACACTCATTCTTAAGTTCGAAAATCAATGAATCAGAGTGTCCGAATGTTTCTTGACTCAGATTTTTGTGATATTGTAAATGCTCCCCGCTTATATGATAGGTAAGGACATCGATATCGCCATCCAAATCAACATCAACGATAGCAGGAATATCCGCAGAGCTGACGTAAAGATTTAATTGTGTTCCCCAATTATCCGAGTAAAGCAAGTTTTTAGCGAGTTGCCATTGTAAACCTATCGTTGAATTCCCAACATTTTTATAAACTTTGATTCCTCCGATCCCATAAGTAAACAAGTCATTTTTCCCATCTTGATTGTAATCAATTGAAGTTAAACGATAACGAATGTCAGAAGGAAACAAAACATAACCATCAGGTTTGTATTTATAAAAATGATTTACACCATCCTGCTTGTGTTCAAATAGTTTAATCTGATCGTTACTTCTGTCAAAAACCAAAAGATCCAAGTCTCCATCGAAATCAAAATCAATGTCAGAAACTTGCGCGTAATTTAAACCACCCGCCCATGAATTTTGCAGCGCAGATCCGTTTTTTAATACCAGAATGCTATCCGAATAATTAAATTGAAATTGACCAATAACTTTTGAAGATAATACAATTGCGAAAACAAGAATGATGCTTTTCATTTCGGTAAACTTAGTTAAATTTACAATAAAATAATCATGCGAAAACTTCTTACTGTTGCATTCCTAGGTTTTTCATTGAATTTGTTTTGTCAAGACAGTATTTCTGTTTTGTTCGTTGGCAATAGTTACATTTACACAAATGATTTGCCTGCAGTTTTTAAAAGTATCACCAATTCCAAAGGTGATATTGTTACAGTGGAATCAAAGACCAATGGAGGTTTTACATTTCAAAGCCATCTGAATGATCCGCTAACTTTTCAAAAAATAAACAGCAAACCTTGGGATTATGTAGTTTTACAAGGCCAAAGCCAGGAACCGAGTTTTCCTTATGGTCAAGTAAATACATCAACTCTTCCATATGCGGTGCAATTAGCTGATTTTGTTTATGCGAATGCCCCATGCTCTCAAGCTATGTATTTTATGACTTGGGGAAGGCAAGTGGGTGATCCTCAATGGGATTCTATTAACACGTTTGATAAAATGAATCTTCGTTTGCGAAATGCCTATTTACGAATTGCAGATTCGGCGAATGCAAGTGTGTCGCCTTCTGGTCCAGCTTGGAAATATGTCATTGATAATCATCCAACTATTAATTTATTTTCTGCTGATGGATCCCATCCTAGCTATGCAGGGACATATCTGAGCGCTTGTGTTTTTTACGGTTCCATTTTCCATAAATCTCCTGTCGGAGCCACATTTTTGGGTTCGTTGGATCAAGCCACGGTCGACATCCTTCAATATGCTGCATCAATTACAGTATTGGATAGTATGTTGACTTGGAAGCTTAAGCATCATGATTCATTAGCGCATGTGGAATTTATCTCGAGTGCGACAAACCAAGGGAATAGCATACAATTTAATTCAACCAGTGATTATGTGGATAATCTAACTTGGTATTTTGGAGACGATATGTTTTCGAACGAACAAAATCCGCTTCATACATATATGTTTGATGGAACTTACTTGGTTGAATTGGTTGGGACAGGAGCTTGTGGAAGTGATACCGTTTCTCAAACAATTACGTTTTCAACTGCTTTGCAAGAAACGTTGATTGAAGATAAAATTCAAGTTGAAGTAATTGACAATTCACATGTTCTCATTACTTCGAATGTCCAATTTTTGAAAGAGCATATTTCTCTTTTTGATGCCACAGGAAGGTCGTTTCAATTTAAAGTTTTGGATGACTCGACTCATTCGAAGTTAATTGAATTTGAATCAAGTCACGTTTTATACATTCACATTTTCAATGAGAACATTGATCTAACAAAAACCATTTATATTCAAAAGTGAGATTCGTTTTAATTAGCAGTTTTATATTTTCAATTTTTTGGTTTTACGGACAAAATAAACTAGAAATTTCAGGCGGAATAGACCTATACTACGGTTTAAATCCTTTGGATTTTAATCAAGAGAATATTCCGATTTATGTAAGTTCCAATCAATTAAACTCATTAGGTATCAACTTGGCTTTAGTCGATTTTAAATTTCGACCAAATGATCGATTTCGATTTCAGTTAACTCCTGCAATTGGATCCTATATGAATTCAAATTATGCATCAGAAAAAAAACAATTTCGTTGGATTTATGAGGGTTCGATTGGTATTTCACCCAGTAAAAAAAATAACCAATGGATTGATTTTGGTGTTTTTTCATCTCCCTTTACTTTCGAAACACCAAAAAGCTGGGATCATTTGGCTTACACAAGAAGTTTGGCTCCAGAGTTTGTTCCTTACTATGTTACTGGTTTGCGTTATCAATATGAACTTTCAAAGAATTATAAGGTTTCTTTGTTCGTGATGAATGGATGGCAAAAAATTGAACTACAAAAAAAGATTCCTTCGCTCGGAACGCAACTGGAATGGAGAAAAAATAACGAATACATAAGTTGGACGACATACGCTGGAAACGAGAAAACCGAAACGAATCCAAATCTTGGCTTAAGATTTTTCACTGAATTGAGTTGGGCGCATGAATCAAATAAATTTAAGACTCAGTTTTGTCTATACTCAGGAATTCAACAGGTTAAAAATGATAATATAGCAAATTGGTGGCAAATTAATGGTATTCTTGATTATAAAATGGGAAAAAAATCGGATGCGTATATTCGTCACGAATATTTTCATGACCCGCGTAAAATTCAAATTCAGACTCCAATTAACGCATTAGGTTTCGAGGGACATGTTTCTAGTTTAGGTTTTACTCATAGACCAACGGATCATTTGTTATTGAGACTTGAGGCTAAATCATTATTCGGTAATAAAGAAAATCAACTGTTTTATTTTCAAAATCAATATTCAAATTATTTACCTTTACTCTTTGGAAATCTTACAATACTTTTCTAATAAATTTATATGAAGATAATTTCTTTCAACGTCAATGGTATTCGTGCGATTACAACGAAAAACTTTATTCAAGATATGCTAGATGTTAACCCAGATGTAATTTGCCTGCAAGAGACAAAAGCTACCGAGGAACAAGTCAAGGAAGCAGTTTCCTTGTTACCCGATTATCATGTGTATGCGCATCACGCTGACAAAAAAGGATATTCTGGAACAGCGATTTTGAGTAGGGTAAAGCCGCATCACGTTCATTATAAAATTGGAATGGATGAACATGATATGGAGGGACGAACTGTTTGTCTTGAATATGATCAATTTTATTTAATGAATGTCTATGTTCCGAATTCGGGAAGCGAATTATTACGTTTAGATTACCGTCAAAAGTGGGATAAAGATTTTCTTGCCTATTTGAAAAAATTGGAGAAGAAAAAACCGGTTGTCGTTTGCGGTGACTTTAATGTTGCACATAAAGCTATTGA
Organism: Crocinitomicaceae bacterium; assembly: GCA_049239885.1. Lineage (GTDB taxonomy): Bacteria > Bacteroidota > Bacteroidia > Flavobacteriales_D > Crocinitomicaceae > UBA952. The sequence continues at coordinate 5,594 of JBMLTP010000183.1, forward strand.
CTTGGCAAGACCAAAAGGGAATTACAATAAATCTGCGGGATATATGCAAGAAGAAATCGACGGAATGGACGCATTTACCCAAAATGGGTTGGTAGACACGTTTCGCCATTTCCACGGAGATCAAGTAAAATATACGTGGTGGAGTTACCGTGGCGGGGCAAGAGAAAAAAATGTTGGCTGGAGAATTGATTATTTCCTGGTTTCTGAAAGCTTTATTCCTAAACTTGAAGATGCATTTATTCTTAATGAGGTAATGGGTTCGGATCACTGTCCAGTTGGAATCATTTTAAAATAATACACGCTATAAATTAATTTTATATTTTCTTTTTACATTAGCTGAAATCCTTGTATGAAAAACATTTTTATCATTTCTTTTATTTCGATTTTGAACTTCGCTTGTTCTCAAAAGACAACAAAAATTGCATTCTACAATACAGAAAATTATTTTGATACGATAGATGGTTCAAATGATGATGCAGAATACTTACCAAGTTCCAAATTAAAATGGGGTAAAGTCAAGTATGAGGATAAAAAAAAGCATGTTATTGAGGTACTTAGCGCATTAAATTATCCAGCCATAATGGGATTTTGTGAAATTGAAAATAAGTTTGTTCTGGAAGATTTGATTAAGAGCGACAAGAAGTTGAAAAATTACCAACCTGTTCATTATGACAGCCCTGATTTACGTGGAATTGACGTCGGTTTCATTTATAATTCGTCTCTTTTTAAATTAATAAATTCTGGTAACATTCGTTTCACCTTGCCTGGAGATTCAGAACCACGGTCACGGGATATTGTTTGGGCAAAATTCGCTACGAAGAAAGATACCATTTTCGCTATGGTAAATCATTGGCCGAGCAGAAGATCGAATGATAGTGAACCCAAAAGAATAAAAGCAGCAGAAAGCGCCAGAATGTTCATTGATTCCGTTTTGAATGTCAATCCAAACTCCAAAATCGTATTTATGGGTGATTTAAATGATCATCCAGAGGATAAAGCACCATCTGTCATTGCTGAAAGATTAACTCCTATGATTTTAAAATCATCAGGTGAATTTGGTGGTACTCATACCTACAAAGGTGAATGGGGGATTTTAGATCACATTATGGTTTCTAAAGGATTCACTGCAGGAAAGTTATCAGTTATTCCAAATTCTGGTAAAATCAATAGTTTCGAATTTCTTATGGAAGAATATAAAGGGAATAAACAGCCAAAACGAACATTTGTAGGTGAGAAATACCTTGGTGGTTATTCGGATCACTTACCAGTCTCGGTTGATGTCAAGATTAAATGAGTGAAAAATAGTTGATGGTTTTGTCATCACTTGCCGTTGCGAAACTTGAATCATCAAGTTTAACTATTGAATTCACTGAATGTTTGTGCCCTTTTGATTTTGCATCGATTTTTTGAAGAACACTCAATGTTTCTTTACTCCAAATTTTAATGGACTTGTCGCGACTAAGCGTTACAAATGACTTTTCGTTTAAAAACAAAATATCGTAAATCGCATAATTATGGGCTGGAATACTTTTTTCGCATTGATTTGAATTCAAATTCCATACTTTTAAATGAGCATCCTTTCCACCTGTAAAAAGGAAATTTTCATTTTCTGGGTCAAGGCTTATCGAGGTGGTTCCTCCTTCGTGTGAAAAAAACTCATCAATTAAGTTGTAAAATTCTGTTTCTAAAACTCGTACGAAACCATCTTGACAGGCTAAATAAAGCATGGATTCATCTGAATTTAAAGACATTCGTCTGATTTTGCCACAATCAAAAGGTAGAAGAACTTCTAATTTTAACGAATCTGTATTCCAAACTGCCAAGTTACCATCAGCATCACTGGAGTAAAATTGCTTTTTTGACTTGTTTTCTTTTAAATAAAAAATGGCGGTCTTATGCTGTTGGTAGAATTTAATTTCTTTTTTAACATGTAAGTCAAAAATATGTAAATCACCATTTTCAAGTCCAACGGCTAATTTCTCATTATTTGAAATTAAGGCAAGAGAGTACGGTGATTTTTCAAAACGAATGGCGAATTTATCTTGTTTCCCAGTTTCAATATCCCAACGTGTAACATATTTATCAGCAGAAGACGAATAAATGAAATCACCGTCAAAAACAATTGAAAAAATTTGTCCAGAATGCCCAATACTTTCTTTTGTCTTAGCAAAAGCTTCCATTATCCTTCCTCTTCAACCTCATCGTCATCGTTGACTTGCTTCAAGCGATCTGCAAAATCTTTAGGTAAAAAATCGAAGAAGGTATCACCACGAAGACCAAGTCTCAAGCATTCTAGCGGAATAACGTCTCCCGGGCCAATATTTCCTAGGTTAACTTCGGCTCCAAATAGTTTAATGAACCAAACCTGTTGATTTTTTTGAGGAGCTTCCCACAAAATACTCTCAGGAGCTACTTTGGCAATGATGCGATTGATCAGAAGTGTATGAGCGGTTCCATTTGGTCTAAAAACACCAACATTCCCTGCTTCTCTACCTTCAGCGATGACTTTCCAACTTCCTGCTTCGAGTTCGGCACTCATTAAACGCACCCATTTTGCTGGGGAAATTAAAATACCTGAATCTTTTGAACCTACTTCTGAAAGTACAGTTCTATCTTTTGCCATTTTGGAAATTAGCTCGCACTTTTCATCGTGTGGAATGATAATTGAACCGTCAGATATTTCAGCCAAATCCAAATCGAACTTATCCAATAGCTTTATATAATCATCAAATTTCCCCCGAGCATAAAAGGCTTCAAACAGCGTTCCACCGAAGTAAGGACGAATTCCAGCCTCTTTGTATAACTTTATTTTTTCTTCGAGGTTGTTAGTTACATAGGAAGTTCCAAAGCCAAATTTAACCAGATCAGTAAGGTGACTGGAAGCCTCGATAAAATGTTCTGTTTCTTTTAATCCCAAACCCTTGTCCATCATCATTGTAACCCCTTTATTTCTGGGTTTTTCACTTCTTTTAGGTATATAGGAAAGTTTAAAATTCATCTTTTAATCGTGTGATAGGTTTAAAAAATCTTGATCATCCAACAAATCTGGATTAATTTCAAAAATCGATTTGGCTTTTTTCTCATCTTCTTGAAGGCAATCAATAAATAGACGTTTTGCATTATCGCGTTGGCCTAAAATCCAATACAAGTTAACTTCTAATAATTTTGAAATTGGATTTGAATCATTTTCTGAATTAAAAACTTGTAATTTTCGAAATGCATCAATAGGCGAATTTTCTGTCAAAAAGCTAATGTAATCAGAAAGGCAATCCTCATCGCTCGGATCGAGTTCCAAGGATTTCTCATAATGTTCAATTGCCAACTTCTTTTCATCTATTTTTTCATAAGCTCCGGCAAGTACATGGAAAATACCGGCATTTAACGGATCTATTTCTAACGCTTTTTGAATTAGAATGATGCCTTCTTTCGTTTTCCCTTCTAAATCGTCAATGATTCCCAATCCTAACCAAGCTTCGGCAAGCATCGGTGCTAATTCAAGACTTTTGCGGTAGAAATGTTTGGCTAATTCAAATTCATTCAATTGTTCATGAGCTTCACCAATATAACAGAGTGCCATGGCGTCATCTCCATCCAAGCGCATGCACTCGTGAAAATGTTCAATAGCTTTAAGGTATTTTTCTAGAGATAGATAAGCGTTACCTAAATTAAAATGCGCAGGTCCAAATTCGTCATTAATCAAAATAGAGTAGTCGTAGGCCCAAATCGCCTTATCGAAATTCTCCATCTTACTGTATGCATTACCTAAATTATACCAAGCCGTAAAAGAATATGGATTTTCATCAATGAAATCAGAATAACATTTGATCGCTTGCGAATAGTCACCCATTTGATCGTAGCAATAGGCGATTTCATACAATGCACCTTCATTTTGATTATTGAATTTAAGTGCATCTTTTAATACTTCAATAGCCTCTTTGAACTGATTGATATTTTGATATTCCATAGCTATGTCCATATAGATCTCATCGCGATCCTCAGGCTCACAAACCTCTATTGCCATTTTGAAATATCGAATTGAATTTCTCGAATCTCTTAATTGACTAAACAACGCCGCTTTTGTTAGATAAATCTCAGCAGAACCAATTTCAGTCTTTTCAAGTTGATTGATTATTTCAAGTGCATCATTTAACAGTCCCATGCCACTCATGGATTGAGCTTTACGAAGAAGGAAGATGTTGTTGTAGCTAAAGTGATACATACCCATCTCTGACGCAGTTTTCGCTTTGGCATATTGACCGTTGATAATGTAATGATCGATCAATGCTTCTAGTCGGTCACTATCTATAAAACCAATCGATTTTCCTTTCAGATGTGCTTCAAATTGCTCGATGTCATCATTTAAGCTTTTATCCGAAAAATCGTCATCATCCTCGTCATCAAACATACTTCAACTTTTAAAGAATAAAGATACAACCTTTAAAAGTTACAACGAAATTTAGTTTTGCT
>JBMLTP010000184.1:0-3050 GCA_049239885.1 Crocinitomicaceae bacterium
AGCTGCTTTGAAAGGTCTATTCCGATAATTGTTTCTTTTGGTTTGAAATCAGCAAGATCAAGCTGAATCAATCCGCTCTCTTTGACTTTATTTTTGATTTCTTCCATACCACAAAATTAAGGATGATTTCGGAGTTAAATGCATTTTTGACAACCTGTCAGTAATTTTCGAAAGGCATGAGTTTTGAAAAGAATCGAAATTATGCGAACACAAACTCACTTTGAATCTCATTTACGAAATGCCATTCCACCAGCACTTTTCGTTATGATTATCATGTGGTTGGTTTATTGGTCTGATTATTTGTTCGTTTACGATTTTCACAAGCTTGGCGTTATGCCGAAAACATCAGACGGACTTAAGGGAATATTTTTCATGCCTTGGATTCATTCGCACGGAGACATTCGCCATTTGCTTAATAATTCCATTCCAACCTTTTTATTGCTAACACTCCTATTTTATTCATATCGCGAAATTGCACTGCGGGTCTTTTTGTTCAGCTGGTTTGTTACTGGAATTTTATTGTGGGTTTTTGCTAACAACAATGGAGCTTATCACATTGGAATGAGTGGTGTCATTTATTCATTAGCTGCGTTTTTATTTACTTCGGGAGTGTTGAGGAAATATTTACCACTTCAAGCTTTGTCTTTGTTTATAGTATTTATCTACGGTAGTATGATTTGGGGAATCTTTCCAACCGAACAACATGTTTCGTGGGAAGGCCATCTTTCAGGAATGCTGGTTGGTATCTTCTTAGCATTTTATTATCGAAAATTAGGCCCGCAACGACCGAAATACCAGTATGAAATTGAGAAAGAACTTGGGATCGAACCACCAGATTTAGAAGGTCAATATTGGGAGCAAATTCGTCTCGCTGAGGAGCAACAAAAATTAAAAGAAGAACTAGAAAAAAGTATTCGAATAAACTACGAAATCAAGAAATCAGAGAACAATTAGTCTACCTCAGAAAATCATAGGTTTTAAAATGTTGAATGCGAAGTGCAAGTCCAAATTCGCGTCGACCAGAACTAATTTCACCAAAATACGTGCGATGATATGCTTCCAGTTTGGTTAACCATGCTCTTGATCTTTTAGATCCACCAGATTCAAAGTGATGAATAGCCAATCCATAGCGGAGTGAATATGTGTTTTTGTCAAATCGAAAGGATTCGTTTGGCGTATAAAAATATTCAGGTGCAACGAATAAATCCAATAGTTCAAATTTACATTTTGCACCTCTTTTTCGTTCGTGAATCTTAAGTAATCTAGTTCGATATTGAAGTCCTGCATTGAACGAGCGAAAAGTGGCATCTTGATTCACAGAAACAAAAGTCGCGCCTACTTCTGGAATAAAATGTCGGCCAATTTGACTGCAAACACCAACTTGAGCGGAAGGTTGAAGAACCCGGTCCTGACCGAAATTATACATTGAGTAAACACCGATATTTTTCTTGGTTCGCACATAATATTGTGCAAAAACAATTTGAAATGAGATGAGTGAAATAAGGAGAATGACAGCTTTCATTTGGAGTTCGAATTTAATATCTATAAACTCTTTAAACGCCAAATCAGTTTTATTGTAACAACTTTAGTTAATAATTGGAATTAATTGTTTTGTTTAAAATTAACTTCTGCTTTCCATTTAGTTTCCAAATCGTAGTTCTTTTTTCTAAAATTTACAGCGTAGAAAGGAATTGACAAATAAATTGAAATAACCTCTCCAGTACTGTAGTATTTATATAAACCGAAAAGTGTAATTAAACCACCCATAATATTTCCCGCTACTCTGACCGATTTTCCCGTTGTTTGAATAGACGAGATATTACTGATAGGAATAAGTTTCATTGAACCTATCGAATCGAGTTTCAAATTCAAATGTGGTGAAAAATTTGGGTCATTTCTCAAGCGAAGAAAAACTGCATCCTGATTTACGATCACTAATCTGCCTTTCAACTTTAATGAATCTTTTGTTCGAATAACTAATTTTGAATTTTCTTTTATTTTCCTTATCGAAAGACCATCTGAATGCCAACTACTTAATTGAAGATACGGTAGCGAGTCTTTTCGATTAAACGAATTTACTTGATTGGCATAATAAATTGAATCAATCCTTCGATACCTAATTTTTCTAATTTTCCAACCAGGTTTTTGATTATTGAAATAGCGAATTTTATGTTTCTTTTTTTCAATAATAGTTGCTTTTAGAATTTTACCATTTTTCAATTTAATACTGTCACAAGGAAATTGATTCAATTGAGCGAAAGGTTGAATTGAATTAAAAAGCAAAAAAGTGAAAAGTGCAAATTTCACAATGAAATTAAATTTATGTGATTGAATAGGAGGATAAATCATTCCCAGCCAAAAACTCTTTGAAATTCATTCGTCTCTTCCCTTCTGGCTGTAACTCTGAGATACTGATGTAAAAATCGTTACAAGGAAATAAAATACCATCTGCTCCTTTTTTCAACGACTTTGAATCAGAAACTTCGGTTGTTGCTTTTGAAGAAAATAATTTGAAAGTCACCTTTTCCCCATTTTTCATTAGTGAGCACCAAGCGGCAGGATATGGTGATAAACCTCGTATTTTATTATGGATTATTGTCGCGTCTTGGTTCCATTGGATTTCACAATCAGCCTTAAAAATTTTCGGGGCGTGAGGCAAATTTTTAGCCAATTCTTCATCTTGCGGAATCGCTTGAATTGAATTCGATTCAATTTTATCCAATGTTTCTACTGTCAATTTTGCACCAAGATTCATTAGCTGATCGTGCAATTCGCCTGCGGTCATATTTTCTGTAATGGAAATTTTTTCCTGGGCCAAAATACTTCCAGTGTCTATGATTTGATTAATGAAAAATGTAGTAACTCCTGTTTCTGTTTCCCCATTCATGATTGCCCAATTTATAGGTGCTGCACCACGATATTTCGGAAGCAGAGAAGCATGAAGATTAAAGGTTCCTTTTGGTGGCATTGCCCAAACAATTTCCGGTAACATACGAAAAGCTACCACAACGAAAATATCCGCATTAAATGCTTTCAAATCCGAAAGAAAC
>JBMLTP010000185.1:0-4155 GCA_049239885.1 Crocinitomicaceae bacterium
GGCAAATGATTCCTCGTATTGGCTCATCTTTGAATTGTTGTGGCGAGATTTCTTTCGTTTTTCGTTTAAAAAAAATCCGCTGGCTTATTACCAGTTACACGGAATTTTAGGTGAATCAGATCGAAAACCAACTAGAAACAAACAAGCTATTGATTCATGGATTAATGGCGAAACGCAAAATGATTTCGTGAATGCAGCAATGAAGGAATTGAAAGCCACAGGTTGGACCTCCAATCGCATGCGGCAAATTGTAGCGAGTTATTTTATTTACGATTTGGAACAAGATTGGAGAGTTGGTGCTGCCTATTTTGAATCGCAATTAATTGATTACGACGTTTCCTCCAACTGGGGAAATTGGGCCTACATTGCAGGCGTTGGAAACGATCCACGAGCAGGTAGAAAATTCAATACAGAAAAACAAGAAGAACAATATGATAAGGAAAAACGTTATCAAAAGATATGGAACTAGACCTAATTTGTCAGTACAGTGATTTGCCTTCTCCAATGGCTTATTTGGTGCCGAAGAAGGAAGAAAAAAATGAGCTTTCAGAAAGTGATATCGATCGTATCATCGAAATGGCCTGGGAGGACAGAACGCCTTTTGATGCCATTAAACTCCAATTTAGATTGAACGAACAAGCGGTTCGAAACTTAATGAAAAAAGAATTAAAATATAGTTCATACAAACTTTGGAGAAAACGTGTGGAGGAATGTAAAACCAAACACCTAAAAACGCGTTCAGAAGAAATCAGTCGCTTCAAATGCAACCGCCAAAGAGGCATTTCAAATAATAAAATAACAAAACGATGATTTGTTTGGACAAAGCTGATTTTCAAGCTCTTTCGAAAGTCCCGAGGTTGAATCTAATAAATTCCTGTATGGGTTACAAATCCGCCAATTTAATTGGATCAATATCGAAAGATGGTAATTACAACTTGGCAGTATTTTCAAGTATCACACATTTGGGAAGTGATCCCGCATTATTAGGATTTATTCTGCGTCCAACAACAGTCCCTCGACATACATATTCTAACATCAAGGAAACTCAATATTTCTCCGTAAATGCAATATCCGAATCATTTATTCAAAAAGCACATCAAACCTCAGCAAATTACGATCAAGATGTCAATGAATTTGAAGTTACAGGAATCGAAATGGAAACGAAAACTGATTCTAGTGTGCCTTTTGTAAAATCAAGCCCGGTTCAATTACTATGTAAATATGTAAACGAATACCTAATTGAGGAAAATGGAACCATTCACATCATTGCATCGATTGAAAAAATCTTTGTTCAAGATGAATTGTTAGGAGAAGACTATTGGATTCGATTAGATCATGGAAATGTAGTTGCGATAAATGGTCTTGATGGTTATGTGAAAACGGAATTAATCAAGCGTTTTCCGTATGCCAGGGTAAATCAAAAAACGGAAATATAACTAATTCTGTTCTGCAGATTATTCATTCATATTTCGACTCAACCTCACTTTTTTGTTCTCCAGAGTCTTTTCATAGTTCAAAACACCGTTGTTCAATTCCCAATTCGGGTTTGCCCAAACAGTTTCCGTTTTAAATAAGTAGTTTGTCTTTCCGGTTTTTATATCAATCAAATAAAAATTGTAAGAAAAATTGGACTCAACAACCATATAAAACTTGCCTATCGCTTTATCGAATAAAATCGTCCTTCCCTTACTACTCGAAATCAGCGGTTTAATCGTTACAATATCATTTGATGTAAGCACATCGCCGGAAAGATTTAATAAACTGACTCTTTCAGCACCTTGACTAAAACAAACCACATAATCATCTTGAGCAAATACGAAAGATGGCTGATTTGAATACCTAAATTCATACTTGGAAATATTCATCGGACTTCGATCAACATAGTAATTATTTGAATTTGCCAAGGCTAATTGCGTCTGAAAGGAATTACTAGTGCTTGTTATAAGGGGATCACCATTTAAAAACCCATTCAAACGAATGTTACGATTTGGTTTTCTTCTTTTTTGATGAATACTTGATTTCGGATGAATTCGAACCTCACTTGGAATGATAGAAGAAACATCAAAAAAGGTATAATAAATATATTGGTCTTTCGGGTAACCTACTGGACGAAAAGCACCTTCACCATTTTGAAATTCAATTTTTTCAAACACTGGAAAATCTCCAATTTCATTCTTTGCAACAAGCAACGTTTTTGAATCCGAAAATAAGGCTGCATAGAAATTACCTGAATTGGATATTGAAGATTCAATAAACTTGAAACCTTGGCTTGAAATCGCCGCATCCAAAGAGCCATTTTCCTGAGAAAAACTCGTTCCGAATGTCAACATCAGAAAAACGGAAATTCTATTTTTTAGTCTTTTCATACATTAAATTTAAACATAATCAACTGAATTTCAAAATCATCCGCGAATTAAATCACACAACTTTGCAATTCGATTCGCATCAGCCTTCAGTAATGTCTCAGAAAATGCTGAGTCTTCATCCATCAATACCTTAATTGTTCCTGAAAAATGAATGCTTTCGGGTTCAAGCTCTCGCTTTATTTTCAAAATATTTCCGGCATTTACGCCTCCGCCAGGCATTATTTCAATTCGTTCATTCGCATAGTTTGTCATTTCAATTAAATTTGGCAAACCGATATCCACATTCGAGGCAAAACCAGAAGTCAGAATTCGATCAACACCACACGAAATCAATTTATCCAATGACCTTCTCCATTCGATTGTATCATCAAAAGCCCGATGAAAAGTTAATTTTAAATCTCCTCGAATTGAATTTATTTGTTCAATGGCATACGTATCAATCTCAAAATTGGGCTGTAAGAACCCAACTACGATTCCATCCACACCAAAATCCTTACAAAATTGGACGTCATTCAAAATCAACTTAATTTCCTCCTCTGAATAGTGAAAACCACCAGCCCTTGGACGAATTAACACGTGTGCTTCCAAACCTAAATCTTTGGCGTATTTAATCATCCCTGCCGAGGGAGTAAGCCCACCCTGATCCAAATTTTGACACAATTCTATTCGGTCAATTTGAAGATTTGAAGCAATTTGAATGGCTTCTTGAGAGGCAGCGCATAATTCAATTTTCATTCAACAAAAATGTAAAAAATATAACCACAAAAAACAAACATGTAAATTCGAGTTAAGTAATTTTTGAGACATTTCGTTCAAATTGATTCTGGTTTATAGTTTCAAACGATTCTATCTAGGTTGATTTTGCTTATCTTTGTTACACATTCACAAGGTTATGTCAGACAAATTAAAAGAAGCCCCTACCCCATCGATTGATTTCGTAACGTTTAAAAATCAAATTCTTTCTGATTTTCGTTTAGCGTGTGAATCACGTGAAGCCTCACTTTTAGGAAGAAAAGAGGTATTGACTGGAAAAGCGAAATTCGGAATTTTTGGCGATGGAAAAGAAGTTGCTCAAATCGCTTTGGCAAAGCAATATCAAAATGGTGATTTTCGATCAGGATACTACCGTGATCAAACGTTGATGTTTGCTATCGGGGAACTTACCTTGGAGCAGTATTTCGCAGGCTTGTATGCACATACGGATGTAAACGTTGAACCACTCTCTGCTGGAAGGCAAATGGGTGGTCATTATTCAACACGAAACATTGACGAAAATGGTGAATGGAAGGATTTAACCAAACAAAAAAATAGTTCCTCTGATATTTCACCGACGGCAGGACAAATGCCAAGATTAGTTGGTTTAGCGCAAGCTTCCAAAGTTTATCGAAATAATCCCGTTTTAAGAGAAGCGCCACAATTCAAAAAATTCAGCAACAACGGAAATGAAGTTGCTTTCGGAACAATCGGGGATGCTTCAACGTCAGAAGGACCCTTTTGGGAATCCATTAACGCAATGGGTGTTTTGCAGGTTCCAGTTGTGATGTCAGTTTGGGATGATGGCTACGGAATTTCAGTTCCACGTGAATATCAAACAACTAAAGGCAGTATTTCTGAAGCTCTATCCGGAATGCAACGAACGAAAGACAAGCCTGGCTACGAAATTCTTTCCTCTAAGGGTTGGGACTACGCTCATTTATGTGAGACATACGAAAAAGCAGTTAAAATCGCTCGCGAAGAGCACGTACCGGTTTTGGTTCATGTTAAAGAAGTAAATCAACCACAAGGTCAC
>JBMLTP010000186.1:0-6667 GCA_049239885.1 Crocinitomicaceae bacterium
AAAGAAGCTTAATGATATGGCAAATGCAACGATTGATGAGAATATTTGCATACTTGCAGGCGTTCCGAGTTGGACTCTCTTACTTTTGAAACGTGTTTTGGAAATCTCAGGTAAAGAAACTATTTCTCAAGTTTGGCCAAATCTCGAATTATATATTCATGGTGGAATGAACTTCGATCCTTATCAAGCGCAATTCAGAGAGTTGATTGGGAATACTGAAATGAATTATGTTGAATCTTACAATTCGTCAGAAGGATATTTTGGTTTACAAGATCAACTTGATTCCAGGGAATTGTTGCTACTAACAAATTCAGAGGTCTTTTACGAATTCATTCCAATGACAAATTTCGATGGAATTCATTCAAAAAACGTTATTCCTTTGGATGATGTTCAACCCGATGTTGATTATGCGCTTGTTATTTCAACCTCGGCTGGACTATGGCGATACATAATTGGCGATACGATCCGTTTTTCTTCAATTCAACCATTTCGATTTCGGGTAACAGGAAGGACTTCTCATTTCATCAATGGATTCGGTGAAAAAATGATCGTGGACCACACCGAGAAGGCTATTTCCGAAGCTTGTTCAAAAACAAATTCTGCTATCGTGGAATACACGGTTGCGCCATACTTCAATTTACAAAATTCGAATGGTGGTCATGAGTGGGTGATTGAATTCACGAAAGAACCAGAAAATCTTGAAACGTTTAAAATAGCTCTCGACGAGGCACTTAAAAAGTATAACTCAGATTACGATGTAAAGCGTTATCAAAATATAAATATAGATTTCCCAAAATATAATTTTGTTCAGCAAGGAACTTTTCATCGTTGGTTGAAGTCGAAAAATAAACTAGGTGGTCAACATAAAGTTCCGCGATTGATGAACAATCGTGAAATTTTGGAACAGATTCTGCTAAAGAATGACTAAATTTCAGTTGTGAAAAAACTTTTTTTCTTCATCTTTATTCTGGTTACTTGTATTCGATTCTCGTTTTCGCAAAAGATTGCAGGAAGTATGCTAAGAATAAATGAATTTCCATTTCAAAAACCAATAGATGTTTGGAACGTTGACAACCTTGGGAATTTGTACGTTATTCAGAATAATTTTATTTCTAAGTTGGATTCAAGTGGAAAACAAACATATTCGCAAAGTATAAAATCACTGGGGCGAATTAGTGAGATTGAACCTATAAATGCAATGAAATTGGTTTTGTTTTCTGAGGAACAACAAAGTATTTGCTTTTTGGATAATACATTGTCGTTGAATGGAAATTGCAAGTATTTTGATGAGTTTGATATTAAAAATGCAAGGATGATTGCTACCTCGAATCGTCCCAACTTAATCTGGATTTTGGATGAATATCGTTCGACTATTCTCTTAATTGATATCGTAAATGATAAAATTATTCAACGCGTCGAAAACATGAAAGGGATTTTGAATGAGTCGTCTGATTTCGTTGATCTAATTGAGAAAAACAATTTCCTTTACCTTACCGCCGCCAGTGGTAAAGTTTTTCAGTTTGATCAAATGCTTTCTGAAACAGGAATACAATTGGAAAACTTCGCACAGATTTTGAGTGTAAAAGATGAACGAGCGGTATATTTAAAAAATGATAAAATCAATATTCTGAATTTATTCTCTAATGAAACAATATCTATAGATTCACCTGAAAAAAATGTAATTGATTTTAAAATTCAAGGAGATTTTTTATATTTTCGTTCTGAAAGAATAATTTCAAAATATTCAGTCAAATAAGCTGAATTTTTCGGTGTTCAATTCGTAGTTTTATTTTAATTTTATTGTTCTTAAAAAATCGATTATGCATATCGCTGTAGCAGGAAATATTGGCTCTGGAAAAACAACTTTAACAAATATGCTTTCAAAGCATTATGGTTGGGAAACACATTTTGAAGATGTCGACCAAAACCCTTATTTGAATGACTTTTACCATGATATGCAGCGTTGGTCTTTTAATCTTCAAATTTATTATTTGAATAGTCGATTTACACAGATTCAAGAAATCAAGGAAACGAAGCATACAGTAATTCAGGATCGCACGATTTACGAGGACGCCTTTATTTTTGCGCCAAACCTACACTCAATGGGTTTGATGACAACACGTGATTTTGAAAATTATTTTTCTTTATTCAATTTGATGGATTCATTTGTTTCTGCTCCAGATTTGTTAATCTATTTGCGTGCAAGTGTTCCTACGCTGGTAAATCAAATTCAATTGCGTGGTCGTGATTACGAAGAAAGTATCCGTTTGGATTACTTGAAACGATTGAATGAACGCTACGAAGCTTGGATTTCTACTTATGACAAAGGTAAATTACTAATCATAGACATCGACAACAACCGTTTCCCTGAAAGCCAAGAGGATTTGGGTAAAATCATCAATTCGATTGATGCCGAAATTAACGGTTTATTCTAATTACAACCAATGATTATCGTTACAGGCGCCGCCGGTTTTATAGCGAGTTATTTAGTTGGCTACCTTAATGAGAATGGTCACGAAGATTTGATTTTGGTGGATGATTTCTCACGTGAGGATAAACATCCAAATCTTACAGACAAAAAATACATTCAAAAAATTGATCGAACTGATTTTCAGACTTGGTTGAAAAATAATCAAGAGAAAATTGACATTGTTTTTCACCTTGGTGCTAGAACGGATACAACCGAAATGTCCGTAGAGCTTTTCAACGAGCTCAATCTGAATTATTCAAAAGAAATTTGGACGATTTGTTCAGAGAAACAAATTCCGTTGGTCTATGCTAGTAGTGCTGCGACATACGGTGGGGGAGAGTTTGGTTACGATGATAGTCACGAAGTAATTTCGAAATTGAAACCTTTAAATCCATACGGAGAATCAAAAAATGATTTTGATAAATGGGTTTTGACACAAACGAAAACACCTCCTTTTTGGGCTGGATTGAAGTTTTTCAATGTTTATGGTCCAAACGAATACCACAAAGGCAGAATGGCAAGTGTGATTTTTCATACGTTCAAGCAAATCAAAGAGAATGGAAAAATGAACTTATTCCGTTCGCATAATCCAAATTATTCGGATGGTGGACAGTTGCGCGATTTTGTTTACGTCAAAGACGTCGCGAGTGTTTGCGAATACCTGATGAATGAAAAGCCACAATCGGCGATTTATAACTTGGGATCTGGAAAAGCAAGAACGTTCTTGGATTTAGCTACCTTGACATTCAAAGCATTGAATTTGGAGCCTAAAATCGAATTTGTTGACACACCAATTGACATTCGGGATAAATACCAGTATTTTACGGAAGCCAACATGTCAAAACTCATTCAATCAGGTTACTCAATACCATTTTATTCGTTGGAAGAAGGTGTTACGGATTATGTAAAAAACTTCTTGGTTCCAAGATTCAAATGAAAGCGAAGACGATTCGTTTTCTTACAGCAATTTGTGCTTGTTTGTTGATTATTTCAGCTGTATTTTTCTGGATACTCATAAGTCTCGAAATAAAATACGTCGACGGGAAAGGATTAGTTCGGTTATATTGGTTAAACGATTTTTCAGCGATTTCAACCATATTTTTGTCTGTTGCAATAGCAATTCTACAATTGTTGAGACCTACGAAAAAGGAAGATCAAATTGATATTTTGGATTGAAAAGTAAAATCCTTTACTTTAAATCGAAAGTTACTGTAAACCTCGTTATTTCGTCATCTGAGAAAACGTCAATGGAGGCGTTGTGATCGGTTAGTATGTTGTTCACAATACTTAATCCCAGTCCAGAACCACTTTTCTTTTCTTTGGTGGTATAGAACTTTTTGAACATGTTTTCTTGAACTTCGTTTGGAATCTTAGGTCCGTTATTCTCAAATGAAATTTGAAGCCTGTTGTCTTCTATTTTTGAGAAGATTCCAATGTATTTTTGCTCTTGCTCATCCATTGCTTCAATCGCATTTTTTAATAAGTTTGACCAAAGCTGAAAAAGTTTCACGTCAAATCCAACCATTTCAAATGACGGATCGATTTCAAAACGTAAATCAACACCGTGCTCCAACTCATATCGGAACACACCTAGAACAGTTGAAATATTTTCTTTCAGATTAAATAATCGCTTTTCGTTCTGACTGGTTTCTCCTTTTATGAATGATCGAACATCTTGTACAACCTTAACAGCCTTGTCACTTGAGCCTTTAATAGTTTCAAGTTGATTACAAGCCTGGTAGATCTGGTAGAATACATCTGCAAAAAGCAATGGGTTCGAAGAAGAGAAGATTCGTTTAATAATTTCATCGTCATTTACAGAGATCCGTGCTTTCACCATTAACTCTGCAATATTATTTAAAAACTGTTCATCTAATCCATCGTATTGAGACTTCAAGAAATCCAGGAATTGAGCTTTCTCTTTTCTCAATTGCAATCCACCAATGAAATTTTCCACGTCTCTCGTTGGCGCATTGTGATGAATAAACTTCAAATCTTCGGAACTTAACGAATTAAGTTCTTTTGTCAGAAGATGATCAATCATAAATCGAACGTTGTCGGCTCCCACGCGGATGGTTCCAAGAGGCGTATTAAGATCATGTGCGATTCCTGCAGAAATTTCTCCAATTGTAGCGAGTTTGTCTTGTTCTACCAATGATTTTGATAAATCAAGATTCCTTTTTGTGTTTTCTAGTACCTTGGACTCCAGTGTTTCATTCATCTTCTGAATGTTTAATTTGGATTGGTTAAGTTCATCAATGTATTTGAAACGTTTATTTACATTAATCAACATTTGGGCGAATAATTTCAAGATGTCCAATTCATCTTTCGTAATGGTTAAATCATTTGAGTAAACATCAAATCCTATAAATGCAATTAATTCTCCCGAATCAATAACTGGAATAGAAATAGTTCCTTTTACACCTGATGAATACATCAATTTTTCGTTGTTGATTATTTCATTTGTTAAAGTAATATCACTTATAACGATCTCACCATTTCTGTGTTTGTTATAGGTGTCTGAAATTGAATCAATTGAGAAATGTTGAACAAATTCATAATTAACATCTTTAGTTGATGATCCGCGAGAAAATATATATTCCTTACTTTTCTTGCTTAAGTTGTAGATATAGCCTCGGTCTGCACCAACGAAATCACTTAGCTCTTTTAGTGATGTTAAAACCGTTTCTTCGTATTCTTCAATCGGTAAATTGATGAAACGATTAGATATGTCGATTGCTAATTTTTGAAGCTGCGACATTTCAATGATCTCTTTTTGAGCAGCTATGATATCCGTAACATCATGCAAATAGGCTTGACTTGCCGTTATGATCCCATTTTCTATAATTGGAATGGATTTCCCTTTTAACTTGATTTCTTTTCCAGATACACTTAAGAAAACACAATCTAAATTGTCTATTTTCTCACCACGAATTACTTTGGGAATGACTTCTTGGAATTCAACCATTGTTTCCTCGCTGAGGAATTGACTGAGTGGTTTACCTATTATTTCATCTAGAGTAACTTCAATTTTATTGAGCCAGGATTTATTTGCCCAAATAAGATTACCTCGTAAATCCATTGTATGGATCATTTCTGAGGAATTGTTCAGAATTTGACGTAAGTCCTCTTCTGATTTTTTAATTAAATCTTCCCGATTCTTTTTTTCTGTTATGTCTATTTCAACGGCAATGAATCCTTGTGTTTCATTTTCCTTATTAAGGATAGGAACAATATTTAAATCCAACCAATATTCTCTTCCATCTTTCGCTCGATTTAAAATTTCCTCATTTACGATTTTGTTTTCAGAAAGGTGTTTGTTGATTCGAGTGATTGTTTCCCGATCCGTTTTTTCAAATTGAAAAAGTTTGGGAGTTTTTCCTTTTACTTCTTCAAGCGAATATCCTGTAAGTTTCTCAAAGCTTTTGTTGACCCATATGATTTTTCGATCCTTATCAGTGATAACTACTCCATTTGTCGTATGCTTTGCTACGAGTGAAAGTTGATTTAACTCTTGAGTTTGGGCTTTAACTTGAATTTCAAGTTCGTTTAATAGATTATCCTTAAATTCCTCTCTCGATTTTAAAGAATCCATTAAGGATACAAGACTTTTATATAAAATTTGAATTTCTTTTGTGTCAGGGAGATTTATTTTGTCTTCACGATAGTCTTGAGATTCAATTCTATTCGCCAAAGAAACCAAATCTTTGAAAGGTTTGGAGATTTTTAAGGTAAACCACAAAAAGATGGAACTTGAGCATAAAAAAACCACTAAAAAGATTATTATGGTAGATTCATTGTTTTTAGTAATTACTTCATTTATATGTTTGGTTGATGTAATGAAACAAAGTTCTGCTTTTCCTAAGACCGTATTAAATGGATAATCTTCATCCATTAATTCATCCTTATTGAATTTTAAGTCATTCGAATTTTCAGGATAATTAATTGAAATTTCACCGAGTTCCAATTTAACCATTTCAAATCCATAGGAGGATTTTGCAATTTCAAGTGACTTCTTAATGCTTTCAAAATCTTCTTCTTCAATTCCAATTTTGATTTGTTTTACAAGGGTTTTAGCAAGTTTGTTGACTTCTGATTTTCGGTTATTAAGGTATATTTCTTCTTGTTTATACGAATTGTAAACAATCAATAATGCAAACACTGAAAATAATACCAGTGAAAAAGGAAGCCAAATTC
>JBMLTP010000187.1:0-10926 GCA_049239885.1 Crocinitomicaceae bacterium
TAAACGACCATCTTTCATCATAGTTGTTTTTACCATTCTGATTGGAGGAGGATTACTTTGTTACAATCAATTGAGTTATGAGCTTTTGCCTGATTTCTCACCGCCGATTTTAACAATTACAACTACGTATCCTGGAGCTTCACCAGCAACTGTTGAAAGTCAGGTTTCAAAACCCCTGGAAGATGCCCTAAGTGGGTTGGAAAACATCAGTGAAGTAACTTGTTTTTCTTTAGATAATGCTTCTGTTGTATTATTGGAATTCAAAGCATCCGCCAACATTGATAATGCGTTGGAAGATTGTCAGCGAAAAATAAATAATGTTCAGAATTCCTTGCCTGACGGAGCTAAAACTCCTGTTGTTGCGAAGATTGAACCAAATGCATCGCCAGTTTTACAAGTTAGTGCTGTTGCTTCTAATATGGAAGATCGCAAGTTTATGCAAATGATGGATGATGAGATTATTCCTCAAATCAAACAAACCAAAGGTGTTGCAGAAGTTCAAGTAATTGGAGGTGAAAATCGTGCATTTCGCGTTAATGTTGACAAAGATAAAATGCGTCGCTATGGTCTATCTTTAAATACAATTAATCAGGCAATTGCAGGTGCAAACGTAGAATTTCCGACAGGTAAGGTAAAAGATGCCAGCGAACAAATGACCGTTCGTTTAGCAGGGAAATTTTCTTCTGTAAATGACTTAGGGGATTTAATCATTTTTTCTAGAGGAACTTCTCCTGTTCGGTTGAGTGATGTTGCCGAAGTCGTGGATGCGATTGAAGATCAAACAACTGTTTGTCGCCTAAATGGAGTTAACGGAGTCGGGATGCGCATTAAAAAGCAAAGTGATGCCAACGCAGTTGATATGTCAACCGTTACGAAAGAAAAATTTAAGGATCTAGAGAAGAAATACTCTAAAGAAGGATTGAAATTTACAGTCGCAACCGATACATCAATCCCAACAATTGATTCAGTTGATGCTGTAATTCACGATTTGGAACTTGCTGTAATTTTAGTCGCTGCGGTGATGTTACTCTTCTTGCATAGTTTGAGAAATGCGTTCATCGTTTTGATTTCAATTCCAGCGTCTTTGATTTCAACGTTTATTGCTATGTATTTATTGGGATACACGTTGAATTTGATGACATTATTAGCGATGTCTTTGGTTATTGGAATTCTAGTCGATGACTCCATCGTTGTTTTGGAGAATATTTATCGCCATTTACAAATGGGAAAACATCGTCGGGTAGCAGCTCTCGAAGGTAGAAATGAAATTGGATTCACAGCACTTGCCATCACATTGGTTGACGTCGTGGTTTTTTCCCCAGTAGTTTTTATAGAAGGAACGATTTCAGATATTTTACATCAGTTTTCAATTGTAGTTGTCGTTTCCACATTGATGTCTTTGTTTGTCTGTTTTACCTTAACACCTTGGTTGGCATCTCGTTTCGCAAAAGAAACTAAATTGAATTCCAAAAATCCATTTCAGGCCTTTTTGCTTTGGTTTGAGCGAAGATTAACCATTTTTACGCAACAATATGTAAATTTAGTTGGATGGACTTTGCGACATAAAATTATTACTACCCTAATTATTTTCGGAATCTTTGCAAGTACCATTGCGATAATGTCCTTGGGCATTGTTGGTCAAGAATTCGTTGCGCAAGGAGATCAAGGTAAATTCATGGTTAAATTAAAATACGATAAGAGTACTACGTTTCAGGAAAATAATTCAACCACCCTGAAAATAGAACAATTGCTTCTTGCTCAAAGGGAAATTGTGGATATCGTTTTTGCAAATGTTGGAGGACCAAGTTCAGGAATGGGTGCAGCATCTTTCGGGTCAGAAAATAGATCTGAGTTGACTGTTAAAATGAGGCCGGGAATGCAGAAAAAATATCCGACGATAAAATATATGACCGCTATCCGAAAAAAGATTGAAGAAAAATACCCAGGAATTGAAGTAAAAGCAATCAATATCGGAATGGTTGAGTCAGAGGAAGCACCGGTAGAAATCTTTTTATCTTCAGACGATAGTGAGCTTCTTATGAGAGAAGCGAAACGAATGAAAGAGATGATATTGAATATTCCTGGGGCAAAAGACCCAACTATTTCAACTGAGGATATTTCTCCAGAAGTACGAATTGATTTGGATCGAGAGAAAATGGGACAACTTGGATTGCCGATTGCAACCATTGGAATGCAATTGCAGAACGCTCTTACCGGAAATACCGATGCGCAATTCGATGAGAAAGGTCAAGAATACGATATCCGTGTAATGATGGATCCCAATGATAGAAAAAATGTGGATGATTTGAATAGTTTGACTTTCACAGCGAATGATGGAAAACAAGTGCGATTGAGCGAATTTGCCAAAGTAACTGTTGACAATGCCGCGGGATCTTTGGAACGAAAAAATAGAATTTCGAATACGACTTTACGTTGTTATGTTTTGGGCACAGCAGCCGGAAACGTTTCATCGGCAATAGAAACCTACTTAAAAAAGAACCCGTTAGATCCAAACGTCCGTATGTTGTGGGGAGGAGAAGTAAAACGCCAAAAAGAATCTATGGGTGCACTAGGAACAGCAATGGGCATTGGATTTTTGCTCGTATATTTAATTATGGTGGCACTTTATGATAACTTTATCTATCCGTTTGTGGTAATTTTCTCGATTCCTGTTGCTTTGATAGGTGCATTATTGGCATTGAACTTAAGCTCTTCGAATATGGGTATTTTTACAATGCTGGGAATGTTGATGCTTCTCGGGCTCGTAGCTAAAAATGCAATCCTAATCGTCGATTTTACGAATCATTTGAAGGAAAAAGGACTTTCTACTTACGATGCACTTTTGGAATCTGTGAGTGAACGTATGCGTCCGATTTTAATGACAACCATTGCGATGGTTATTGGGATGATACCAATCGCTATTGCCGAGGGTTCGGGAGCTGAATGGAAAAACGGACTTGCTTGGATTCTAATTGGAGGTTTAACAAGTTCGATGTTTCTGACGATTATCGTTGTTCCAATGATTTATTATGTTGTCGATCGTATTCAAGATAAATTAAGACCAAAGAATAAAATTCAGACGGAAACGATTCTAGATTAAGTTCTAATAAAAAATAATAATGAACCTCGATGTTACTAGTTGAAAATTAGTACATCTAATTTAGGTATTCAATTTTTGATATGCGCGTTTTAATTAAGGATCCCAGTTCAATGACCCTTGAGAAATTCATAAAGCTTTTTGATAAGGAAGGGATGGTTGTGTTACTCGAAGGTAAACAAGCCGTTTTGAAAAGCGATGAAACGAGGTTGGTTGAAATTGCCCGATTATTGACAGCGAATACCAAAAATGTGGTTTTCAGAAGTGGGAATGCCGATGGTGCAGATAAGTTTTTCAAACAAGGAGTTATGTCAGTTGATCCGAAGCGATTTCAGGCAATTGTCCCATTCAATAATCATAAGAAAAGTGTAAAGGAGGAACCTGGTTTGTATCAGCGAATTTCATTGGAAAGCATTAATTTGTTAAATGAACCCAACATTCTTTACGAATCCAAGAAAAACAAAAAGCAAAAAGGATTGATTGAATCTTTCGAAAACGGGTTACATCCAAGAAACGCAATTTTGGGAGCCTATATTGTTCGTGATACCTTGAAAGTTACGGGTGCTCCATCACAAGGTATTTTACCAGCTTCTTTTGGGTTTTTTTACGATGATTTAAGAAATCCAAAATCGGGTGGAACAGGTCACACGATGATGATGTGTGATAGCCAAATGGTTCCATATGTGGATCAAAAGGTATGGAGTAAGTGGATTTAAATTTTATATTTAATAGGTAAGAATTATGTTACATAAGACGTTTTTTCAATTTAAAAATGATAATGTCCTTGATGAATTAATTGAATTATTCATAAAAAAAGGACGGTGGCAAAGAGCTTACCATGAGAAATCAGATTATCTGCATAAATTTTATTGGCCTGAAATTATTTTAAGTGATGAGAAATGTAAACCGAATAAATGGAATGACGGAGAAAATTCGATTGAACGGTTAGGAGAATATCGTTTAAGAGAAAAAACGGATGGTCAGGTGGCTCTGTTTATGCCTGCTATTTTTCGCTGCACAACTAATTTTTTGGAAGAAAAGTATTCGGGTGAAATATCTATTGAACTCAAAAAAGCATGTTTCGAGGCATTGTGTGAATTAGTTTTAATACACGAATTCGTTCATTGGTTAGTTGATGTAGGGATTTCTCCTTTAGCTACTCAAAAATTTGATGAATTACAAAAAGTTTCAAGAAATTTTGGTTTAGGATCTGAACAAAAATATACGCAACAACTGAAAGAATTTAGGTGTTTCGATGATGATTCCGTAGCTTATCACGAGACATTTACAGAGATTTTTACTAATTACTTTTGTAATAAAATTGGAGGTTTGCATTGGGAATTGTTCTTATGGCTTGATCCTCAGCAAACTTGGCATTATAGGGCTTATAAAAGACTTTTTACTGGTGTAGATAGGAATGATGAAACAGTTAAAATTGAATTTCAACATTTAAGTCAAGCTTTCGATTTGTTAAATTTCACGAGGGAATTTGATTTTCAATGTTTTGAAATTTTACAGATTTTATCAACTGATTTTAGTCCATCTAATAAAGATGAAAAATGCAAAATATTTTTCAAAAAAATTATTCTTCACTTAGATTCAAGTTGTATATGCTATAATTCAGCTATTGAAGCCGTTAAAAAAGTTCATCCGGAAATGTTTGAAGAATATCTCGGATAAGTTTGTAGTTACAAAATAGTTCGTTAGCTCGAAAAAATAAGAACTGAAATTAGATGAAACTAAACTTTTTTTACAAATCTAGATAGGTTTTGTTATAAACAGTTTAAACTGACGTATTAGTATCAAAATATTCATTTTAAAATTCTAATTATGTCTGGTTTATTTGATTCTCCTTTTTATAATTCTTTAGTATTCAAGAAATTACTAACCTATTCTAGATTATTTTCATTGCTTATTTTTGGTTTAGGTTCAATTTCTATCGTTGCGCACTTACTATTTTCTACTCCACGCATCCCAGGTGATCTCCTTCTTTTTGAAGTTGGATTGATGTCATTCTCAGTTTATTTTATGTATTCAATTTTTAAGGCAGGATTAAATCTTTTTGAGCGATTATTTTATGGGTGGTTCTGTATTTTAATGATAAGTATTATTTTCTCAATAATGCATTGGCCTGGATCTAATTTCTTGTTGGTTTTAAATTTTGTTGGTTTGTTAGCCATATTAGTATTTTCCATTTTTAAAAGAAAAGCTAAAATTCAATTTCCTACTGAGGATGCTGTCTTAGTTTTTTCAATTCTTGTAACAATAATTCTCTTCCTTTTTTTAACTCCAAAAATGATGGAGAAATACAGAAAATTAGAAGAAGCATATGAAAGAGGTAAGAAGATAGAATTGAATAAATGAAAATAAACTTTCGTTTAATGCGAAACTCTAAATAGGCATTTCTAAATTCTAAATTTTACATTCTACATTCTACATTCTAAATTCTACACTCTACACTCTACACTCTACACTCTGCACTCTACACTCCGCACTCTGCACTCTACACTCTAAACTCTAAGCTCTACATCTCACATTCTACACTAATTCATAATTCTGCTTTGACTTAATGAATCAAAAACAAATATTCCTTGAATTAAATAGAGAAATTACAAATGGTGGAAATCCGCACCGACGAGTTTTGTCAAAAGATGAAACACGCATTTTTAACTATCGATCAGGCATTAGCTCAGCAATTAGACAAGAAAACAAGGGTAAGGAGTCGCAGTTTTTTCAAGCACTTAATCACCTTTATACCGAAACTAAATTTCCACTCTTAACTATTTCTGGAACATTACTTTTGTTCCGCAAATTCAATCTAAATCAGCACGTTTTTGACTGTTTGGAATATACTTTCAAAGAATTGGGAACGCAAGATTTTGTCAATGACCCAAAGTTCTGGGAACATTATTTACATTTTTTTAGTCTTAACACACGTGATGATTTAAAATCGAAACAACCGCAACTGTTGGCTTTTTCGAAAATCGCGAAATTACTTTTTAAAGGATCTAATTACGAAAACTACAATATCCTATTTGGTTTTCTTTTGAATCATTCCCGAGAAATGGTTCTAAAATCTTTGACTCATTATCAATTGGGTAGTAATGTTCTTGGCCATTTTGCAATTGATGGAAAGTTTAAGTCGTTGAGTTTCCTGTTTAAATTATTTTCTATTCTTAAAAAAGCAAAAGCCGAACCCAAGATTTTTGAAATGTTCTTAATACAATTCGCGAATAGTGATAAGAATTTTTTCGCTCGAGAAGAACAATTTAAAGATTTTATAATCTTGTTTCTTAATAAATTCCCAATAGAATTTTTGGAGAAAATAAATGGCTGGGACCTCAATAAACTCTATTTTATTTATAAATGCAACACGAAATTATTTGAAAAATTTAATTCAGAAGAATGTTCAAAATTCAAGCATGTTAGTTCAACCAAATATGGGTTATTAAGAGCTGAAATTGTTAATTATTTACTTTCTAATTATGGCATTTCTTACTTTTTCATCAAGAATTTTAATGAGGATAAACTTTCTATGGTTGAATTTGGTTGGTTTAAAGATGTTGTTTCAGGAAAAAACTTGGTTTATTCAGAAAATCTTCCTTTCGAATTAAATAAAAAACTGGTACATAAATTTAATATGGTTTCCAACGAATGGCGAACCGAGGCCATCGAATCAAATTATACGTTGAATGAACTTTGGGATGAATCAATTAAAGAATTAACTGTTCTTGATGGATTAATTTGGAGTGCCATTTTGTATGATATAAAAAATGTATATTTTACCAATGAAGCCTTAGCATATATCCGGGCAACGTCAAACACTGATTTTTGGGTTAAAGTAGTTGTTCAGTTATATCGGAATGGATTGCGAACGCATAACAATCGCATCGCAGAAATCTTTGATTACATTGAGTATCAAGTTTTTCATTTACGAAGATCTATTAATTTTAAAAACAAGAAAATTGCAAATTTGGCCAATGAATCAAATGAATGGCATGAGGCGGTTGGAAATTATAAATATGGTAAACTCGATAAATTAATAAAACTACCCAAATCTTCAGTTCAAATTTTTCATTTTGAAGAAGAAGACAAAAAATATGTGATTCGTCAATTATTATCGAATAGAGATTTGGCTTTTGAAGGGGGAGAGCTTGGGCATTGCGTAGGAACTTATACTAATAAATGCATGAAATACGGTGCGTTTATTTTTTCTCTGCGAGAGGAAATCGAATTTCATGAAAAAGAACCAACGGAAGAAGGTGAAATTGATTTCATTCAAACCATTGAAAAATCACTGATTACCATCCAGTTGAACAGAAATACCATTGTTCAGAAAAGAGGAAAGAAAAACAGATTGTGTTTGCCTTTGGAAGACCGAATCATTAAAATTTGGGCAAAAGAAAACAAGTTTATTATCCGATCCTATTAGAATTTGAATTTATAACTTTTAGCGAACCAACTTTAATCCGTATCTTTGTTCTAATTCTAGGTCTTTCATTTCATTTATTATGTCAAACTTAGAGTTGAATCTAATTTATGACATTTAAAGAACTAGATCTTTTAGAGCCGATCTTAAACGCTCTTAACACACAAGGTTATACCAATCCAACACCCATTCAAGAACAAGCCATTCCAATCGTCCTTCAAGGGAAAGACATTATGGGCTGTGCTCAAACTGGTACGGGAAAAACAGCGGCCTTTGCCATTCCAATTTTACAACGATTACAAACAACTAAGAATCAGGATCAGAAAAGAGTTATTCGAGCGTTAATCGTTACTCCAACCAGGGAATTAGCCATTCAAATTGATGAAAGTTTCAAAGATTATGGTAAGAATTTAAAATTACAGTGTGCCGTTATTTTTGGAGGTGTAAACCAAACTTCGCAGGTAAATCGATTGAGAGCTGGAGTAGATATTCTTGTCGCGACACCAGGAAGATTGCTCGATTTGGTAGATCAACGACATATCAATTTACGAAATTTGGAGATTTTTGTCTTGGATGAAGCGGATCGAATGTTGGACATGGGTTTCATTCACGATGTTAAGAAAATCATCAAACTAATTCCTGAGAAACGACAAACTTTGTTTTTCTCTGCTACTATGCCGAAAGAAATTACTTCTTTGGCAAATTCAATTCTAACCAATCCGAGTCATGTTGAAGTAACTCCTGTTTCATCTACAGCGGAAACAATCCAGCAAGAAATGTATTTTGTCGATACCGAAAACAAGAAGGATTTGTTGATGGAGGTATTGAATACGAATAAGGTTGAAACTGCGTTAGTATTTACACGAACAAAACACGGTGCGGATAAATTGGTTAAAATCTTGAATCGAAATCAAATCAAATCCGAGGCGATTCATGGCAATAAATCTCAAAATGCGCGACAAAACGCTTTGAATAATTTCAAGAATAAAACATTGCGAGTTTTAGTAGCAACAGATATCGCTGCTCGCGGAATCGACATTGATCAACTTGAATTTGTTGTGAATTACGACATTCCGAATATTCCTGAGACCTATGTGCATCGCATTGGTAGAACGGGTAGGGCGGGAGCGTCTGGAAAGGCGGTTTCTTTTTGCAATACCGAAGAGCAAGCCTATGTGAAAGACATTCAGAAATTGATTGGTTTGACCATTCCGGTAGTTTCAAATCATTAGTTTCCTGCTACAGGTAAAATAGCTGAGAAAAAAGTTCAGCCACCAAGGTTCAAAAAAAGATTTCCAGATAAGTCTAGAGAGAAATCAAGAGTTTAATTCAAACCCATCAAAATGTGTTTCGACACTCCAAGCTTCTGGTTTTTGGTCGAACCAAGGTTTAATTGTAGGCCAAAGTGTTTGAAATAATTCTGAAGTGCGATAGGATTCCAACGCTTCTTCGTTATCCCATTGACTGTATGTAAAAACTAAAAACGGATCGTTTTTTCCACGTAGCAGTTTCATTCCGTGGCAACCAGGAAATTTGGCAACTTTCCATTTTATTGTTTCGAAATGAGCTAGAAAATCGTCGATGTGCTCAGCTTGGAAATGCAATTTAACGATGCGCGTCAACATGATTTACATAAATTGGAAGTCTCGGTGCGAACCTGCAGGAGTAAATTCAACACGAATAATTTCTCCCAAACGGACACCAAACAATTTTGAAGCACCACCAGTTCCACGATTTGCTCCTCGATTTAATGCGATTTCTAACAAATCATTACTATTGAAAATGGCAACACGCTCACCCATCGGAACATCATTGTACGTTTTTGAAATGCGATCAATGAAATAATCCTTGTCGACGTAGTAAATGGTAAATGGTGTGTTTTCCCCAAATCGATCGAAATCGTTCTTTGTAATATTTGTAATCAAATTGCCAAACGAATCAATGTGAATAACCGTTCCTTGAATCGAGTATTGGTCAATGATTGGTTTTTGTTTGAACGCGCGTTTGTATGATTCCGTTGGCTTGGAAAAAGATGAAATTGGAATATTTTGCGCAATTTTCGCCGCAAGGGGAATGAAACAATTCTTGGTTGGAAATTTTAACAAAGATTCATCGTTGTGGATGTCTTCAAAACGATACAATTCATCGGGATGATTCTCATCCAAAAACGTTCCAATAAATCCGTTATCGTTTGTAATGAAATATTGCCCTTGAAATTTCATAATCGTCGGATAACTCGGATTCGAAGTATTAAGCAATGGCTCACTATCAACAGCAATGATGTGAATGGTTCCAGTCGGAAATTCCTTGTAACAACTTTGAACTTGATAAGCGGCTTCGGCAACATCAAATGGCTTTATCGAGTGGGAAATGTCAATGATGTTCGCAGTTGGTATCAACTTCAAAATCGCTCCTTTCATCGCAGCAACGTAGAAATCTTGTAGGCCGGTATCCGAAGTTAATGTGATGATTTGCATATAAAATTGAAATTCAGTATCCCAATTAATTTTTAATTTTACCAAAAGTAATTCAAATCGCAAGAATTACACATTTTTTAAATCAAAATAATTGAATTCAGGAACAAGAAACATAGAAATAACAGGAATTAACCCGGCTGAATTTTTCGGTGTCAACAATTCGAATCTTCGACATTTAAAAACATTCTTTCCAAAGCTTAAGATTGTATCGCGCGGAAACATTCTTTCCTTGAACGGAGACGATGAAATCATGGATGAATTTGAGCGAAAACTCGATTTGCTCGTTCAGCATTACAACAAGTTTAATTTCCTTTCTGAAAATAGCATTGATAATTTGATGCTCTCGGATGGTTCGAAATTATTGTCAAACGATGACGGATCTGAAACATTGGTTCACGGAACGGGCGGAACGAAAATCAAAGCACGAACGATTAATCAGAAGAAGTTAGTACAAGCGGTTGATAAAAGCGATATGGTTTTCGCTGTTGGTCCGGCTGGAACGGGTAAAACCTACACGGCAGTTGCATTGGCTGTTCGGGCACTCAAGAATAAAGAAGTCAAACGAATTGTCTTAACCCGTCCGGCAGTTGAAGCGGGGGAAAATTTAGGCTTTTTACCAGGCGATTTAAAGGAAAAATTGGATCCGTATCTCATGCCACTTTACGACGCACTTCGTGACATGATTCCTGGAGAGAAATTGGCGGATATGCTAGAATTTGGGGTAATTGAAATTGCACCGCTTGCTTTTATGAGAGGAAGAACGTTGGACAAAGCATTCGTTATTTTAGATGAGGCTCAGAACACTACAACGATGCAAATGAAAATGTTCCTCACGCGAATGGGAATGACCGCCAAGTTTGTAATTACGGGAGATATGTCGCAAGTGGATTTGCCACACAAACAGAAATCAGGTTTGTCTTATG
>JBMLTP010000188.1:0-2885 GCA_049239885.1 Crocinitomicaceae bacterium
TTCTCAGCTTTTATAAGGTCCATAATTTCATATTCAACCCCATTTGTAGCTTGTAATTGTCAAGCACTTTTTTCTTCATTTCGTACTCTTCCAAATACGGTGAGCGTTCCTCAACTAAATTTATTTTATCAACCTCAAGAGCTTCGAAAATTTGATATAGTTCAACTAAATCAGCTTGTTTTTTTGTTCGTGCTTTTCGCTTTGATTTCGTTGTTGGGGTAATATTAGTAGGACCAATATCCTCGTTTTGTTTCTTTAGTTTTCGAGCAGCACGAGAAGGGCGTTTTTTCGTTTTAAAATTAGATTTTGTCAATTCACCATAGGAAGCCTCTTTTTCTTGAATTAATAGCATTGTTTCGTTTAGTTGACGGTCAATATCAGCTATCTGATCATTATATCCGTTCTTTCCTTTGATTGTTTTTTCAAGTTCGTTGAACGTATTTCCACTTAAATCATTAATTATTTTTTGAAAAGTAACGCCTTTTGAGAAGCTCGAATCAGGAGATAGAAAGCGTGTTTTTTCTGAACCGAATAAATGATAAGTAAAGCCATTTTTTTCAATAACCACGGTAGTTTGTCGATTTGTATTGTATCCCCAAACGTCAAAATGCAAATTGGTTTGTTTACCATTACCTACTAAATTCATTACACGATTACAAATTCGTTCTGGAACCAACTCATTTTCTTTGATTTTTAAATCATACGGAAACAAGCCCACAGCCTTGGGTAAACCTTTATTCCAATTTCCTTCGTCGTCGCGTTCTCTTTCCTGAAGAAGGCCAGCTGTATAGCTTCCATCTCCTGCTGCAATCAGGTAATTCTCAAATTCTTCTGATACTCCACCCAAATAATTGAAAATCTCTAAGGCTTTCTTTTCAATAGTTTTATTAATTGCTTTGTGCTGAGCTTCAAAAATGGATTTTCTCTCCTCAATTGAGTTAACGCCCATTGTCTTAAGAAGTAAATCCCGATCATATTGCGACAAGTTGCTATTGAAGATAGGGCTTAACGCAGGATTAAATAGACTGTTCAAATATTTAGCACGCGTTACTGACTTAGGTAATGATTCATTAAAAAAATCAATATAATCTTTGAAAACGTCATTATCCGTTTCATTGATTCGTAATTGAATACTTTGTAGCGTTTTATTTAAAATCCAAATAGCTGTTTTATTTGACGCCTCTGCGATAAGTCCTTTGGGTGCTTTTGCAATTTCTTCTTTTCGTATGACCAATAATTCCGGAGAATTTATTAGAATTGTTTCCGTCGAATCATAATTGATGGATTTATCGGGTAAAAGAATTGTTGGCCCCATAAATTCAAAGGCGTAACCTATATTGTTTTCCAGAATGGGGCTTTTACGAACAATATGAAATAAATAAGCTCGAATTTCAGGAGACAAGCGATCTGCAACTTGAGAAAAACCAAATTGATCTAAAAATAAAAATAAGATTACCAGTGAACGAACCCTCATTTAATAAAACTTCAAATTTTAGTTTTTGAAGATATAAAAAAAAACCGCTCTGTGGGGAGCGGTTACAGTTAAAATTGAAATTTATTCAGTTGAATTCGATTTCTTGCTTGATTTCGCTTTTTTGATGTGTACGATTAATTCATCTTTTCCATCTTCATAATCCAATTGAATGGTATCTCCTTCAACTAAATTAGCCTTGATGATTTCCTCGGCAAGCGGATCTTCAATGTATTTTTGGATTGCTCTTTTCAATGGTCGGGCTCCGAATTTCTCATCATACCCTTTATCAACTATGAAATCTTTAGCTTTTTCTGTTAATTCCACTTGATAACCTAAACTGTTAATACGATCGTAAAGTTTGCTTAATTCAATATCGATAATTAACAAAATTTCCTTTTTACCGAGTGATTTAAACATAATCATGTCGTCAACTCGATTCAAAAACTCAGGAGAAAATGCTTTTCGAAGTGCGTTTTGAATAACCGATTTAGCATTGTCATCACGTGAATCTGATTGTGCTTTTGTTCCAAAACCAACACCTGTTCCAAAATCTGCTAGTTGTCGAGCACCGATGTTGGATGTCATGATTAAAATCGTGTTTTTGAAATCGATTTTTCTGCCCAATCCATCCGTCATATGACCATCATCGAGAACTTGAAGAAGGAGATTGAAAACATCCGGATGAGCCTTTTCAATTTCGTCTAATAGAATAATGGAGTATGGTTTTCTACGAACCTTTTCAGTTAGTTGTCCACCTTCTTCATATCCAACGTATCCCGGAGGAGCTCCAACCAAACGGGAGATTGAAAATTTCTCCATGTATTCTGACATATCAATACGAACTAATGCGTCCTCTGAATCGAACAGAAACTTAGCAAGAACCTTCGCTAACTGAGTTTTACCAACTCCTGTTGGGCCTAAGAAAAAGAAGGAACCGATCGGTTTATTTGGATCTTTCAATCCCGCTCTGTTACGTTGAATTGCTTTTACAACTTTCTCTACCGCTTCGTCCTGACCGATCACTTTTCCACGAATGGATTCAGCCATTTTAACCAATTTACCTGTTTCAGATTCAGAAACTTTTGTAACTGGTATTCCACACATCATAGAAACAACTTCTGCAACATGTTCTTCAGTTACAACAACTTTGTTATTCTTTGAATCTTCTTCCCAACGTTTTTTTGCATCCTCTAACTGCTCTTGTAATTTACGTTCCGTATCTCGCAATTCAGCAGCTTTTTCATATTGTTGTGAGCGAATAACTTCAGCCTTTTGTTATTTTAATGCCTCTACCTGTGCCTCGATATCAACTATTTCTTTTGGAACATTGATATTTGTTATGTGAACACGCGAACCAACTTCATCCAACGCATCAATTGCCTTGTCTGGAAGGTGACGGTCTGTGATGTAA
>JBMLTP010000189.1:0-11041 GCA_049239885.1 Crocinitomicaceae bacterium
TTATTTTCCTTTAGATATTTGAAATACTGCTCAAATCGATAACGCTGTGTAGGTGCTTCATCAAATTGATAAGGTGCTATTAATAGATTTTTCTTTTTTTTCATTTATTTTTTGATTTTTTGATAAACACTGAAATATCTATCAACACCTTCATTCAATCCATAAAATTCTGCGGCACCTTTCATCGTTATGGTTCGATCGAAATCACTAAAACTCAAATCCGCTAATTGATAGGATTCGTCATTAAAATCTTCAATCACCAATCCAGAATGATATTCACGAACAACACGTTCCGTATCCCCTACTCCACCGTTACAAATAACAGGAACACCCATGGCCATCAATTCCCCTTGTTTTGTTGGTGAGGATGCTTTTTTAGAAAAAGTTGGACGAATAAAGAAAATGGATGCCGAGAAAAGTAAAATGCAAGTAGCAACATCGTGATGTAAAACCGATTTAACCCGAATTCGATCTTCCGCAATGCCTAATTCAGCTGCTTTTGAAAAAATAGTTTTCTGACTTTCACCAGAAACGAATAAAAAGATGGCATTCGGTTTCGACTTCAATAAAACCTTGAAAAACGAGAGCATTTCATCAAGCATATACCAAGTCCCTATCGAACCAACATAACCTAAAACGAAGTCATCATTGTTTATATTCAATTCCGTTTTAAGAACATTCTTCTTTTCTAAATTAATGTTGTCGGGATTGAACTTTTCTAAATCTGCGCAGCAGGGAATAACCTCTATTTTATTTTTTAACTGCTCAAATCCTTGCCACGAAATAATTTCATTTTTGCCATTATAAGTCAACGAAACAACGTAATCAGATTCCAAAAAAAACTCCTTCTCTTTTCTTTTGAAAAAATTATAAACTACTTTGAAAACGGGATTATTGAGACTCCAAATATTTCCATCAATTCGTTCATCAGCCCAAAAACCGCGCATATCGAACAGAAACTTAATACCCCATTTTCTTTGCATCATTTGACCTATTAATGCAGAAATATAGCTCCTACAATGAATAAGGCTAAAATTGAAAACTCGATGCAACTGAAAAGCTTTCTTACGCATACGAATAACATCCCAGATGGTAGAAATCAACGGAGGTTTTTTGGTGTACGAAAGCGGATGCCATATTATTTGATTTTGATCACATATCGCTTGAATTTCTTCTCTAAACTTAGAAAATCGTTCCTCTTTCTCGAAACTAATTAGATGAAATCGAAAACCTTTTTTAGTCAACCCAACCAAGTATGGAAGAACTTGTGATTGACCTAAAGGATCCGTCATGCCATCGTAGGAAAGGTATAAAATGTTAATTGGCATTTACACAAAGATAGGAATCGTTTTTACAATTTCAGTTTGCTCTAAAGATAAGTTCAACCTACTCGTTCTTTAATTTCTCCAAAACGATCCGATCAATGGGGAAAGTCAAATGGTCAGTCTCTAGTAAATTAATTTCGCACCACCTTTGCTTTTCACCTTCCTCCTGAAAAGGTATTGAGTAATCTTGAATAAAAATTTGCTGAAAATCACACTTTACCTTGTAATAAAAGGACACGATTTGATTATTGGATTGAAAGGCAGATTCTTGATGAAAATCGTTAAAATAGAATGGAATGGCTTGATCAATTTTGAGATTTAATTCTTCATCCAATTCGCGATGAAGCGCATCTAGAATTCCCTCACCAAATTCAACTCCTCCACCGGGAAACTTTGTAAAGAACTTTCCGAGTCGATACTCATCAGAAAGTAAAATTTCATTTTTTTCATTGATGATTAATGCATAAACCCGAAGATTAAATGCCTTCATTCACAATCCTTGAATGGATAATTCTTTACTTGATCTTTACCGTAAACTCCGATGAAGATACAATTTAATCGAGAGGAATTCTCACCAAAAATGGAAACAAATTCATTCTCATTCCAAGAGTTCAATTCATTTGTAATTAGGAAAACCTGTCGACTTAAGGGATCTATTCTCACAACCTTAACTGTTGGATTTTTCCGGATTTCACTCTGAATTGAAGAAATAATTTTTTCATCATTTAAGTCTATCAAAGCTTGACCAAAATACTGTTTTCCAGTTTGGGAAAAAATCTGAAGGGAAAAAAATGAAAATAAAACTAAAATAAAACTCTTCATTATTTTATTATTTAATAAATCGAAAATCCCTTCCTAAATAAACAGCGGATTCACCAAGTTCCTCCTCAATTCGAAGCAGTTGATTGTATTTTGCCATACGATCACTTCGAGAAGCAGAACCTGTTTTTATTTGTCCAGTATTCAATGCCACAGCCAAATCAGCGATTGTACTATCTTCCGTTTCACCACTGCGGTGACTCATAACAGAAGAATACTTATTTCTTGTCGCTAGATTTACGGCTTCTATTGTTTCAGTCAACGAACCGATTTGATTTACTTTGACTAAAATTGAATTAGCAATTCCTTCATTGATACCTTTGGAAAGTCTTTTAGAATTTGTTACGAACAAATCATCTCCTACCAATTGAACAGATGAACCAAGTTTTTCCGTTGCTAGCTTCCACCCTGCCCAATCATCTTCTGCTAAGCCATCTTCAATGGAAATTATCGGATATTTCTTACACCAATCTTCCCAGTATGAAACCATTTCAGCGGAAGTACGATCTTCGCCTGTTGATTCAAAATGATATACTCCTCGATCAGATTTATAAAACTCAGATGAAGCTGCGTCCAAAGCAATATACATATCATGACCAGGTTTAAATCCGGCTTTTTCAACCGCCTCAATTACCACTTGAATCGCTTCTTCGTTAGAACCTAAATTCGGAGCAAAACCACCTTCATCACCAACATTGGTAGACATTCCTTTCGACTTCAATACGCTTTTCAAGTGATGAAAAACTTCTGTTCCCCAACGCAAACCTTCTGAAAAGGAACTTGCGCCAAAAGGCATTACCATGAATTCTTGAATATCGATTAAATTGTCAGCATGAGAACCACCATTCAAGATATTCATCATAGGAACTGGCATGGTCACAGCACCAACACCTCCTATATACTGATATAAACTTAGGTTTGTTTCTTGCGCAGCAGCTCTTGCAACGGCCAAAGACGTTCCTAGAATCGCATTTGCCCCCAACTTAGATTTATTGTCTGTTCCATCAAGTTGAAGCATCGTATAATCAATTTTCTTTTGCTCGAAAATATCCATTCCATACAAAGCGTCATTGATAATTGTATTTACATTTTGAACAGCTTTTAGAACACCTTTACCAAGGTAGACCGCTTTATCCCCATCACGCAACTCTACAGCTTCATGAACACCAGTTGATGCTCCCGATGGGACGGCTGCTCTACCTAGAATCCCATTACTTGTAATAACATCAACTTCAATTGTAGGATTTCCACGAGAATCCAAAATTTGTCTAGCGTGAACTTTCGAAATGTAACTCATAATTAATTTTTGTAGTGATTCATATTATCAATAAATTGATCAAATAGGTAACGAGAATCATGCGGGCCAGCTGAAGCTTCAGGGTGATATTGAACTGAAAAAACAGGTTTATCAATCAATTCGATTCCCGCAATGGTATTATCATTCAAATGAACATGTGTTACTTTAATCTCAGAATGATTTTCAACACTTTCTGCTGAAATCACAAAACCATGATTTTGAGAAGTGATCTCACCTTTTCCTGTTTTTAAGTTTTTTATTGGATGATTGATTCCTCTGTGACCATTGAACATTTTTTCCGTTTTCAAACCTTGACTTAATCCAAGAATTTGATGCCCTAAACATATACCAAATACAGGTTTTTTTGTTTCAACAATTTGCTTTACTAATTGAATACTATTTGGCATAGCGGAAGGATCACCCGGTCCATTTGAAAGCATATAGCCATCGGGCTGAAATAAATTTATTTCATCGAGACTAGCCTTCATCGGAAATACTTTGACTTGACAGCCTCTTTCTGTTAAACATCTAATTATATTCTTTTTTACACCAAAATCAATCAAGGCTACTTTAATTGAAGCTGATTCATCTCCAGCTAAATACGCTGTTTCTGTTGAAACCTTTGATGACAACTCCATACCACTCATGGACGGAATTCGCTTAACTCGTTCCAATAAACCATTTTCATCTAATATTTCAGAAGATATAATAGCATTCATCGCTCCTTTATTCCGAATATGACGAACCAATGCTCTTGTATCAATATCCGAAATACCAACTGTGTTATTTTCCTCCATTAGCTCTTGGAGTGACTTATTTCCTGAAGGCCTAGAAAAGCCATTTGAAAATTTCTTAATTACCAAACCAGCGATTTTAATTCCTTCTGACTCAATTTCTTTTGGATGTGTGCCGTAATTTCCTATATGAGATGTTGTCATTATAAGAATCTGGCCGAGGTAAGAAGGATCTGTAAAAACCTCTTGATAGCCTGTCATTCCAGTATTAAAAGCTATTTCCCCTTCGGTAATTCCAATTTTACCGATAGCCAAACCCCTGAAAATGGTTCCATCTTCTAGGACTAAAAGTGCTGATTTATCTGAAGTCATCAATTTTATTTGCAAAAATATGAACTAAGGTTAAACATTTGTTCTTTATGAAACAAAAAAAGGCAGTAATTAACTGCCTTTTTATTAACACATTGTTGATTGTGATTATTCTTCTTTCTTATCTTCCTCTGATGACTCTTCAGAAGATTCTGTTGAATCAGATTCAGATGTATTCTCTTCACTAGTCACTTCGGAAGATTCTTCAACATCAGTATCTAATTCTGTAGTTGGAGTTTCTTCAACTACAACTGCGTCCTCTACAACATCTTCTGTGACCGTTTCTTCAACTAGAGCCTCCGAAGTTTGAACAGCGTCTGATTTTTTAGCTCCACCTCGTCTAGATCTTCTAGTTGTTTTCTTAGAACCGTCATTAGAGTAAAGTTCGTTGAAATCAACCAATTCAATTAAACACATTTCCGCATTATCTCCTAATCTATGACCAGTTCTAATGATACGTGTGTAACCTCCATTTCTTTCTGCAATTTTAGGAGCTACATCACGAAATAATTCAGAAACAACATCCTTGTTTTGCAAGTATGAAAAAACAACTCTTCGGGAATGTGTGGAATCCGTTTTTGATTTTGTCAAAATTGGTTCAACAAAAACACGTAATGTTTTCGCCTTTGCCAAAGTAGTTGTAATTCGCTTATGCTCGATTAATGAGCAAGCCATATTAGAAAGCATTGCTTTTCTATGACCCGTTTTTTTACCTAAGTGATTTACTTTATTTCCGTGTCTCATGATTTAAATCTTAATCTTTGTCTAATTTATATTTCGCGACATTCATGCCAAATGTCAGACCTTTGTTGTCTACTAAATCTTCTAATTCAGTTAATGATTTCTTACCAAAGTTTCTGAATTTCAACAAATCAGATTTTGCATATGATACTAAATCACCAAGAGTTTCTACATCAGCTGCTTTCAAGCAATTCAAAGCACGCACTGAAAGATCAAGGTCTACTAATTTTGATTTCAACAACTGACGCATGTGAAGAGACGTTTCGTCAAATTCTTCCGTTTCCGCTTTAATCTCGCTGTCTAATGTAATACGCTCATCAGAGAAAAGCATAAAGTGATGAATTAAAATCTTTGCCGCTTCTTTCAAAGCATCCTTTGGATGAATTGATCCATCGGATTTAATGTTGAAGATTAATTTTTCATAATCCGTTTTTTGTTCAACACGAAAGTTTTCAATGGCAAATTGCACATTCACTATAGGTGTGAAAATAGAATCTATAAAAATCGTCCCGAAATGGGCAGAGGATGTCTTATTTTCCTCAGCAGGAACGTATCCCCGACCCTTGACGATGGTAAGTTCCATTTCAATTTTTACCGAAGCTTCCATGTTGCAAATTACCAAATCTGGATTTAAAACTTGGAAAGCACTTGTATGTTTACCTATATCACCCGCTGTCAATTTATTCTGACCTCCAACTGATACAACCACAGTCTCAGAATCGGTTCCCTCGATTTGTCTTTTAAAACGAACCTGCTTTAAGTTCAAAACAATTTCAGTAACGTCTTCAACAACACCTTTTATGGTTGAAAACTCATGATCAACACCTTGAATTTTCACAGAAGAAATTGCAAAACCTTCTAATGAAGAAAGAAGTATTCTTCTCAACGAATTTCCTACGGTAATCCCATAACCGGGCTCAAGAGGACGAAATTCAAACTCCCCGTTGAACTCGTCGGAGTGAATCATTATTACCTTGTCAGGTTTTTGAAAATCTAGTATAGCCATTTTTAGATTATATGTTATTTAGAGTATAATTCGACGATTAATTGTTCCTTTATATTTTCAGGAATCAACTCTCTTCCAGGTAGATTCAAAATCTTACCAGACATTGAAGAGTTGTCCCAATCCAACCAATCGTATTTTTTATTACTTGATGTTAAAGATGAAGTAATTGCTTCAAGAGATTTTGATTTTTCACGAACACCAACTACATCACCAGGACGCAACGTATAAGATGGAATATTTACTAGTTCACCGTTTACTGTAATGTGTCTGTGAGAAACCAACTGACGAGCGGCTCTTCTACTTGGAGCGACACCTAAACGATATACTGTATTATCTAATCGTGCCTCGCAAAGTTGAAGTAAATTCTCACCTGTAATACCTTTCATTCGAGATGCCTTCTCAAATAAATTGGCAAACTGACGCTCCAATATACCATAAGTATATTTGGCTTTTTGTTTTTCTCCAAGCTGGATAGCATATTCAGATTGCTTTCCACCTCTGCGCTTTGACGGACCATGTTGACCGGGACCGTAATTTCTTCTATCCAATGACTTATCTGGACCAAAAATTGGGTCTCGAAACCTTCGTGCAATTTTTGACTTTGGACCTGTATATCTTGCCATATATTAAATTATTTTGGGAATCATGAATTAAGGCATTCCTTCGATGATTGGGATCCCTGATTAAACATTTATTATTAAACTCTTCTTCTTTTTGGTGGACGACATCCATTGTGTGGAAGTGGCGTTACATCAACAATTTCTGTTACCTCTATTCCTGAATTATGAATTGCTCTTATAGCCGACTCTCTTCCGGCACCAGGACCTTTCACAAATACTTTTACTCTACGTAATCCGAAGTCGTGGGCTTCCTTTGAAGCATCTTCTGCCGCTACCTGTGCAGCATAAGGTGTATTCTTTTTAGAACCTTTAAAACCCATTTTACCGGCAGATGACCATGAAATGACTTGGCCGGCATTATTTGTTAAAGAGATGATTACGTTATTAAAACTCGCTTGAATGTGAGCTTCTCCAGCGGCATCTACCTTAACATTTTTCTTCTTCTTTTGGTTTGATTTTGCCATATTCTATTTATTATTTAGTCACTTTTTTCTTGTTAGCAACTGTTTTTCTCTTACCTTTTCTAGTTCGCGAGTTGTTTTTTGTTCTTTGTCCTCGAAGTGGTAAACCAGCTCTGTGACGAATTCCACGTGTACAACCAATATCCATCAAACGCTTAATATTCAACTGCACCTCGGAACGAAGTTGACCTTCTGTTTTAATTTCGTTTATTGAATTACGAATAGCTGAAAGCTGATCATCATTCCAATCTTGAACCTTGATGTTTTCATCAATTCCGTTAATGTTTAAAATCTTTTTGGATGTGCTTCGTCCTATACCATAAATATATGTTAGGCCTATAATCCCTCTTTTGTTTTTTGGTAAATCGATACCTGCAATACGTGCCATATTCTAAATAATTAACCTTGACGTTGTTTTAATTTTGGATTCTTCTTATTAATAACGTAAACTCTTCCTTTACGTTTAACGATTTTGCAATCCGCTGTTCTTTTCTTAACTGATGCTCTTACTTTCATTTTTTTTATTTTTATTTATATCTGAAAGATATCCTTCCTTTTGTTAAATCATATGGTGACATTTCCACTTTAACTCTATCTCCCGGTAATATTTTGATGTAAAACATCCTCATTTTTCCCGAAATATGAGCGGTGATGACATGTCCATTTTCCAACTCAACACGAAACATAGCATTTGGCAATGCTTCTATAATAACTCCATCTTGTTCTATTGAGGATTGTTTTGCCATAATTAAAATCCAGATAGTTCGTTAGATTGCCTTCTTCCTTTTACTCTCGTTCCTTCCATCAAACCATCCATATGTTGATTTAACTGATATGTTTCTATTTGCTGTAATGTATCCAAAACTACACCAACCATGATTAGAATGGATGTTCCTCCAAAAAACATTGCAAATCCATCATTAATTCCAACCAATTTAGCAATTGATGGTAAAATTGCAATAAGGGCTAAAAATAAGGAACCTGGAAAAGTAATTCGCGAAACAACATTATCAATGTGTGAAGCAGTCTCTTCACCTGGTCTTACTCCTGGTATGAAACCTCCGCTTCGTTTCAAATCATCAGCAATTTTACTTGGATTAATCATGATCGCAGTGTAAAAATAAGTAAAGACTATTATCAATACACATAATAAAACGTTGTAGCTTAAACCGTAAACATCACCTAGTGTTCTTTGTATAAAGCCTGAATTACTAGAATCAGTTGCACTTGAATAGATCATTAAAGGAATCGTCATTATAGCTTGAGCAAAAATTATCGGCATTACACCACTTGCATTTACTTTAATTGGAAGATAACTTCTTGCTCCGGATGCATCTGCTCCTCTCGATCCTACAATTTTCTTGGCTGTATTCAAAGGAATTCTTCTAACACCCTGAACTATTAATATTGTTGCAAGAACTACTAGCATAAATCCTATTACTTCAAGAACCAATTTTATCAAATTCCCTGCTTCAATTGATTTACCAAATTCTGCAAAGAATGCGCCTGGAAGTCTTGAAAGAATTCCAACCGTGATGAGTAAAGATATCCCATTTCCTATACCTTTTTCAGTAATTCGTTCACCCAACCAAACAGCAAACATAGATCCTGAAATTAGCAATAAAATAGTTTGCACCCACCAAAATGAGGTTGCATCAGCAGGCATTGCTCCCTTCTGTTCTACGTATAAAGATAAATAGCTCGGAGCTTGAAGCATACAGATGACTATTGTCAATATTCTAGTATAATTATTTATTTGTTTTCTTCCAGACTCCCCTTCACTTTGCATTTTTTGAACAGCTGGCACCGCCATACCTAATAATTGCATAATAATAGAAGCACTGATATAAGGCATTATACCTAGAGCCATTATAGATGCATTTGAAAATCCACCTCCTGAAAACAATGAAAGTAACGTTTCTAGGGTGTTTTGGCTAGATTGTTTGGAAGTTAAAGCGTAATAATCAACACCTGGAATGATTATAAAAGATCCAACTCTATAAACCAAAATCAAACCTAGAGTCAAGAGAATTCTTTTTCTGAGTTCCTCAACTTTCCAAATGTTTTGTATGTTCTGTATGAAACGTTTCATTTAAAAGTTTGCAAAGATAGTTAGATTTTTGTACAAGTTCCACCTAAATCTTCAATTGCCTTAACAGCGGCAGCAGAAAATCCATGTGCTGAAATTGAAACTTTTGACTTTAATTCACCTCTATTTAATATCTTAACAAGATCATTATTCGAAATTAAACCATTTGCTTTTAAAACTTCTGGATTGATATCGTTAATTCCCTTTGATGCTAAATTTTCAATTAGTTCTAAATTAATTGCCTTGTAAGAAACACGATTGATGTTCTTAAATCCAAATTTTGGAACTCTTCTCTGAAGTGGCATTTGACCACCTTCAAATCCAATTTTCGTTTTGTAACCAGAACGTGATTTAGCTCCTTTGTGACCTCGTGTAGAAGTACCACCATGACCAGAACCTTGACCACGAGCTATTCTTTTCTCTTTCTTAATAGATCCCGCTGCAGGAGTAAGATTGTTTAAATTCATTACTGTAGTTTTAATTAATCAACAATTTGAATAAGGTGTTGAACTTTCTTTACCATTCCTAAAATTTGAGGAGTAGCTTCTTTCTCTAAAGTTTGGTTTAATTTCCTGAAACCTAGCGCTTTTATCGTAGCCTTTTGATCAGCAGGACGTTTAATTGCGCTTTTAACTTGTTTGATTTTTATTGTGCTCATTTATTAATGAATTTTATCCGTTAAACACTTTATCAATTGAGATTCCTCTTTGACGCGCAACTGCAACTGCATCCCTCATTTTTGACAAAGCGTCCATTGTTGCTTTAACAACATTATGAGGATTTGAAGATCCTTGAGATTTTGCCAGTACATTGTGAACGCCTACACTTTCTAATACTGCACGCATTGCACCACCTGCAATTACACCTGTACCATTCGTTGCTGGCTTTAGAAGAACTTCAGCACCACCATATTTCCCTTTTTGGGAGTGAGGAACTGTTCCTTTCAAAATTGGAACTTTTATCAAATTCTTCTTAGCGTCATCAATTCCTTTTGTAATCGCTTCAGTTACCTCTTTAGCTTTGCCAAGACCATGTCCCACAACACCATTCTCATCTCCCACAACCACTATTGCTGAAAAGCTGAACGTTCTACCTCCTTTGGTTACTTTGGTAACACGATTTACAGCAACGAGTTTGTCTTTTAACTCGATATCTGCCGATTTCACTCTATTTACTACTTGAGCTGCCATTTTTTTTAAAATTTAAGTCCACCTTCTCTTGCGGAGTCAGCTAATGATTTAATTCTACCGTGATACAAATAACCATTTCGATCGAAAACTACAGCTTGAACTCCAGCTGAAATTGCTTTCTCAGCAATTTTTTTACCAACGATTGAAGCTTGTTCGATTTTATTAACCTTTTGAGCCTCATCAATTTTCAAAGAACCGATGGATGCAATCGTTTTACCAGTTAGATCATCAATAACTTGAGCATAGATTTGCTTGTTACTTCTAAAAACTGACAATCTTGGAATAGCTGCTGTGCCAAACACTTTCTTACGAATTCTGCGCTTAATTTTAGCTCTTCTTAAAACTTTATTTAGTGCCATAACTTAATTACTATTTTTTACCTGCAGATTT
>JBMLTP010000190.1:0-834 GCA_049239885.1 Crocinitomicaceae bacterium
GGGCGACTGGTTGTCTGTGCAGAGTTCGCGCGAACTACACCAACGCCAAATCGATTTGGAAATGGCGGAATTGGAAGCGTCTCCAGAAGAAGAGAAAAAGGAACTCATTTTATTATACCAAGCCAAAGGATTGTCGGAAAGTGAAGCTAAAAATCTCGCAGATAAAGCTTTTGAATCCAAAGAATCAGCTATCGATACCTTAATTGTAGAAGAGTTGGGAATTGATAAAGAGGAATTAGGAGGTTCCGCTTGGGAGGCCGCTATTACTTCCTTTTTATTGTTTTCGATTGGAGCGATTATTCCCCTTTTTCCATTTTTCTTTTTATCGGGGTTTCCTGCAATTTTGGTAAGTTTGGCGGCTAGTGTACTCGGCTTATTTACGATTGGCGCGTCCATCACTTTATTTACAGGAAAGTCCATTTGGTATTCCGGTTTTCGACAAATTGGATTTGGTTTGGCTGCCGCTGCCGTAACCTATGGCATTGGTTCGCTGATTGGTGTACAATTAGAAGGTTAATAAATAATAAACAAACATAGCGTATGAATGATGCACATTTACACATGGTGGTAAATCATTTTCCCATCATCGGAATTATTTTAGGATTTATTGTTTTGGTTGGCGGAATTGTTTTAAAAAATAAGACGATTCAGAATACAGCCTACTTTTTATTCATTATTGGAGCAATAGCAACTTTAGCCAGTATGGCTACTGGAGAAGGTGCTGAAGAAATGGTAGAGGAATTGCCTGGAGTTGGACATGAAATTATCCACGAGCATGAGGAAATTGCAGAAAAACTGGCTTTGGTTTTATATGCTCTTGGTTTGGTCTCTATT
>JBMLTP010000190.1:844-3113 GCA_049239885.1 Crocinitomicaceae bacterium
GTTATCAATTGCTGGAGTTCTTTTAGGCAAAGCTACAGGAACAAGTGGAGGAGAAATTCGTCACACTGAGATCCGAAATGAAGGTAACGCTGCTTCGTCAGATGCTGCGGAAACACATGAAGATGAGGATTAATCAAATAAAATGATAAACAAAAACCGGAGCATTACACTCCGGTTTTTTTTTATGGGTTTTCAAAAAGTTGGACCTGACTTTTCAAGCGTTCAATTAACATATTCATCATACGTTTGTTCAGGTTGGAGGAATTAAGAATGTACTCTTGGTATTCTTGTA
This sequence comes from Crocinitomicaceae bacterium, assembly GCA_049239885.1. Taxonomy (GTDB): domain Bacteria; phylum Bacteroidota; class Bacteroidia; order Flavobacteriales_D; family Crocinitomicaceae; genus UBA952. Next base: position 1,137 of record JBMLTP010000190.1, read on the forward strand.
CTGTAAATAATCCAATTACCATTCCTTTCAGTGAATTACGGAATTTTATATCCCTTTGTATCACATTTTCGATATAGGCCATTTTCTTGTCGGGGCCTAGTGAAAAGAAAACGTTTTTCTGTTTGACAGCATAATTCCGAAACACTTCAATGAACAAATCGTTTTGCAATTTCAGAATAGGGCGGAGGGTTTGATTTTGAAAAACTTCCTCGGAAGAAGAATTAGAGTTGATGGTGCCAATAGCATTGCCTCGCAATTCCATTAGACTGGGGTCTCTCGGTTCCATTTTTCTTTTAAAGGTATAAAAAAAGCCCCTGCAAATTGCAGAGGCTTTGTTATAGTTATGAATACTTCATTGTTAATTATTTAACACGGAAAGTAACACGTCTTACTAATTTTCTAGCACCATCAGAGTTTGGATCTACCGAAGTGTCTTCACCTTGAGTGACAACAGTCATACGGTCTGCAGCGATTCCCGCTTTCACTAAGATAGCTTTCACTGCTTCTGCTCGTTTGTTGGCTAAGTTATTGTTGAATGCACTTGAACCAACTTCATCAGCATGTCCGATGATTTCAATTTTAGTATTCGGGAAATTTCTCAAATAGGTCAACATAAAGTCGATGCCTTCTGTAGAAACATTGGTTGGTGTCGATTTATTAGTATCGAAATAAGTAGTTACATAACCTTCATTGATTAATTTCGTAACCATATCTTCATTAGACTGTTGTTTAACTTCTTTAGTAGTTTTATCGACATAACGTTCTAACTCATCTGGCACACCGTTACGATTGATATCAACCATTTTACCTCTTGTATCAACAGCAACACCCGCAACTGAATTGTTTTCTTGATCTAGATAATCTGGAACTCCGTCTTTGTCGGTATCGTTCATTAAAGTTTCCATATCGTCGATACGTTTGCCCAATGCTTCGATTTCATCCGATTTTTTGTCGCGAATTACAGCCCAGTCACCATGTATGTCATTTGGTCCAATAGAATACGATAGACCTAATGAACCTGTGATTAATTGACCGTTTAAGTTGTTGGTAATTTCAGAATACGACCCATCCCAATTGAAGTGTTGACGGTAATTGTTTTGAACGGAAACATCTAACATTACAGCTAATTTTTGGGTAATTCTAAATTGTGGTGTAACACCAATTACTAAACCACCATTCCATTCCGTAACACCATTGTTATGATCATTTTCAAAAACATTCGCTGTTTTTGAAGTCATTGCATCAATTTTAATACCTCCATGAGCCAATAAACCAAAACGGTTTAAGTTTTCTTGAATTCCTAATAATCGAGATAAATTAACAACACCTTCTAAACCTACACCAAATTGTTGCATTTCAAAAGGTTTACTTCCGTTGTCTTTAATGTTTTTTAAATTGTCATAATGTAAAGAACCTCTAAATCCAAAATTAGGACTTAACATATAACGACCTGACAATGAAAAACTATTGGCTTGTGGTTTGCCCAAAAAAGCACCTGGATCGCTCGAAAAATATCCAACTGCATAAGGTTTAACACCCTTGGCTTGACCAACGGTTGCCTCAATAGTCCACTTGTTAAATTCAGATGTTGCGGTTGTGTCTTTTACTTCTTCTTTTTTCTGAGCCTGAAGTGCTACAGATGAAGCCATTAAAAGCGACAACAAAGTAATTTTCTTCATATTAGAATTTAGTTAAATTTATACTTTGTGTTGCAAATATAATTGTTTGCAGGTTATTAGCAAGTAAATGTGTTAAAAGATTCTTTATTTTTACAAACAATTTCATTAACAAAAATAAGTTATTTCTTACTTTGTGTTTTTGAGTGTGTCTATTTAAAAAATTACAGCATGCGTTTTCATACTAGAAAATGGGTTAAACCCGAAGATTTAAATCCGAACAGCACATTGTTTGGGGGACGTTTATTGGCTTGGATAGATGAAGAAGTGGCTCTGTATGCCATCATTCAATTGGAAACAC
>JBMLTP010000191.1:0-2983 GCA_049239885.1 Crocinitomicaceae bacterium
CTTTTAAAGAATAAAGATACAACCTTTAAAAGTTACAACGAAATTTAGTTTTGCTTATTTTCCAACATTGTTAAAAACTTGAAAAACACCCCAAATAATGGATGCTAAATGGGGTGCTTAATTTTCGATTAATGACCGTGGCAATGGACTTCATACGTGCCCGTGGAATCCGTGTAGGTTCCTTGTGCCTCTAAATTCTCGAGTGCTTCACCACAATATTCACCCATTTCAACTTCAGCTCCAGCCTTATCATAATGACAATCATGACATTCGTTACGCTTACACGAATAAAGTGCCAATGAGATGGATACAACCACTGCGCTTTTAAAAACTACTGTTTTCATAATTTATTTGATTTTAGATTTTGATTGATTAAAAAATTAAGACTTAAATAAAAATTTCTTCCCATTCCTGGCATTTCAATATTCTTTAGTCGGGAAAGGTGATCGATAAATTGTTCGTTGAAAATATTTTTACATCCAATGGCAAGACTAATTGTTTGTTTCAAATTGATAGATGCATTCAAGGAAACGTTTACTAAATTGTATGCTTTGGTTGGCAGTTCATTAAAAGCAACTTTATTTTGAGCCGCCATAAAGGTGTGTTGTACAATGAAATCCTTCAATTGAAATTTCTTACCAACATTGAATGAATAACGCAAGCTGGTATTCAAACGGGAAGGCGGTAGGAGCGAAATGCTGCTGTCGGATTGCGTAAACGTATTTATCCAAGAAAAATTCGATTCTACATGGAGGTTGTGCGCAAAATGAGGGTGATAATGAACGCCAAAATCGCTTCCATAAAACAAAACGGCATTCATTTGCTCAAAGTTGAAAGCCGGAATCCCATCTACCAAGGAATCAATAGGTTGCAGATAGATGTAATTGGTAATGTAATTGACGTATGGATTTACTACCAAAGCCAAATGTTCATTTTTATACTCGAAAGTTAAATCGAGCTGAGTGGCTTTCTCAGGTTTTAAGTTTACGTCGCCAATTTCATAGCGAAGAGCTCCGTGATGAAATCCGTTGGCGAGCAGTTCCGTCAAATGAGGGGCTCTAAAACCACTCGAGATGTTTGTTCGAAAGGTGAAATTTTCAGTATTATAAACCAAACCAACAGCCGCATTCGGGGCACTATAGCTTTTTGTAATTGGGTTGTTAATTTCAAATGTTTCGAATGATTTCAAAATACGTAAATCGTATCGAACTCCTGCTTGTAAAATCCATCGGTTCCAATCGTAAACCCAATTTGCAAACACGCCGTTATCAAAGGTATTTGCGTTTGGAATTAATATATCTGATGCGTTTTGTGCATTTGCATTATTCTGTGCCATTCCCTGAATGCCTATTGTCAATTTAGAGGAATTCGACCATTTTTTATTCCATTTCATGGAGTAAAGTCCATTGTTTAATCGCATACTCAAACTTGGAATGGTCACTTTTTCATCATATTCAATCAAACGATTACTAGTTGCTCCAACAAAAATCTGCAAGTCACTTGATTTGAAAAACCATTTGTTGTCAAATGAAAGAAAGTGATTTTGAAAAAATTGAGCGGGTAACTCGTATTTTCTTTTCTGATCTATTACTTGAAAATCTGAAAAGACTGCTGAACTATCGTGCGTGTGTCCGGGAATTCCGGTAACAGTAGCATTGAAAGCATATCGAAGATGATGAACACTATTTTTTCCATTAAATGAAAGTGCAGATTTCAGAACGGATTCATCGAAACGCGAGTTTTTGGCAAACTTTCCACTTGGTAGCTGAAAATCAGCGTGATTCGAATAACTTCCACCGATGAGCCAACGCAGTTTTTTTCGAGATTCTTTGTATAAAAACCGAACCGAACCGCCTTGTGTATTTGATTGATAAAGACTTTGAACGCTTAACGAACGCGTGTTGGTAGCAGCATACGGTTCATCGGAAAAATAAAGAACTCCTCCCAATGCATCCGCTCCGTAAAGCAAAGAGGCTGGACCTTTGATCACTTCAACAGATCCGATTCCAATTTCGGACAAACCCATTCCGTGATCGCCACCCCATTGTTGTCCTTCGATTCTAAGTCCGTTTAGAAGAGTAACAACACGCATTCCTTGCAAACCGCGAATTACGGGTTTAGAGATTCCATTTCCTAAACTAGACTGATAAACACCCGGTATTTTGGCAATCGCTTCTCCTAAATTCATTGTAGCGACTCCGTTTAAATCCGACAATTTCCTTGTTTCAACGTGAAAAGGAGATTTGTTTTGCATAACGTTGGCACCAGTTGAAACGGTTATTTCTTCCAAATCAACGTGCTTTTCGGTTAACTTTATTTCAATCGCATTTGAATTCGAAAAAGAAAAATTTAAAATTTCTGTTTGAAATCCAACAGCTCCGACTTTCAATTGAATGTTTTCAGGAAAATTACCTTCGAAGATAAATTCGCCTTTTAAATTCGAATAGGTTCGATCACCTGTTTCGATTATTTGTATTTGTGCGGCGTCAATTCCGAGGTTTGTTTCCTTGTTTTTTATGACGCCTGTCAATTTCTTTTGACCATATACTCCGAAAGAAAGGAGTATAAAGCCTAATAAAATACTTTTCATTGATTACCTTCTTTGAAAATTTTATTTCTTAATAACAACAACTGTAATTCCCTAGAAATAAGGAATTAATTCATTTTTACCCTCAAAAAAACATCGAGGATAAATGAAAAATTTAAATTGTTAGAGAAGGTGGGCCGCGAAGGGCAATTAGATCAAATGAAGGGATAGATGCTTCTTCAAAAAGGATGTCTTTAATGACTGAAACAACTGATTTTTGAATTTGGAAAAAATCGTAAGAATGAACGGTAAAAGCGCTTAAATCGTGGTCACAGAAATCACAATCAACCGATTTTTCTGTAAAAATTTTTTCTTTTGAATTTGAAGTTTCAATTTTATGATCACAATCATGCCACCAAGATTTTGGTGTATTCAAAATGAATACGCTCAATAACA
>JBMLTP010000192.1:0-15683 GCA_049239885.1 Crocinitomicaceae bacterium
TGAGTGGTTTCAGGACAGATTAATACGCGATCTATTTCACCATCTGAGTATCGTTTACCTTCAAAATAGCGAACCTCATCTTGATCTCGTTCTTCAATCGGAATTTCTTTAAGTCCATCTCGAATTCCCATATCCAAAGTAGTTGAAGGAAGCGCCACATAAAAAGGAATATAATTGTCTTTGGCTGCGAGTGCTTTGAGATACGTTCCAATTTTGTTGGCGACATCTCCATTTCTAGTCGTTCGATCAGTTCCTACAATTACCATGTCAACCATTCCGTGTTGCATGAGGTGGCCACCCGTATTATCTACAATTAAGCTGTGTTCAATTCCGTGGCGTGTCAACTCGTAAGCCGTTAAATTTGAACCTTGATTGCGTGGTCTTGTTTCATCCACCCAAACATGCACCTTTATCCCTTTCTGTTGGGCTTGATAAATCGGCGAGGTAATCGTTCCCCATTCAATACAGCCTAACATTCCCGCATTGCAATGAGTTAAAATATTGACAACTTCCCCTTTTTTTATTTTCGAAATCTCTTCTATGATTGGTAAACCATGAACTCCAATCATTCGGCATGTTTCAACATCTTCTTCAACGATTTTCCCAGCTTCATTCCAAGCCGTAACAAGAAAATCATCCGATTCGTCCAAAGCTTTTCTCATTCGATCTAATGCCCAAAATAAATTTATTGCTGTAGGTCTGGAGTTTCGCAACGCCAAGAAAGCATCTTCTAAAAAAGAACCATCTAATTGTTTTTCAATCATTTCCCTTATAGCCAAATAAACGCCATAAGCAGCAGTAGCTCCAATCAAGGGAGCTCCACGAACTGTCATATTTTTTATAGCAACTTCAGCATCCTTGTATGTTGTGAGTTTTACATTAACGAGATTATGAGGCAACTTACGTTGATCGATAACCTCGACATAATTGTCTTTCGTTGTCCAAATGGTTCTAAATTTATTTGACATTTTGAGTAGCTATAAAATTTGAGTAAATAAAAAAGACCGGTAAAAACCGGCCTTTATTCTGTAATTTATAAAATTTATTCTCCTGTTACAACAGTCGTGTATGTAGTAGAAAAAACCCCTCCTGTAACTTTCCAGTCCACAGTAGCAATTTTGGTAATACCACCATTTTTTGCAGCTGTAATCGCTCCAAGATCAGTTTGACCAAATGTGATATTCAAAAAGATTTTTCTGCTTGCCTCGCCTCTTTTTTCACCTACAGGATGGTTCGTTACCATCAATGGTCCAGAGATAGAACATGATCCTAGAAATCCAGCTAATACTAAACCAATTCCTAATTTTGTTATTTTTTTCATTTCTTCAATTTTTTAATATTATTCTCCAGCAACAATAAATTCTTTCTTAACAAAAAACACATAAGATGTAATTTTGTAATCTACTGCACCAATTTTTTCTATACCTCCATTTTCCGCTGCTTCAACAATTCCGAAATTCTTATTTAGCATTAGTCCGTGAAAAATAGTTTTTCCACTTGTAGGAGCCATTGCAGCAGAGCTTTGACTTGCACCACTGAAAAAACAAATTGTTGAAGATGTTCCAACTTTCTCTCCTAAATCATTATTTGTAACAATAAAAGGTGTTGTTACTCCACATGAGTTCATGGTAAATACAAATCCAAGAGCTCCCAAAATATATGATATCTTTTTCATTTTCTAATAATTTTTATTCTCCTGTTACGATTGTTTTTACAAATGGAATAATGAAATACGTAGTTCGAACTTCAACCGTTCCAATTTTTGTAATTTCTCCATTTTGACAAGCTTTCTCTAAGCTAATGTCTTTTTCAACTCCGAAAAGAGCCAATTTGGCTACTCCTTTTTTTGTTCCGACAGGATTGTCAGTAACCATGTAGGTGCTTGTAACACACGAGGTGAAAAACAAAGAACAACCCGCAAAGGCTAAAAATTTCAATTTCTTCATAATACTAATTGTTTTGTTAAAAATAGTAAAAAAATTCTACAATTATGTAAAAACAAAAAATCCCGATTCAAAAAACCGGGATTTGTATTTGTTTGGTTGATAATTTATAGTCCAAAAGCAGATTTTACCTTATCTACATAGTCTAGTTTTTCCCATGTAAACAATTCAACTTCTTTGGTAACAACAACTCCGTCAGGTCGTTTGAAAGTTTTTGTAACAACTTCGTTTTTACGTCCCATATGGCCATAAGCGGCTGTTTCAGAATATATTGGATTACGCAATTTTAATCTTTGCTCTATTGCGTATGGACGCATATCGAAAATGGCTTCTACTTTTCGTGCAATTTCTCCATCTGTCATGTTCACTTTTGCAGTTCCAGATGTATTAACGAACAAACCACATGGTTTTGCAACACCAATTGCATAAGAAACTTGAACTAAAACCTCATCACACAATCCAGCAGCAACCAAGTTTTTCGCAATGTGACGAGTAGCATAAGCAGCCGAACGGTCAACTTTGGATGGATCTTTACCTGAAAAAGCACCTCCACCGTGAGCACCTTTGCCACCATATGTATCAACAATGATTTTACGACCTGTCAAACCAGTATCTCCGTGAGGTCCACCAATTACAAATTTCCCAGTTGGATTGATATGGTAAGTTATGTTCTCGTTGAAAAGCGCTTGTAATTCCGGCTTCAATTTAGCTTTAACGCGTGGAACAACGATTTCGATGATGTCTTTTTTAATCTTAGCAAGCATGTTTGCTTCGGAATCAAAATCGTCGTGTTGCGTTGAAACAACGATCGTATCTATTCGTTGTGGAACATTATCATCAGAATATTCAATCGTCACCTGAGACTTTGCATCCGGTCGCAAGTAAGGAATCAAACTAGCTTCATTATTTCGAATATGAGAAAGCTCTTGTAAAATTTTATGTGCCAAATCCAAAGCCAACGGCATATAATTTTCGGTTTCTTTTGTTGCATAACCGAACATCATTCCTTGGTCACCAGCACCTTGCGCATTTGCTTTTGATTCAAAATCATTATTTGCAACTGCACGGTCAACACCTTGATTGATGTCATCTGATTGATCATGTAAAGCTGAAATAATTCCACATGAATTTGCATCAAACATATATTCAGACTTCGTATACCCGATTTTTTTAATTGTTTCACGGGCAATTGATTGAACATCCAAATAAGTAGTAGTTTTTATCTCACCAGCTAAAACTACCAATCCAGTAGTTACCAATGTTTCACAAGCTACTTTTGATTCAGGATCAAAGGCCATGAAATTGTCAATTAGTGCATCTGAAATTTGATCAGAAACTTTGTCAGGATGTCCTTCAGAAACTGATTCAGAAGTAAATAAATACGCCATTTTAAAGATTTTAGGTTTGCAAAGTTACTAAGAAGATTTATAATTTTAAATTTATTTGACTTTGAAAATCAATTATATCAAATCGAATCACAAACCCTCCTCAACAATGGATTCGGGCGGTATCGATCTTCTCCGTAAAAATTGAATAACTCTTCAAGCTGCGACAATACCTTTTTCGGTCCGATTTCCTTTGACCAAGCGATTAATCCTTTCGGGTAATTAACTCCTTTTGTCATAGCTAAATCAATATCTTGTTCGCTTGCAACTTGCATAAATACAGCGTCATATGCTTCGTTGATCAACATCGCCAAAATGCGATTGAAGATTTGTTTACCAAGTTCTTCATTTTCAGTTGGGCTTGGAAGAACTATTCCTTCGGAATAATCGTAGTAACCTCGTCCTGATTTCCGTCCATAAAAACCAGCTTCTTTGTGTCTTTTTTGGGTGAACGAAGGCTTGAAACGTGGATCGTAATAAAAGGCTTGAAAAACAGATTCCGTTACGGCATAATTGACATCATTTCCTATGTAATCCATCAAGGTGAATGGACCCATTTTGAAGCCCCCGAAATGAGTCATCGCCCAGTCAATCGTTGCAAAATCAGCAATTCCCTCTTCATAAATGCGTAAAGCTTCTCCGTAAAATGGTCGCGCCACGCGATTCACAATAAATCCAGGAGTATCTTTACAAACCACCACAGTTTTCCCCCAACTTTTTATCAATTCAACGGATGCATTCAATGTTTCAGAACTGGTTTGAACAGCAGGAATAACCTCCACCAATGGCATCAGTGGCGCAGGATTGAAAAAATGAATTCCAACAACACGTTTTGCGTTTTTCAAAACCGAACCAATCGAAGCGATGGACAGAGAAGACGTATTACTAGCTAAAATGCAATTCTCAGAAACCACCTTCTCGAGCGATTCGAAAACTTTGTGCTTGATTGCCAAATCTTCAACAATTGCTTCAATGATAAGTCCACAAGATGCAAAATCGTTAATATCCGATGAGTAATGAATACTACTTTCAATTTCGTTTTTTTGAGCAGCGGTAATTTTTCCCTTCTCTATCAATTTCGATAAGGTCTTTGCTAAATTGGATTTCGCTCTTTCAAGTTGATCCGCATTTAAGTCAACTAAAACGACGGTATGTCCACTTTGCGAGGCGACTTGTGCAATTCCGGCTCCCATGGTTCCGGCACCTAATACTCCTATAGTTTGTTTCATTTTTTTCTTTTGATGTTAGGACTTTGTGATGTTATGACTTTAGGACTTTTTTATTTGACAAATGACGAAATGACAAATGACTTTAGGACTTTTTTTCATTCTACATTCTACATTTTCCATTCTAAATTCTCAACTCTTAACTTTAATCTTTCAACTCCTAACTAAGACTATCTTCCTTTAAAAATCGGTGCTCTTTTCTGCAAAAACGCATTTACGCCTTCTGCAAAATCATCTGTTTCTCCTGCTTCTGTTTGTAAACGCTCTTCAACGTCCAATTGATCTTCTAACGAATTGAATAAACCTAAATTTACTGCTTTTTTGGTCAAGCCTAAACCTCTTGTAGGCATGGTAGCCAAGTTAGTTGCAAATTTTGTGATTTCCTCTTCAAAAACCTCATCTTCAACCACTTTGTATATCATATTCAGTTTTTCAGCTTCTTCTGCAGTAACTTTATCGCCAGTCATCATAAGAGCTAGCGCTTTTTGCATCCCAATTAGACGAGGAAGAAAAAATGTTCCCCCAGAATCGGGAATTAAACCAATTTTTGAAAATGCTTGAATGAACGAAGCAGATTTTTTGGCAATTGCAATGTCACAAGCCAAAGCGATGTTTGCTCCTGCGCCCGCGGCAACACCATTCACAGCAGCGATCACCGGTTTTTCCAATTCTCTGATTTTCAGAATTATGGGGTTGTAATGATCACGTACAATGGATTTCAATTCTGGACCTTCAGGGTCAGTTGCTTCTGCTAAATCTTGTCCTGCGCAAAACGCCTTTCCTTCGCCTTTTATTACAACAACACGAATAGTTTCATCGATCGCACAAGCATCCAAGGCTTCTTGCAACTGAAAAGCCATCGTTTGATTGAATGAATTGAAAACCGCTGGTCTATTCAGCGTCAACGTGCAAACGCCATTCTCAATATTTCTTAGAATTTCCATAAATCTGAATTGTCTTACAAAAATAGAAGAATTGGATAAATTGGAGTCGAGATTGTTAAAAGTCGTACTCTATATACCATAGATAAAGTCCATGAGCTGGAACAGAAAGTGATGCTTCTTGTCGATCTTTGGCTTCTAAAATGGCGATTACGTCGTCAAATGTTAATTTTCCCATTCCTACATCAAGTAGCGTTCCTACGATTGCACGAACCATGTTTCGCAAGAAACGATTGGCGCTAATTTCAAAATAAATTTCCTGTTCAGACACCACCCATTCCGCCGAATAAACCTCACAAATATTTGTTTTCACATCGGTATGTAACTTCGAAAAGGAACCAAAATCTTTTTTACCAAGTAGCAATTTTGCGGCGGCATTCATTGCCTCGAAATCCAATTCATGCGGAAAATATAAACTCAGCCCTTCTTTAAACGGATCTTTTTTCTGATGAATAAAGTAACGATACGTTCTGTTTTTAGCATCAAAGCGTGCGTGTAATTCTTCATTTACTCGAATGATATTAAAAACAGCGATGTCTCTGGGAAACATCCGATTTAGCTTGAAAATAAATTGCTCAATATTAGCGATCTCAGGTAAGTCAACATGAAAAAAGTATTTTTTAGCATGAACGCCGGCATCTGTTCTTCCGCAGCCGACAATTGGAACTTCTTTACCTGATTGTAACTTGGAAAAGGTATATTCAATGACTTCCTGAACGCTGGTTGCATTGGGTTGCCGTTGCCATCCGTGAAACGAACTGCCGTTATATGCTATTTCGAAAAAGTAACGCTTCATACTAGTCGGCGAAGTTACGAATAATGGTTTATTTGAATTGCGAACGAAATAGTTGCGAATTGCAAATTAGAAGGTCGCAATTCGAAATTACTGGTTACTCCAAATAAAGAACCATTCCACTTTGATAATCCACGCTGTAATCAAAACCAAAAGTTTGACTGCCGTTTATGCCATTTTGAAAATTCCACGTGATGATTCCTGTATTTTCGTCCAGTTTTCCTGATACCAATTCACCGCGTTTAACTTTGATGTCGTCGGTATTGGAAATCGGGAACTGATCTTTAATGACTAACGGAATCATGGCTCCTCCGTTATTCTTGATTTTAATTTCCCATGTAATGTCAAATTTTTCACGCGAACCAATGGTTTTCGAACGTGATTTTTCTTTCACACGCGTTCGTTCCATGCTTATTTTATTGTCTTTACCAAATGAAAACGACAACGTATCTTTCGTTGAATTCACATCCAAATACGATTTTCCCATAAATGTTCCGTCAAAATAAATATTAGATTCCCCACTCATTAAATTCAGTTTTTCCCAACCGGTAACTTGCGCAGCTAAGTAAACACTCGGGTCAATTTTAGGAACGGCATGGTATTCATACGAAGCATTTAAGTCATACGATGAAATACTCACCCGATGATCCATTCCATCTGTTGGGATTGACATTTTGGACTGAATAGCATATTCTACTCGTAGATCTTTTTTCACAATGGTAGTCTGAACGTTTGAAGCCCATTTTTCTTTTTCATCTACCACTTTATTTCCATCAAATAACACTTTTCCTTTTTTTCCTGAACGGGCACCTCTAAATTGAACTTCATCTAGTTCATCAGCCATGCCATCATCATTCAAAATAGTCACAGACGTCGATGAAGGCATTCTTTTGATGTCCTCTCTGCTTATTGAAACAATACCTCCAGTAACATCGCCATAATTGGCTGCAACACCATTTGTAACTACTACTTCATCCAATTCCACTGAATTTGGTTTTAAAAAGAATTTCAAATAAGGCGAATTGATTTGCTGTTGTGCGTCTTCATAACCAACAAAGGAAGCTTTCACCCACGTTTCACCTCTCGGAACAGTTAAAGTAAATTTTCCGTCAAAATCTGTTACCGCATTTATGTTCGGATTATTCAAGAAAGATACTTTAGCAAAAGGCAAAGGCTCACCATTTGAAGCGTCAATCACCTCACCGCGAAGTTTCTCACCATCAAAACTTACAGTTGGAATTGATCGAGTTGATTGTTGCGTCTGTTGCGGATAATTATTGTAATACAAATACCACGGATTCAAAGTTGGTTCTTGGGCATTTTGGTAAGGGTCGTTGGTTGATAATACCATGTCCACATTTTTCCATTCGATGCCGGTATTTTGACTCACATTCGCCTTTGCCTCTAACTTCACCGGTTTTCCGATGCCTTCGCTTCGCATGTCATAATAAGGTTTCCAAGTGGCGCGTGGGGAAATGTAATTGAATTCAAAATTGGCATTGGTGGCTTTTTCAACATCCACCTCCACAACGATTTCGGAGTAATTAATCACGGGTTTACTTCTCTGACTGATAATTTCTTGCTCCAACTGATTCATTCGTTTTTGTAAATCTTCCAATTCATTATAAATAGCAGTTTGACGTGTTGTAATTTCAGTTAGCTTTTGATGCATAAACGTGTAAGCGTCTTTGAGTTCAAGCATTTTCAAACCTTGCACAGCGCCTTTTAAATCACGGTTTTTCATCAACAGACGACGATCGAGTTCCAATATGGTATATTCATCTCGTAATTGTTGATCTTTCGCTTCCAATTCATTGCGTTTCGAATTAAGTTTTTTCACTTCCTCACTACTGATTTTCTGATCTTCGTAGTTTTTTCGGGTGCGAACGGAAAGAATGGTCAAATTACCTTCTGCTTTCACCTGAACCGTATTCGGATCGATGAAATCAGTCAGTTTTTGAAAAACAACTTCTTGTTTTCCGGGTAATAAATCAACTTTGTTTTCATGCTGAATTTGCGCTCCAGTAAAGAATACAGTTACCTTTTTGATTGGTGCAAATGCATTAACTTCTTTTTGAGCAGAGAGATTCAACGCGCAGAATAGAGCAAGTATGGTGGTGAATTTTGTCTTCATGATTTCAGTTTTTCAGAAATTATTCAATGTATAAAGTCATTCCGTTTTGGTAATCCACGCTGTAATCAAAAGTCATGGTTTTTATCCCTGAAATTCCTTGCAAGAAAGACCATGTAATGATTTTCGTTTTATCGTCAATTTTCGCTCCTTCAACCTCGCTGTGCTTGACTTTAATTTCGGCGTTATTTGAAATTGGGAATTGATCTTTAATAACCAAAGGAATAGAGGCTCCTCCGTTGTTTTTTACCTTAATTTCCCAGGTCACTTCAAAATGCTGACGCGAACCAATTGTTTTAGATTTTGATTTCTCTTTCACGCGAGTTCGTTCCATGCTGATTTTATTGTCTTTTCCGAATGAAAATGACAAGGTGTCTTTCGTGGAATTAACATCCAAATACGATTTACCCATGAATGTTCCATCAAAATAAATGTTGGATTCACCACTCATCAAGTTCAGTTTTTCCCAACCTGTAACTTGTGCAGCCAAATAAACACTTGGGTCCGATTTAGGAACAGCGTGGTATTCATAGGAGGCATTCAAATCAAAACTTGCGATGTTTACACGGTGGTCCATTCCGTCTGTTGGAATTGACATTTTTGATAAAATAGTATATTCCACCCGCATGTCTTTTTTCATTGCAACGGATATCGGTTTGTTTTCAAAACCACCATTGGCTTTTTGATTGTAATTCCATCCATCCGTTTTAGATTGCTCTTGTTTCAAGAATCCGAATGAATTTCTCTTTCTTCTTCCTACTTGCACTCCAGGGATACTTTCTAGATTTTTCTTCTCAACTTTATAAGTTCCTGAGGCCAGAGTTGAAACGTCTTTATCATATTCGTAATCTGCACCAAAAGTGACTACATCTTCGGATACAGAGACTTCCTTCATAACAACATCGTTAGGAGTCAAGAAAAATTTGAGGTAAGGAGATATAATTTGTTGTTGGGCTTCACCGTAACCTACAAAAGAAGCTTTCAACCAAGTTTCACCTTTCGGAACTGTAATTTCAAATTTTCCATCGAAATTGGTCACTACGTTGATGTTTGGATTGTTATAGAAGGAAACTTTTGCAAAAGGTAAAGGTTCACCTGTGGAAGCATCTATGACTTCACCACTAATTTTCTCACCTGCATAATCCACTGCCGGAATCGGTCGCGAAGTTTGTTGCTTTTGTTGCGGGTAATTATTGTAATACAAATACCACGGGTTCAATGTTGGTTCTTGTGCATTTTGGTAAGGATCGTTGGTAGAAAGAACCATGTCTATGTTTTTCCATTCAATGCCTGTATTTTGACTTACATTGGCTTTAGCTTCAAGCTTCACAGGTTTCCCAATACCATCGCTGCGCATATCGTAATATGGCTTCCAAGTTGCACGAGGAGAAATGTAATTGATGGTAAATTCAGCATTCGTAGTCTTTTCAACATCTACTTCCACAACGACCTCTGAATAATTTATTACTGGCTTACTTCGTTGACTAATGATTTCCTGTTCCAATTGATTCATTCGCTTTTGAATGCTTTCCAACTCGCTGTAAATGGCCGTTTCACGAGATGTAATTTCAGCAATTTTCTGATGCATAAAAGCATACGCATCTTTCAACTCGGTCATTTTAACCCCTTGTTCATTGCCTTTCAAATCACGATTTCGCATTAACAAGTTTTTGTCCAATTCTAAAATGGTGTATTCGTCACGTAATTGTTGGTCTTTTAAATCCAATTCCTTTCTTTTTGCGTTCAGTTTTTTAATTTCCTCGTTGCTGATTTTTTCATCCTCGTAATTTTTCCGTGTGCGAACTGAAAGAATCGTCATGTCGCCTTGCGCCTTCACTTGAACCGTATTGGGATCGACGAAATCTGTGAGTTTTTGAAAAACCACCTCTTGTTTTCCTGGCTGTAAAGAAACTTTATGTTCATGTTCAATTTGAGCACCAGTAAAAAATACGGTCACTTTTTTAATCGGCGCCGTTACGTTAACTTCCTTTTGGGCAAATGAGATTCCAGCTGTTATCAAACTATACAGCAAAATGGATGTTTTTTTCATATTATGTGGATTAAAGGACGAACTAAAGATGCGCTTACACCTAAATTTCCATAAAGTTCATTATCTATTTGAATTGCGAACGGAATAATTCCAATTATGAGCTACTAATCAGCAATTCGCAACAAACGTTAATTCGTTCACAATTATTTCAAAAAAGGAAAATCAAGTCCTGTTAAATCAACTTCAAAAATATTGTAGTTAAATACACCATCATTTTCGCTGACCCCGGCCATTAAAGCCTTATTCAATTCGGGATAATATTGGAAATGTGTATCATCATTAACAGTATTGAAAGCCGCGCCTAAGTTGATTGGATTGCTCCATTTGCCTCCAACATTTTCGGAATAATAAATGTCGTAACCACCCATTCCAGGAAGTGCGTCAGAACTGAAAAATAAGAATCTACCATCGCCCGTAACGAAAGGGGTTGTTTCACGGCCCGTAGTATTGATGGCAACCGGCAAAAGTTTTATCTCTTCCGAAAAAATTCCATTCTTTTTTTCAACTGAATAGATATCAGTTAGTTTTTTAGTTGCGTTTTTATCAGAAACGAAATAAAGCGTCTGCACAAAATTATCTTCATCAATGTGTAAGGAATCCGTAATGCATGCGGCTCCCTCAAAAAACGTGGTATTTACAGCCTTGCTTTTTATGATTTCCATTCCTCCGAAAACTCCAGGTTCATCAGCTATCATTTCGAATAAATCAGAACTTTCCGTAGTTTTTTCTTTTGAAGCTGAAGTATTAACTGTTCCTAAAGCATAGAACCCGTCGCGAGAGATGTAATTTAAAGCATCAAATCCCTCTGTGTTGATTCCTTCCATTAACTCTGGAACCAATACATATTCTCCAGTTATCGAATCCTTCTCGGTGTAGTAAATGTCTTCGAAGAAAATTTGATCGTCAGGGTTCAAATTCCCCCCTGTTGTTTCAGGCTGACGAGCCGTGTAAAAAAGCTTTTTTCCTTTATCGATAAAAATTGGACCGTATTCATCATATTTCGTGTTGACTGAAAGCGACTTGCGTAAGTTCTTCACTCCATTTTTTGTTTCATTTAAAGCGAATTCACATTGTAAAATAAAGGATGGGATTTCAAATTCTTTCGCTGTGCGCTCTCCGAGCAACTCTTTTGCTTTCTTATAAAATACCAAAGCCTCATTAATCAAATTAAGATTGTGATAAATCTTTGCAGATAAAAAACACACTTCTCCATCGGCTTTTCCCGAAGATAAAGAAATTGATGCATCGATGTGTTGCTTTGCCTCGGTAAAATTATTTAGGTCATATTCTGTTGTTGCGAGTTGGTATAAGGCTTTCCAAGAATTGGGATCCACAGCAACTGCTTGCTTGAATAACATAAACGCATCATAGGTTCGACCTAAATTGTATTTTTCAATTCCGTCATTTATGTATTTTGAACATTTCAGTTTGTTCATTGTGGAAGTTTCTTGACCATAAGAAATCAGCACATTCCCGAAACAAAAAAGAATGGTTAAGAATGATAAAGGAATTTGTTTCATATTGTTTTATTATTAAATAGCAAATTAACTAAAAGTAATGTTACGATCAACAAGTCTTTTTCTGAACTTCCAAGATGATTATGTTAAAAACTAACGACTTATCAGAAATCGAGCCATTCCACAAAGTGGCGATCTTTTCCATCGAACATCGGACTTTGAATTGATATGACCCGGAGTGGCTTTTTACTTGTAACGAATACACTATGCACAGTGTTTTTTGGAATACTAACTTGCGTTCCTCCCCGTAACTTGATTTTCTGATTTCCCATAGACATTTCTCCGCTTCCTGAAAGTACGACAATACACTCAGAATGTTCCTTGTGATAATGATGCAATACTTGTTTTTTTATGGCGATGAAAAAAGTAGATTGCAACGAATCCTCTGCTATTTTCTCGGAGTAAATGTTTTCAAATTCAGGTAATTCCTTCTTTTTCCAATTTACCTGACCTTGAAGTAAAAACGGGAAGAAAATTAACAAGAAAACCCTCATCAAGCTGGACGTTTACTGATTTTAACTTCAAAGAGTTTTGGCCAATATTTCCCTGTCAAATAAGTTTTCTTGCTTGATTTGTCCCAAGCGATTCCATTTAGGACTTCACCATTTCCTTTTCCTTGCTTTACAACATCCGTAGCATCGATGTATGCTAAAACCTTTCCAGATTCAGGATCAATAACTGCAATGTTAGTACTAGTCCAAATATTCGCATATATTTTCCCATCAATATATTCGAGCTCATTCAAGTAGTTCAAAGGACCTTGATCGGTGTATACTTCGATGGTTTTTATAATTTCAAATGTTTTAGGATCACGAAAATAAATTCGCTCTGAGCCATCTGACATTATCAAGTTTTTATCATCGTGACAAAGTCCCCAACCTTCACCCGTATATTTAAGTTCCCTTAACACGGAAAAGGTTTTTTTATCGTAAACAAAACACTTTCCATTTTTCCAAGTCAGTTGAAAAAGTTCATCACCGAAAATTGAAATCCCTTCTCCAAAATAAGATGCATCCAATGCCGATTTACGCTTCATTTCACCCGTTTTTAAATCAACTTCAGATACCAACGTTTGACCACTTTGACTCGGGTCTCCAGTTCCTTCATAAAGTGCAGTACCATCAAATTCAAGCCCTTGTGTGAAACTGCTTTCCAAATGCGGGTATTCCTTAACGATTTGTGCTAACCATTTTTCAGGTGTAATATCCGAAAGAACCCTTAAAACCCGTTGTTCTGTCTGGATCATCCCATTTGTCATTGTTCCGTTTAGAACAACTGCGTATGCTCCCAGATTCTGACCAGATGTTTTAAATTCATAAGACAATTTACCCGAAGGCGAAGTCCACGTTTTCAATTTTTCTCCGTTAATTTCAAGAGAAAGTTCTTTCAAATCATCAAAAACTTCAAAATTGAATTGAACCGATTGCCCAAGTTTAACGGCAACATTATCCTGTAAATCAAAGGTAAAAGCACTTTCAGAGTTGTCGTTATTTCCTCTAATGGCCGGAACTACCAATGCTGCAATAAATCCAAGAATTAGCAGAATGATAAAAACCTTTTTCATTTGAATCCATCTAAAATTTGTTGAACCTTCGCTCCGTTAATACGCTCATGTGTTTCTGAATAAATAACTTCACTCTTCGAAAGCATGATTGCTTGAGGAGATTGATGAATGATCTTTAATCCTTCCGATATGCTGTTAGAAATTGGTCTATAATTCAACAAATCAAGCAAATAAAAATCTGCGTCACTTACGTCAATGACTCCCGAACGTTCGAAATCTTGTAATGCCATCTTTGAGATGATGCATCTTGTACTATGTTTAAAAAACAACTGTGGTTTGGTATCAGAGCGATTGATTGCTTCTTGCAGTTGCTCTTGCGATGTTAAGTGTATCCAAGCCATTAAATTCCTGATTTAAATTGTTTTAGAAAGCGGATATCATTTTCGGAGTATAGCCTTAAATCCGTTACTCGGTATTTCAATTGTGCGATTCGTTCTACTCCCATTCCAAAAGCGAATCCGCTATAAACTGATGAGTCGATTCCGCAGGCGTCCAAGACATTTGGATCAACCATACCACAACCAAGGATTTCTAGCCATCCTGAATATTTACAAACGTTACAGCCCTTGCTATTGCAAAGCGTACACGAAACATCCACCTCAGCACTTGGTTCCGTAAATGGAAAATAAGAAGGTCTTAAACGAATTTGAGCTTTTTCACCGAACATTTCTTGTGCGAAATACAACAGTGTCTGTTTTAAGTCAGCGAATGAAACTCCTTTATCGATATACAAGCCTTCTACTTGGTGAAAAAAACAATGCGCTCGAGCCGAAATAGCTTCATTACGATAAACCCTTCCTGGCGAAATGGTGCGGATTGGAGGTTTTGAGTTTTCCATAACACGAACCTGAACCGAACTTGTATGTGTTCTAAGTGCAATCTCATTCTCTCCTTTCTCGATGAAAAATGTATCTTGCATATCACGAGCTGGATGCTCCGGTGGAAAATTCAAGGCGGAAAAATTATGCCAATCATCTTCAATTTCAGGGCCTTCTGAAACTTCGTATCCAATTTTTGAAAAAATGGAAATTATTTCCCGCTTCACCAATGAAAGTGGGTGATGGCTCCCGATTTCGTGATCTTCTCCCGGACGGGTCAAATCCAATTTGTTTCCTTCAGACTTTGAAGTGGATAAAACTTTTTTCGCGTCTTCAAATTTAGTCTCCGCGTCCGAACGAAGTTGATTCAACAATTGACCGATTTCTTTTTTCTGTTCGTTCGGTACATTTTTCAACTCTGAAAATAGTTCTTTCGTCAAACCTTTTGAACCTAAAAACTTAATTCGAAAATTCTCCAACTGCTCATTTGAATGAATTTCAAACTGATCTATTTCGACTTTTATTTCGCTAATTTTCGACTTCATTCAATCAAGGTTGTAACTTTTTTATTTCAAAATTTGTTTAATAAATATTCTCTTGGAATACATATGCAAATTTACAAGAAAAAAACTCGTAATTATTCTGTTCAACTTTTTAAGTTTACAATAATTTTATTTGCTTTTTCTTGTGGGCTTGTGGGTTGTTACAAGAAAAAAGACACAATATTGAGGGTATTTGTCTATGATAATGTTGGTTCAATTGTTAAAGGAGCCAATGTGGATGTTTTTGCCGAACCCACGGATACAACCAATCAAAACCCAATTTCATTGAATTCCTCAATTTTGACAGATGAAAACGGTATTGCGGTGTTTAACCTAAATGCAAATTACGAATCCGGGCAAACAGGAGTGGCTATTGTAAAAGTAAAGGCTACGTACAATAACAAAATTGGAGAATCGGTCGTTCAAATAGTTGAAGAGATTGATAATGAATGTAATATACAGATAGAGTAACATTTAAAATAACGCTTCGTATGCGTAATTTAGAATAAAGGTGTAAATTTGGAAATATTTAGTTTATGAGAAAGTTATATTTCATTGCCCTGGCAGCAATTTTATCGGTAAGTTTTTGGTCGTGTGAGCCAAAAGACCCGGCTATATTAAAAGTATTTGTTCGTTCATCTACCAATCAGTTAATCGGTGGTGCCAAAGTAGTTGTAATTGGGGATCAACAATCAAATCCGCCAACACAAGATTTTGTGGACACCTCTTTTACAAACTCATCAGGCTTTACTTCTATTGACATGGATCAATAT
>JBMLTP010000193.1:0-2769 GCA_049239885.1 Crocinitomicaceae bacterium
AAAGGGAGTTTAGCTCAGCTGGTTCAGAGCATCTGCCTTACAAGCAGAGGGTCGGGGGTTCGAACCCCTCAACTCCCACAGTAATACAGTAAAGCCTTTCACGATATTTCTTGAAAGGCTTTTTTATTTAGTCACTGTCACATAATTATTTCCTCCCTAAGAACTAGAGAAATCAAGTGAATTTTCATCATTAGTTTCTTAATCCTCCAAGAATTCCTAAAATTTGGGCTACAAACCAAATTATAACAGCGGCCTTTACACCGTTTATTGTCTCATAACCACCGACCCAATATAAAATCATTGAAAAGACAAAAATGAAAATTGCCAAAATTGATAGAAGTCTACTAAACCCTAAATTTCTTATCGACCTCTTTAGTTTCTCCCTTAACATATTTTGAAAATTTCTGAGAAATCGAGATTCTTTTCCATTTTTTTTCTCCTTTTTAAAGTTTGTTTTTTTCGTTGCGAAATTCTTCATAAAATTTAGTCAATGATAAAAAAAAGCAATTCGTTTTGTAAGCTTCCCCTTAACAATAACGTTTATAGATAGAGCTTAAGTTGATTTTGAAAAATTCCAAGAAATGGTTTGATTCATTTTGAATTTTGTCTGTTAAACCGATTATTTTGCATGATTCAACCAAATCAATTTTACTTCCGTGGTTTCTTGAAGACGATCCGCTAGTTTGAAATAACGTTCTGATAATGAAGATAAAAAATCTTGTGCTTTGTTTCCTTCCTCACTAAGACCTTTCAGTTTATCTATTCCCCAAAATTTCACCAAGTGGTCAATGATTTTCGCATAGTCATGACTGGTATACACGCCAATCTTTTGTGTAATCGACGCATAATTCACATATTGTTTTTTCTCGTTTCCAAAGTCCATCAGGGATGCCGGCATAACGATTTTCTTTTTCATCATTTGAACAAATGCGGCAAGTCCACCATTCGGATCGGTTTCAAACACTTTACTCATGAAAAATTTGTATGCTTTTTCGTGCAAGGCTTCTTCACCAGCGATGGTGTTACAGATTCTTGCAAGCAGTTTGTCCCCAGACTTAAAGGCTATTTTACCGGTATTGACATGTGATATTTTCGTAGCTCGTTCTTGAAAGGAGGTGTAAATCAATCCGTTGTATGGATCCGCTGCGGTTTGAAGGTCGATACCATTGTGAATCAAACGTTGGATTGTAATTTCTACTTCACGCATGTCCACGCGACCACTGAGGTACAAATATTTATTCAATAAGTCACCATGACGATTTTCTTCCGCTGTCCACAATCGCGACCAACGTACCCATGGATTTGGACTCGCCACTGTGCGGTCCTCGTTGATTCCGTTCAATAAATTGAAAAATGTTTGATAGCTAGGAAGGGCTTCTTCTGTAATCATATTTCCAACTAAGGAAACCATAACCGTGTCTGGAACTTGAGCGATTCCTTCCTGAAGAACACGCACTTGATCCGCAAAATCATCATCAGCAGCGTTTGGAATAAAGTCCGTTGGTTGCCAACTCGTTTCTGGAGTTTTCATTTTTTCATCAATGAATTGCCCTACGTGTTGTTCAATTGACTTAATTACCTCAATTTTTTCTTCGAATGCCATGCGTGATCGGAAAAGAATATTTTCTTCAAAAGTACCCTTTATTTAGAAATTAGAATTGTATTTTAATTGCAAAAATATATAAGCCTAAACGTCAAATAGTTAACCTATATAGTGCATCTATTTCTGCAGGCACTTCTATCTCTTTTTCTTGGGTTTTCCATACTTTTCTTGCATGGCTTTTTTATGATTGTAACGCACGTTTACCTTTTTATTTTTCGCTTTTTTCTCATGAAAAGAATCCCCTTTATTTTCACGTTGAGGCAATTTGATATTTTTCCCGGGAATGACAATTTTCGGTTTCTCGAATTCTAATAGTTCGTCTGTAAAGACAATATCCTCGGTTACTTCCGTGAATAAAAGTTGCTGCTGCATGAGTTCTTGAATAGCCATAAGCGCTAATTCGTCTTTTTCCGAAACAAAAGTGATCGCAATACCATTTTTATCTGCCCTACCTGTTCGCCCGATCCGGTGAATATAGTTTTCAGGACTGTCTGGAAGATCAAAATTGATTACATGTGAAACGTCTGTCACATCAATTCCACGCGCAATTAAATCCGTCGCAATCAAAACTCTAATTGCACCTGTTTGAAAATTTTGCACGGCATCAAACCGGAAATTCTGTGATTTATTAGAATGAATAATACCTATAACATCCTTAAAACTCGTTTCAATTTCTTCAAATAATAAATCAGCTAAAACGCGTGAAGAAACAAATACTAAAATTTTTGAGTTAGCTTCTGTCTGCTGAATAAGATGACGTAATAGCGCAACTTTAGAAAGGAAATTCGGAACTTGGTAAGCGAGTTGATCAATTTTTTCAATAGTAGAACCAGCTCTTGCAGCTTCAACTCGGACAGGCGAAATCATGAAGTCATCTAAAAACAATGAGACTTCTTCCGAAAGTGTTGCCGAAAAAACCATATGTTGTCTCTTGATAGGTAAAAATTCAACTATACGTGATAATTGTGTTCTAAATCCTAAACTAAGGGTTTCATCCACTTCATCAATTACTACTTTTTTGACATGTTTTAATTGCAAAGAACCGCTTGCTGCTAAATCTAAAATGCGCCCAGGAGTTCCAACTAGAATATCCAATCCTTGTAACACCATAGTGGCTTGCGTATTCATATTAGCGCCACCATAAACGCCACCGACAAGAACGTTCA
>JBMLTP010000194.1:0-5887 GCA_049239885.1 Crocinitomicaceae bacterium
AGAATGGCATGTTGGTGACTCTGCAAGTACAGAACAAAGTGCTTTAGAATCTGTTACACAAAATTATAAAGAACTCGAAAGTCGAGAACGGCAACTTCAACACGTTCTTGACCAAAAAGTGCAAAGTGTGGCCTCTTTAACTTCTAATAACGATCTTTTAAAACAACAACTCCATGATCTCCCTCAAAAACATGAAACTCAACAATCTTTACATGAACAAGTTATCGATCAACTGAAAAAAAATCCCGATTCACGACGCATTATTGTTTCCGCATGGAATGTGGGTGAAATCGAAAAGATGGCTTTGCCTCCGTGTCACGCGTTTTTCCAGTTCTATGTCGCCGAGGGAAAACTAAGTTGTCAATTGTATCAGCGCAGTGCGGATACGTTTTTGGGTGTTCCGTTTAATATCGCATCATATGCCCTCTTAACAATCATGCTAGCACAAGTTTGTGATTTAAAACCTGGTGATTTTGTTCATACATTAGGCGACGCACATTTGTATTCGAATCACTTGGAACAAGCAAAATTGCAATTGTCAAGGGATTTTAGGTCTTTGCCACAAATGAAAATGAATCCGAATGTGAAAGATTTGTTTGAATTTAAGTTCGAAGATTTTGAATTGGTCAATTACGATCCGCATCCACACATTAAAGCTGAGGTAGCTGTCTAACATGCAAGTTTCACTCATTGTCGCTATGGATTCCAACCGGGGAATCGGGAAGAACAACGATTTGATGTGGCATTTGCCTGCCGATATGAATTTCTTCAAAGAAACGACGAAGAATCAAATTGTGGTAATGGGAAGGAAAAATTACGATTCAATCCCAGAAAAATACCGTCCGCTGCCAAATCGTTTGAATGTAATATTAACTCGAAATAAAGACTTTAAAGCAGAAAACTGTTTGGTTTTCAATTCACTAAATGAGTGTTTGGATCATTTCAAGGATGAAAAAGAGCGAAAAGTATTCATCATTGGTGGTGGCGAAATTTACAAAATGGGTCTAGATTCGGGATGTTTGGATGAAATGTACATTACCAATGTTCATGGCGTTTTCGATGCCGATACGTTTTTTCCAGAATTTGATGAAAGTGAATGGCGAATTCAGTTTATTGATGAACAATCAATCGATGAAAAGCACAAATTCTCATTTGAAATCCGTCACTATTTGAAAAAATAGTATTCTTATTTCAAAGGAATTCCCCTGGAACTAACTGGTCCTGAAATTTTACTTTTTTCTAAACTAAAACTGAACGTGCTTCCAACGTTTTCAGTGCTTCGAACATTGATTGCTTGACCATGTGAGTCAAGAATGTTCTTGACAATTGCAAGCCCAAGCCCTGAACCGCCTTCGTTTCTGTTTCTACTTTTTTCAACTCGGTAAAAACGCTCAAACAGGCGTGGAAAATGTTTTGGATCAATACCAATTCCGCTGTCATTCACTTCGATGGTAACAAGATTCTCAAAAACCATCAGGTTTATTTCGGTTTTACCATTTTCCTTACCATAGGCGATGGAGTTATTGATGAGGTTTGTTAAAACTTGACCAATTTTTGTGCGATCTGCAAGAACATGAATTGAGCCGTAGTCTTTTTTCAGAACTAAGTCAATATTTTTCTGTTTAGCCGTTAATTCTAACGTTTCAAGTATTTCTTTAATAAGTTCTATAATATCAAACGAGCGCAATTCAGGTTTTAAATCCTCAACTTCCAATTTCGCAATTTGATCCAAATCCTCAAGAATTCCAACCATGCGATCAGTTGCCTTATTGGCTCGTTCCAAAAAGGAGCGGTTTATGTTTTCATCTTCAAGTGCTCCATCAAGTAAGGTAGAAATGTAACCTTGAATTGAAAAAACGGGCGTTTTTAATTCGTGTGCCAAATTCCCTAAAAATTCTCGACGAAACTGCTCTTGTTCTTTGAGTTTTGAAATTTCAGTGGTTCGGTCCTCTTTCCAACTTTTAACGTCCGATTCCGCTCTTTCGATCACCTCATCAATTTTGGGTTTTTTACCCGAATCAAGAATATTATTTACTTGAATTGAACGATAAATTAATGAAAGGCGATTATTTATAAACTTTTTAAGAAGATAGTAAAAAACAAAATAGGAGACAATGCCTGAAAGTAAAGGGATAATAACTAGAAGTGCATTAGAAAATGGGATAATTACGAAATCTATAAATAAAGCAAGCAGAAAGCTTATAATAGAGAAAATTAAACTTCCGTATAATATTAAGATGCTTGGTTTGGTAGTTTTCACTTTTCGTTGAAGGTATATCCGATTCCTTTTATGGTACGAATATAGTCATCTCCAAGCTTTTCTCGTAATTTTCTGATGTGAACATCTATTGTTCGTTCACCAACAACAGTTTCATTTCCCCAAACGATGGCTAAAATTTGTTCCCGGTTGTAAACCTTGCCTGGTCGGCTAGCTAATAATTCCAAAAGTTCGAATTCTTTTTTTGGCAAGAGAAGCTCTTTTCCTTCAATTTCAACTGTAAACTTTTCACGATCAATTTTAATCGCCCGCTCACCTTGATTTACTTCAATTCCTCCGGATTTTTCCAATCTTCGCAGTAGTGCTTCTATTTTGCTGATCAATAATCTTGGTCGAATTGGCTTTGTGATGTAATCATCACCACCAGCTTCGAAACCGGCAATTTGAGCATAATCCTCAGCTCGTGCGGTTAGAAATGCAATTAAGGGTTGAGCTAGATTTAAATCTTTTCGAATCACTTGACACGTTTCAATACCATCCATTTTTGGCATCATCACATCAAGAATAATTAAGGAAGGATTCAATTGCTGTGTAAGTCTGATGGCCTCTTCTCCATTCGAAGCGGTAAAAACCTTGTACCCTTCTTTTCGAATGTTGTATGACAAAAACTCAAGGATATCCGGTTCATCATCAACGAGCAGTATGGTATGTCCTTTTAAGTTTTGCATTTGTGTTTAGAGTAAAAAGGGCTGAAACTAAGTTCAGCCCTTTGATTATCGTTTTTTATTTTCTAACAATTATTCTTTTTGCAATTGTGTTGTTTCCTGAATGAAGGAGAACTGAATACATTCCATCAGAAACTTGTGATAAATTCAATCCGATTTTGTTGAAACCGATCTGTTGGATTTCATTTTCTGAATATACAACTCGACCTAATTGATCAACTAATTCAACTTGCATTGCATTTCCATTTTGATTGTCAAAACTTACAAATACCTCATCGCTAGTTGGGTTTGGATAAACAACCACATTTGCAATTCCCAATAATTCTTCAACACTTAACGCAATTGAAACATTAAATATAGATGTGTCTGAACAGTTACCATTAATTGCGGTCAATACTACTTGATAATCACCATTCACAGCATAAGCGTGAACAGGAGCTGAAGCAGAAGAGTTTGTGAAATCTCCGAAATCCCATGAGTATGAAGACGCACCAGTTGAAGAATTAGTGAACGCTACAACGTTTCCGTTTACTGTAAATGAACCTGCTGCTGTTGGTGCAGCTGTAAAGGTTACGTTTACTGTATTTGATGTTCCAACTCCATTACATGCATCAGTATTTGTTGTTGCAACTGAATAATCTCCTGTCGCAGTAACTTGAATAGATTGAGTTGTTGCACCATTTGACCAAACATAAGAATCTGCAGTTGAAGAAGTTAAAGTAACAACTTCACCTGAACAAGCTTGTGTAGCGGAAGCAGTCACCGTTGGTGCCGGAGCGTTACTAACGTTAACAGTTGTGGCTGTTGAAGAAGCTGAACATCCATTATTGTCAATTACAGTTACACTATAAGATCCTGAAGCACTTACAGTAATCGCTTGAGTTGTAGCGTTAGTTGACCATGCATTTCCAGTTGCAGCTGATGAAGTTAATTCAACACTTCCACCTGTACAAAAAGAAGTTGCACCATTAGCTGTAATTGTAGGAACCGAAGGAAGAGCGTTAACCGTTACTGTTATTGCTACACGTGGGCTCTCATCTCCGTTGGTGTTTTTTTGACTAACGTAATACGTGTAAACTCCAGGAGACGCTGTACTTGGCGTTGGAGATCCCGAAAGGGCAGTTCCACCTGTGGCAACATCATACCAACTTAATGTATTTCCTGTTGAAGCGGTAGCTGACAATTGTGTTGAAGGAGCTCCTTGACAATATGTAAAAGAATTGTTAGCAACTGTAGGAGCGGCAACACTAAAGAATACTGAGTTTGTGAACGTTGCACCAGTTGCAGCAACAGAACCTGATGCCAATCGAGCGTCAGGAGTAGAACCAAGTGGCGCGAAAATGTTCACCCAATTCACTTCTGCTAACGTTTTAGTAGAATCATTTCCATCTACTGACCACCAAGACTGATACCATGCTGTAGTTGCACCACCTGAATTCAAAACGGTATTCGTATTAGTTGAAGACCAAGTAGGCGTGGCGAAGTTTGTTAAAATATTATTTACAAAAACCATGGTATCTCCATTCAAATTAGCCACAACCGGTGCACCTTCAATTGAAAGACCTTTTTCCCAACCTGTTACTAATGAATTCAAAACAGAAACAGCAGAATTTCTTCGGAATCGAAATGCTTTTTCAAATTTTTCACCTACGGGTAACCCTATTGAACCATTTCCTTTAGGACCAACCAATGTTACATTTGAAAAAATTGGCTGTGTTTTTGGTGTCGCGCTTGAACCTTGTGCATCATTGTCACATTCAAAAGCATTTGAATCACCAGGGGCATCAGATACGTCTTTGTCTCGAATTGAAAGTGCAAATTGAACTTTACCTCTGTAACCAAAATCTGTATCAAAATCGTCATCCAGGCCTCTGTAAGCAATTATATGTTTACAATTAACTGTCCCACCAAACCACTCAAAGGAATCATCTCCAGAATGAGAAACCTGAACATAATCAACTGTTGTTGCCGAACCAACTGAACCAAAAGTAATTCCATTTACTTCTTTATTTGGCTCTAATGCAATACCTGCAAATTCAATTCGAACATACTTAATTGTTCCGGAATTGTCATTATCAAATGCGCCACCGTACTGAGTATCTGTTGTTGCAACAATTCCTTCGATATTGGCAACACCACCTGGCTGATTATTACGTGCCAATCCTAATAAAACTACACCACCCCAATCACCTTCATTTCTATTTCCAACCGCCTCATTTGAAGTAAATACAATTGGTTGAGAAACTGTACCTTGGGCATTTAATTTAGCACCTCTTGTTATGATCAATGTACCTTGAGTAACTTTGTCTCCTCTAATGATTGTTCCTGGAGCAATCGTTAAGGTTGCATTATTTTTTACATAGATTTTGTTTTGAAGTAAAACAACTCCAGACCATGTTGTATTTGTAGTAATATCTGCTGAAACCGTTTGAGTTGTTGCTGGATAAACTTCGTTTTCAGGATTAAAATTTGACCACCCAGCTGTCCAATCTGTCGCTGATGTATTATCAGTAACCGGAAATGCTCCTTTGTAAGTCGTAGGAGTCCAAAATGCATCCTGAGCATTTAGGCTAAATCCTAAGGTTAAGGCTGCAATAAACGTGTAAATTCTTTTCATTTTTTCTAATTTTTATTTGGCACAAAGTTCTTGCCTTCGGTTGGAAGAGGCGTTATATCCTCCTTAAGTCTTCGTTAATTTTTCATTAAGGCGTGGAAACAATTTCTTAATATTGACTTACTCAAAAATTATATTTCAGAGATAATGAAACTGTCTGACCAAAGGTGATTTCTTGCCAAGCGCTGTCGATTCCTTTGTCGTATTTTTTATTCTTATTGGTATCTTGGAAGAACACTAAATCTTGAGATAAAACATCTTTTACATTCAGTTTAACTTCCAAGTTCTTTTTGATAATTTTTGATAGTTGGAAATCAATAACATTTCTCC
>JBMLTP010000195.1:0-28183 GCA_049239885.1 Crocinitomicaceae bacterium
CCATAGCACCTGCATCTTCTAATTTTTTTACAATTCCAGCAACTGTTGAACCTTTTTGTCCAATTGCCACATAGATACAATAAACAGGCTCCCCACGATCAAAAAATTCACGTTGGTTGATAATCGTGTCGATTGCAACTGTTGTTTTACCAGTTTGACGGTCACCAATAATTAACTCACGTTGACCACGACCAATTGGAATCATTGCGTCAACAGCTTTGATACCCGTTTGAAGAGGCTCATTTACCGGTTGACGGAAGATAACTCCTGGAGCTTTGCGCTCAATTGGCATTTCATATAATTCTCCTAAAATTGGTCCTTTACCATCAATCGGTTGTCCTAATGTGTCAACAACGCGACCAACCATACCGTCACCAACTTTAACAGAGGCAATTTTACCCAAACGACGAGCAGTATCACCTTCTTTTACACTTGATGATCTTCCAAGCAATACAGCTCCTACGTTATCCTCTTCCAAGTTAAGTGCAATTCCTTGCATTCCACCTTCGAATTCGATAAGCTCACCGTATTGAACACCGTTCATACCATAAATACGTGCAATTCCGTCTCCAACTTGAAGAACTGTTCCAACTTCTTGTAATTCTGCTTCTGAGCGAAAACCTGAAAGTTGTTCTCTTAAAATTGCGGAAACTTCTGCTGGTTTGATATCTGCCATCTTTTTAGCTATTTAATTATAATATTATTTCGTTAATTCTTGTTTCATTCTGGTTAATTGACTTGCCACTGAGGCGTCAATTTGTTTATCACCCATTCGAACGATAAATCCTCCTATTAAATCTTTGTCCACCAATTCTTCAACTTCTAAAGTTCCTTTCACTGAAGAACTAATTTTGGATATAATCACTTCTCTTGTTTTTGAATCAAGTGTCGTTGCGCTTGTGATAGATACAGGAACAATCCCACGCAATTCCTTTAGCTGAGCAATGAAAGATTTAGCTATTTCTGTAATTAGTCGTTCTCTTCCATTTTTCGTAATCAAAGCAATAAAAGAAAGACTAAGTGAATCAAAGTCGGAAAATAACTCGTTCAAGACAGTTATTTTTTTATCAACCTTAATTACTGGTGAATTTAAAAAAACCTGAAAATCATGAGTTTGACTCGCAGCTTGAATAATTGCTTTCATATTGGAATTGACAACGTCGAGCTTATTTTGCTCCTGAGCTAATTCCAAAAGCGCTTTCGCGTAACGACCTGCTGACTTAGTTGACTTCATAATTAATTCAAGTTGATGTCTCCTGCTAACTTATCAGCCAATGCTTTTTGTTTGTCATCAGAAGATAATTCCCCGCGAACAACTTTTTCAGCAATTTCCAAAGAAAGCGTAGCAACGTGATTTTTCAATTCTGCCATTGCAGCCGCTTTCTCGTTGTTAATTGACTGGCGAGCAGCTTCAACAATTTTCTCAGCTTCAACTTTTGATTTTGATTTCGCTTCTTCAATCATGCGATTGGATGCTTCTTTAGCCTCTTTTAAAATTGAATCGCGCTCTGCTCTTGCTTCCTTTAAGATTTTCTCATTCTCCGCTTGAAGCGATTGCATTTCAGCTTTTGTCTTTTCAGCAAGTTCTAATGCTTCAGTGATTTTTTGCTCACGTGTGTTAACCGCAGATAAAATCGGTTTCCAAGCAAATTTCGCCAATAAGAACAAAAGACAGCAAAATACCAATCCTGTCCAAAACAATAAACCAAAATCAGGTAATACTAAATCCATTTTTTATCTTGTTTAATTCATTTTCAAAAAATATCCTGTCGCCACCAACCGTTTTGACAGGATATAAAATTACTGCTTCGCTCCTAGTAGACCAACTACTACTCCGAAAAGCGCAACACCTTCGATAAGTGCTGCTGCAATGATCATCGCTGTTTGAATTTTTCCGGCTGCTTCCGGATTACGAGCGATACCTTCAACTGCAGAACCACCGATTCTTCCAATTCCAAGACCAGCACCCAAAACTGCGATGCCTGCTCCAATTGCTGCTATACTACCCCACATAACTATATATATTTAAAGGTTACTAATTAATGGTGCGCTTCTTCAACGGCAGCTCCAATAAACAATGCAGATAACATTGCGAAAAGGAACGCCTGTAAAAAGGCTACCAACAATTCCAAAATCGAAATAAACAAGGCCATTGGAACAGATAATCCGCCCCAAGCTACGTTTTTGTTTATGAAGATGATGGAAACAAGCGCTAATACGATAATGTGTCCTGCAGTAATGTTTGCGAACAAACGAATCATCAATGCGAAAGGCTTTGTTAATACACCAATCAATTCGATCGGCATCATGAAAAATTTCATTGGCACAGGAACACCTGGCATCCAAAAAATGTGACCCCAGTAATTTTTATTTCCTGAAAACACAGTTACAAGCAACGTGCAAACAGCCAGAAATAAGGTTACTGAAATGTTACCGGTTAAATTTGCTCCTCCCGGAAGAAAAGGGATCAAACCTAACATATTGTTTAACCAAATAAAGAAAAATACTGTCAATAAATAAGGAACGTATTTATTGTATTTGTGGTGATCAATATTTGCTTTAGCAATGTCATCACGAACCATAACGATAATTGGCTCTAAAAATTTAGCAATACCTTTTGGCGCAACTGCCCCATTCTTTTTATAGAAACGAGCTACACTTAACAAAATCAATAAGATTAGAGCAGCACCCATGAAAAGAGAAAGTACGTTCTTGGTAATAGAAAAATCCATTGGTTTCGCATTGGAAAGATGACCATTGTGCATATGCAAATTACCATTCTCCATTTTGTAAATTTTCTCATGAAAAAGTGCATAACCAGTTGCCGGACCCGTGCCTTTCATGATATGGTGAACAGTACTATCCTTGTCAGTTAAAGTAACCTCATCGCCGTGATAAAAATGCTTTGAACTAAAAGTTTTTAAACCGTTATCTAATAGAATTACAGGAAGATAAATTGACGTTCCACCATGCTCCGGACCGAATAAATGCCATTCGTGCGCATCTTTAATGTGGTGCATAATCATTTCACTCACATTAAACTCTTCTTTTTTCTCGTTGCCTAAAGCAAAATTGAAGGTTCCTAAAAAAACAAAAAAGAAGGTCAAATTTTGAACTAAGAAACGGAACTTATTTGCTTTCTGCATTGAGATAAATTTTGTATTCTCTGAAAATTTTTTGCAAATGTAGATAAACTTTCGAAAGTGGCAATTTAATTTATTAATTTTCATTTCTTTTTTGGCGTATTGCTTTGTAGGCTTTAATTCCGAGCATTAGTACAACTCCGGTAGCAAAAAAACCGATGGTGCCATAAATCCAATTCAATGTATTTTTTAATACAACTATGAATACTATAATGACTAAAAATAAAGTTGCTAATTCATTCCATAGACGAAGCTGATTTCCGGACCATTTATAAACTCCATGTTTGAAGCGCTTCATGATTCGCTGACACCAGAAGTGATAAATTAAAAGTAAGAAAACAAATCCCAATTTGAGATGCATCCAAGGAGACGATAAATAATAAGTAGCGTTTAAAAGAATCATCCAAGTGCCAAAAATGACCGAAAGTATCATCGCCGGTGTTGTTATAATCCACCATAATCGACTTTGCATGATTTGAAATTGCTTTTGTAAAATGGATTTTTCAGGCTCCGATTTTAAATTTGCTTCCGCATCATAAATGAAAAGTCGAACCATGTAAAAAAGTCCTGCGAACCAGCTAACTACAAAAATGATATGAAGTGCTTTAACAACATCGAAATTCATGACACAAAATTAATCGTTTATGGCGTTTATTTCAATTTTGGGTTTGTTCAAATGAAAAATTGAACTTAATATTGTGATAAGGCTTAGATATGAGAGTATTTTTTTTGATGGTTACTTTTTTGATGACAGTTATTGGTTTAGGGCAAGCCAAGTTTCTATCCATAGAGGGCTATTATCAAGGAAAAAACGTTATTGTCTCAAATCCACCTCTTTCAGATGGTTATGGTTATTGTGTCTACAAGGTAACAGTAAATGGCGATATTTTACCCGCAACTATACAAATGGCTAATTTTGTGATCGATTTCGCGCTTTTTCGTTTGAAAAAAGGAGATAAAGTTTTCATCGTCTTGGAACATGCTGAAAATTGTGCCCCTCGATTTATGAATCCACAAGTTCTTTTGCCGAAGAGCACGTTTGAATGCACGTCGATAGTTTGTGATAATGATGGTCTTTTGAAATGGTTCACAAAAGGCGAAGATGGTGTTTTGGATTATAAGATTGAACAGTTTCGATGGGATCGATGGGTTGAAATCGGTCTTGTAAAAGGTGTCGGAACAAAAGAAATCCATAATTATACCTTTCAAATAACTCCTCATTCTGGAAAGAATGTTGTTCGTGTTTCTCAAACAGATAATTCAGGACAGACGAGATCTTCAAAACAAATAAGTTTTACCTCTAATTTACCGAAGGTTAAAAAAACACCTTCACGTGTCTCGGACTTCATTTATTTCAAATCAAATGGAAAAAATGTGAAAACGAAGTTTGAGATTTATGATGCCTATGGAAATCTCCTCAAGACTGGTTTTTCGGATTCAATTGACTGTAAAAACTTGGTTAATGGAGTTTACTTTATCAATTATGACAATACTTCAGAAAAATTCATACGATCGGAATAATGATTAAAAAAATAGAACATCTTGGAATTGCGGTAAAGGATTTAAATACTTCAATTCAGCTCTACGAAACACTTTTTCAAACGGAATGCTACAAAACTGAAGCTGTTGAAAGCGAAGGTGTAAAAACTGCTTTTTTTCAAGTAGGGGAGTCAAAAATTGAACTTTTGGAGGCAAGTAATCCAGATTCACCTATTGCTAAGTTTTTAGAAAAAAAAGGCCCAGGATTTCATCATGTCGCTTTTGAAACATCAAATATTGATGCTGAAATAGAACGATTAACCAATGAAGGTTTCGAATTGATTCACAAAACTCCCAAAGATGGAGCTGACAATAAGCGAATTGCGTTTTTGCATCCAAAAGCTGTTGATGGATTGTTGTTGGAATTGTGTCAAGAAAAAAGCGCGTAGAATTCCTCCTCGGATTGATAAAAATGTGTGTTAAGCCCAGCTTTTTTTGCTCCCTCAATGTGTTGGGGACTATCATCTATAAACAAGGTCTTTTCAGGATTTAATTTGTTTTGTTGTATTACCCACTGAAATGTTTCAACATCAGGCTTGCGTTTTTTTATTTCAAAGGAAAGATAAACTTGGTCAAAGAATTTTTCAAACGGAATAGTTGCTGCGTTCTTCCACTTTCGGTAGACAATTGGCATGTGAATTTCGTTCGTGTTACTCAATAAAAATGTTTGATGTGTTTCGCTAACTCGTTCGAGTAATTCAATTTTTTTCAAAGGAAAATTCCCCAACATCGCATTCCAAGCGCTGACAATTTGGTTTGGAGTAACACCCTTTGGAACAATATTCATCAATTTATTGATAAAATGTTGACCTGAAATTTCACCTTTTTCGAATGCATCAAAAAGTGATTCTTGCTGTAATTGATTGTAATGAAGTCCGAAATCCGTTATTCCTAAATCTCGAAAAGCGTTGGTAGTTGCTTGATAATCAATATCGAGAAGAACACCGCCGAGATCAAAAATGATCGTTTCAAATTGTTTCAATTTATTCATTTAGCAAAAATAGTTCATTGAATTTTATTTATACGAAATCTAAATTGCGATCTATGACATTTCTATGACATTTATAAATAATTCAGAACCGAAATTTGTGCATAGATTGAAAATAGGTGCAGACAGGATTAAACATATTGGCTTTCACGCACAGAAACTTGGATGTAAGTAAAATTGGTTTACTTCACATTGACAAAACTGATCAGCCAGAACGTCTTCATGAATTAAAATCAAAATTGGGTTTAGTTGAACTTTGTTTTTTAACTACCTGCAATCGAGTGGAATTTACCTTTGTTAGTGATTACGAATGGCAAGAAGATCATACTTTCAATCTTCTATCAATGCTTTATCCAAATTTAAGCGAATCTCAAATTTCCGATTTTTCAATTCATGTTGAGCATTATGCTGAATACAATGCTGTAGATCATGCCTTAGCAGTGGCCTCGTCAATTGACTCAATGATTGTTGGTGAACGTGAAATTATAACACAAGTTAGAACAGCGTTTGAGTTTTGCCGTGATAATGAATTGACAGGCGATCTTATTCGTATTTTGATGAAACAAGTAATCGAAACAGCAAAGAAAGTTTACACCGAAACAAGCATCGCTTCTAAACCTGTTTCTGTTGTTTCTTTAGCCTATCACCAGTTGAAAAAGTTCAATATTCCTTTGGATGCAAGAATTCTATTTATCGGAGCTGGTGTAACGAACACCACCATGGCTAGATTTCTAAAAAAACATGGCTTCAAGAATTTTGTGGTTTTCAATCGAACTTATGAAAAAGCACATACGTTAGCTGAAGAAATTCGAGGAATTCCAGTCTCATTGGCAGATTTAAAGAATTATCAAAACGGATTCGACGTAATTATTACATGTACAGGAGCCGATAATCACATTATCACCAAGGAAATATATGAAAGTTTGCTCGTAGGCGAAAAAAATAAAAAGATTGTAATTGATTTGGCAATTCCACAAGATTTGGATCCAGAGATAATTGAAAATCATAAAATTGATTATATCTCCGTTGCTTATTTACAAGTTATTTCAAATGAAAATTTAAAGGAACGAACAAAGGAAATTAAACACGTAGAGGAAATCTTAAGTCAAGGAAACACTGAATTCTTTTCGTTATTAAAAGAAAGAAGCGTTGAAAGAGCTATGCGTGAAGTTCCTGAACAAATTAAATCCATCAAGTCGTTTGCTATCAATGAGGTATTTCGAAAGGATATAGAGAATATGGATCCTGAATCTCGAGAAGTGTTAGAAAAAGTGATTGGTTACATGGAGAAAAAATACATTAGCGGGCCAATGCTACTCGCCAAAAAAATCATTTTAGAAAATGTCTAATAATCGAATTATTCGAATTGGAACCAGAGGAAGTGACCTTGCTCTTTGGCAAGCGAATTTCGTCAAGAGGTCTTTGGAAAAATTAGGTCAGCAAGTTGAAATTCAAATCATTCATACGCAAGGAGATAAAATTCAAGATTTGAGTTTTGATAAACTTGAGGGGAAGGGTTTCTTTACCAAGGAAATTGAACAAGCTTTGCTAGAAAAACAAGTTGATCTCGCCGTTCATTCGCACAAAGATTTGGAAACAACTTCTCCCGAAGGATTGACCATCGCTGCTGTTTCTGATCGAGAAGACCCATCTGAATTATTGTTGATTAGAAAGGAATCTGTGGACCAAAATCAACAATGGAAATTGAAGGAAAACGCGATTATTGGAACTTCTTCTGCACGAAGAAAATCCCAGATTCTAGCTCATCGATCCGATTTATCGATTAAAGATTTGAGAGGAAATGTTCCAACCCGAATTAATAAATTAAGAGAAGGGAATTATGACGCCATACTGTTGGCGAAAGCGGGCGTAAATAGATTAGAATTAGATTTGAGTGATTTACATTGTGAAACATTGAATGCAACTGAGTTTATTCCTGCTCCAGCTCAAGGGGTTCTTGGTTTACAAATACGGAGTGAAGATAACGAACTTGCGAATATTTTGGCTCATTTGAATCACGAGAAAACGCAGGCTCAAATTGAAATCGAACGTGGAGTTTTGAGGAAAATGGAGGGAGGCTGTCAGCTTCCACTTGGTGTATATTACAACGGAGAGAAAGTTCACGTTTCATATTCTAAAAACTCAGGAATTTCAGCCCGTTATTTTGTTTTTGAAAAAAGTAATCAAGATTTGGTAAACGAAATTGTTGGTCACTTAAAATCGATTTAATTGATTCAAAGCATTTTTATTTCAAGGGACTCTAATGGTTGCGGCAGTCTAATTGAATTTTGCAATCAACATCAACTGGACTTAGTTTCGCAATCACTAATCTCCTTTGAGTCATCAGATTTTGTAGTTCTTTATTCATACGACGTTATTTTTTTCAGTAGTATCCGGTCAGCAGAATATTTTTTGAGAAAAGAAAAAATAGATGACTCAAAAAAAATTGCTTGCATAGGTCAAGAAACCGCGCTAAAGCTGAAAAATCTCGGGATACATGTAGATTTTGTTGGAGAAAATTCAGGAAACCCATCCGACGTTTCGCGCGAATTTAAAAATTGGCTCGGAAATCGAAAAGTACTGATTCCACATTCATCTGAAAGTTTGCTTTCAATCACTGAATACTTGAATCCAAATCAAATTGTTTTAGTTGAGGTTTATAAAACAAGTTTGAACCCAACAAAAATCCCGGTTTGTGATTCTTATGTTTTCACAAGTCCAACAAATGTGCGTGCTTTTCTTTTGTCAAATGACAGGTCAAGTTTTAAAAATGTCATCGCGTGGGGCAGAAGTACAGAAAAAGAATTACTATTAAATAAAATTCCCGTCATGAATGTACTTCAGACGGGAACTATGTTGGAATTAGAAAGTTATCTAAAAACGATTATTTAATCTTGAAGAATGCTTTCGCTTGGGCGTCATTCGGATCTAAATCCAATACAATTTGCCAATATTGCTTAGCTTTTTCAGGATTCTTAGCAGCAGAGTTGACATAGTAGTCACCGCAATATTTTGCTGATTCCATAACCATCTTTTTGTTGGAGTTTGAACCACGTTCCTCTGGCTTAACTAGTTCCAAAACTTTTTCATAAGATACTTGTGCTAACCATTTCTCATTGTTTAAATCCTGTTGTAACAACGTTCTTGCTTTCCACCAATAACCAGGAGCGTAAGTAGCAGAAAGTTTATTTACGTGTGAGAAAGCCGTGTCTGCTAAAATATAATTTTTAGGACCAAAATAATAAGCTTTACCTAATTCAAATTCTTCAGCAGGAGATAGCGACGTTGCTTGACTTTTGAATGAATAATATTCAATTGCTTTATCATATTTCTTAGCTTTGAAATACATTTTCGCAATATCACCAGCAAGTTCTTTCGCTAAATCAGGGTTTAATTTAGACGCTTTTTCAAACTCCAAAATCGCCAAAGAATCTGAGCCTGTTTTGCTGTAAAGAATCCCTTTATTTTTAATATCCAACCATTGAATTTTATCAGCAGGAGCTGATGCGAAGAACCGATCTAAAGCTACTAATCCTTTTTTGAATCCATCAGCATCATTGGTACATTCAACATATGAATATCCCAACATACGATCTGTGTAGAAATTTGTAAATCCGTTGGCATTTAAATTGTTGATTTCTTCTATCGCTTCACAATATTGCTTTCCGAGGAACATTGCTGTTGTATATCGGTATCGCGCTTCAATGGTGTTATTCAATTTCAAGTATTTCTTCCAGTTTTCAATGGCCTTTTTAGGTTGGTTGAAACGCATGTTTAATTCCGCATTCTCACGATAGGCAGGAGCATAAGTTGAATCAACTTGTTTCGCGTCATTGTATTTCTTTTGAGCTTCATCTGGACTTTGCGCACGCTGATAAATGATTGCAACACGTACGATTCCACGAGGAGATTTCGGATTGATTTCCAAAACCTTATTGTAGCTCTTTATTGCAGCAGATGCATTGTTTGGCGTTTTCTCATATAGCGCATCACCTTGTAACAAATAATTTTCTTCATTATTCGGATCTTTTAAAATCGCTTCCTCAAGTGTTTTAATCGCTTCGTCCAAATTTTTCTTTTCGGATTTGATATATATTGTTGCGATTCCACGTCGGACTTCAGCGTTTTTTAGGTTGTCTTTCTTTCCTTTAGTAGCCGTTAAAGCTTTTTCAAACTCTAATTTTGCACCGTCTGCATTACTATTCAAATAAAGAACACAGCCATTTCCAACAAGTGAAAGGGGACTAATGTTATCCATTTGAAATCCTTTGGTCCAGATCATTTTTGCAGAGTCAATTTCACCTTTTATCATGTAGTATTGACCAAAATAAAAGTAGTTATCACCGACATTCGGTTCTTTGGCGATTAACGAATTAAAGTCATTTAAGGCATCCGAATAACGTTCGTTGTCTGTTTTACGAATCGCATCTTTAAGGGTTTGTCCAAACGTAATAAATGCAGTTAGAACAAATAAGGCAGTTAGTTTCATTTTTATGTTTTTTATATCTTTTACAATTCTCTTGCCAAAATTAAAACTTGATTCTGTTTTGGCAATAAAATCCACTTTTATTTTTTATTCCGTTGACATTTGAATTAGACGAATTGGTGAACGTGCCGGTACAAGTTCGGATTTTTGAATTAGAAGTTGCCCTTTTTCGCCGATCATAAAGTTTACGAATCCTGAGTTGATTCCAGATCGTGCTCCCCAATTAATAAGCCACATTTCTCGAGTAAGTGGATATTCATAGGTGTAAATGACTCCTGGATATGGTTGAAAATAATCAGATTTGGAATTTTTAGCCACGTGCATCACTTTTATACTATCTAAAAAGTTCATAACCTCAAAGTCATCTTGATCAGAAACCCAATTAAGACCAATGACTCCAATTGCATTTTCATTTTTCTTGACATAATTTATCACGTCCTCATTTGATTTAACAGCGAAAACATTTTTGGAAAGTTTATCGGTTTTCGTAAATGCCAATAAATAGTTGAAATTCGCAGAGCGTTGATTATCGAAAACAACATTGATGTCTTTTTTTGAAGTTTTCCATTTTAAGATTTGACCATTTAGTATTTTTTGAAGTTCATCAAGCGTGATTGTTGTATCCAAATTTTTAGGATTAACAATTAGTGCCACTCCGTCAATCGCTATTCTATCGCTGCGAACTTCTATTTTTTTTGATTTAAGAATCTTTTTTTCTTTATCCGTTAAGTCCCTAGAAATGCAAATAGTTTTGATTTCTCCTTTATAAAATTCATCAATGATGTCACCTTCGGCTAAGTAATTTGGTTGTATGTCCGCCTTAGGAGCAAAGCTTTCAAATATTTCACATGAAGTTTCAAATAATGGTTTAAATGATTCTTCCACAAGAATTTTTGCAATTCCACTTTTACAACTTTCCGATTGTTCAGTTTTGTTTCCACTACCACAAGAAAAGAGAAGTGCTAAGGTTAGTATGTAGTAATATTTATTCATCATGGTTTGTTTTATAAAGTTTGTAAGCCCGAAAAATTCTAAAAGCCCCGTAAAGAATAAAGGTAATGCTTAAAATAGTTCTTTTAGTTCCATAAATTACGTCTGATTTGAAGTCTGTAAACAATAAAAAATAAGCAAAAACCAAGCACATTAATATGGAAACAGAAGCAATCGATAGGTTTACAATTTTCATTTCTTTGGTTGAAAAAAATCCCCGAGAGAAATGATCAATCGGGGATTCTAAAATTAATATTCAATGAATTATTCTAATGCAAAGCTAATTGGAAGTGTATTCCACTGACGAACTTGTTTACCTGCATTTTTAGCTGATTTCCAATTCGGCATTTTACTAACAACTTTGATTGCCTCTTTATCACATTCAGCGCATCCTGGAATTCCGCGAACGACAGACACGTTACTCACTTGTCCATTTTTCTCAACGACAAACTTTAATGTTACTTTCCCTTGAATACCCAACTCAATTGCTGAAGGCGGATAATTCAAATTATCTTGAATATACTTCATCATTGATGGATATCCTCCTGGGTATTCGGCATCTTCTTCAACGAATGTCAATACCTCTTCTGGAGCCTCTTCAACAACTTTAGGTTTAGTGTCTTCACCAATTACAGGCGGATCGAAACTATCCTCATCCCCTTCAATGTCTTTTGGACCTACCTTGATATTTTCATCTGGAATGATTACCTCATCCGGAACATCTTGATCAACAACAACAGGAGCGATGAATTTCACCATTTTTTCTGCGGCTGGTGGTGGTTCAGTTGGCGGTGGTGGAGGAACTTCCTTATCAAGTGGTGGAGCCGGAACAGTGAATGTAGTATCCGTTTTTGGTGCATCCATTGGTTTGTCTTTCGGTAGATTTTTTACAATCACATACGAAGCAAATAAAGAACCTAAAAATAAAATAATTCCAAAAAGAATAAGAACGAGTCTTTTTTCATAATCTCTTCTTAGAACATAGGCTCCATAGGCGCGATTTCGATGCTCAAAAACCATCTCATTTCTGACACTAGAAGTCACTTGTTGCCAACGTCTTGCTGTAAAGTAATCATACAGCGATAGACCTGCAACCAGGGCGGCAATTACAATTGGAACTATCATATCTGTGTTATTTAAGTTTCTCTTTCAAAAGGTCAAGTTCACTCGCCATTATCTCTACTGGAGCAACAACTCCAATCTCGGCAATTTTAAGCTCGTCGATCAAATCAATAAAGTTCTTACAAGTTGCTTTATCGTCTGTTTTGATCAATACTTTCAATGCTTGATCCTTTTTCTTCAAATCAGTTAACATATTAACATATACGCTGTCTTGAATTTGCTTTTTGTCTAGTTTTTTCTGTAGCTCAACCTTTCCGCTCAAGACATACTCATTTCCTTCGGCTAAAAGTTTTCTAACTCCATCAGGACCAAAATCTGTTTCCTCTAATTTTGTTGGTCCTTTCGGGCCTGGAGCAGTTTTTGGATAGTATTGTCCAGAGTAATAAAATATTTTATCTTCAGACAATAGAAACGTAATTGCGTTGTTGATTTTTGGACCATCATCGGGAGTTGGGTTGTCAATTTTCGCTGGGTAAACCAAACTCATTACTTTCGGCTTACTGAAAGTAGAGGTCAATACGAAGAAAGTAAGTAATAGGAAAGCTAAGTCAACCATCGGGGTCATGTCGACACGCGTGGAACCTTTCTTTGCTCTTTTTTTACCTTTGGAGTGGCCACCGCCACCGCCTTCTGCTATTTCTGCCATTTCAAATTAATTTTTTGGAGGCATCTCCATGGATGTCACAAAATTCAAATTATTCAGATTCAGATCTCTAAAAACATCAATTACTGCTTGCGCTTGAACATAAAGTGTTTTACTATCAACTCGCAATATGAATTTAGGTTTAAAGTCGTTAACATTTGGGTTATCACCTTTCTTTTTTGCTTCTTCAAAAAGTGTTTTACCTGTGTTCAAAGCTGCTATATTACCGTAATAAATCCAATCCTTTAATTCATTGTTTGTAGAGTCGTATGGAATTCCAAGTGTTCTCGCTCTTCCTCTTTCTTCGGAAGATAGATCAATGTAGCCTGGAAGTTCACGCATGGCACATCCGAAACTTTCCATAAAGCCAAATTCTTCCCTATGTTTTTCAGTAAATCCCACTTTATACTTTCCAGACATGTTATCAAGTAACTCACGTCTAGCATCGGCATTTGTCATATTAAAAAACACTCTACCACCTTTGTCGACAGTGACCATAAGTATATTTGCAGGAATAATCTTATCGCTGACACTTGAAGGTGTAGTAACCTGAACAGGCTCCGATGAACGGAATGATGCAGCTAACATGAAGAAAGTAACGAGCAAGAAAGCCAAGTCCACCATAGGCGTCATGTCTATGGACGGTGAACTTTTGGGCATTTTAATTTTTGGCATTTCTTTTCAGTTAAATGGTTAATGCTCGATTTATTTATTCGATGCTGAGAAATCTTGCACGATTGTAAAACTTGCTTCATCAATACTGTAAGTCATCGTATCAATTTTCGTAGAGAAAAAGTTGAACATGATGATTGCGATTGTTGAACCTGTAATACCTAACGCTGTATTAATAAGTGCTTCAGAGATACCTGCGGATAGAGCAGCTGTATCCGGAGAACCTTGAGACATCGCGGCGAATGAACGAATCATCCCTAATACCGTTCCGATAAGACCGATTAATGTTGCAATGGAAGCACATGTTGAAAGTACAACCAAGTTTTTAGAAAGCATTGGTAGCTCTAACGCTGTTGCTTCTTCTAACTCTTTCTTCAATGATTCAACTTTTTGTTCTTTATCC
The DNA here is from genome assembly GCA_049239885.1 of Crocinitomicaceae bacterium. GTDB lineage: Bacteria > Bacteroidota > Bacteroidia > Flavobacteriales_D > Crocinitomicaceae > UBA952. The sequence goes on from JBMLTP010000195.1 coordinate 13,987, forward strand.
AACCCTGAGTCACTTGACATGTGATCATATTTAACTAAACCAGCGCGAACAACATTTGCTAAAGAACCTTTTTGTTTATCACATTCAGCAATAGCTGTTTCGATTTCTTTTGACCCTAAAAGTTGCTTTACGTTGGAGATGAATTTGTCTGTGCTTCCCTTTCCTTTTGCAATCGAAAGAGTTATTAATCGTTCGATAGAGAAAGTGATAATAATAATATTTACCGCGACAAGAATTGGTACGATAAAACCACCTTTGTGGATTAGACCAAAATAGTGCGCTACTCCTTCTTCTACTGCCTCATTTTCTGGATTACCACCCACAAAGTTTTCCTTTGCGCCAAATACGTACATGTAAATTAATACTCCAATTGCTAGTGAAATTGCAATTGCAATAGACGCCATTAATGATGAAAAACCACCTGCTGTTTTTTGATTCTTGCTCATAATTTTAGATTTTGTTATTCCTTAATTAATTTATTAGTTAAAGTGCCAAATATATAAAAAATGTTTCAAAACCTATATTAATTGAATATTAAGGTCTTTTTTTATTTGCTAACGATGCAATTTTGTATTTAGTACATTCGATAAAAAAAACGGTTCATTTTTTTTGATTTTTTTTTCGAATTTCTTGAAATTCAATTCAAAATCCCGTTTGAATCAGTCAATGTAATTACTTCTCCTAATGCGCCTTCAAGCAATATTTTGGGTAGTTTGCTTTTTGGTGATACTATTGTGTGAATTTGATTTAACGCGTTTTCATAATTAAAGTCGATCGAACAAAAATGATTTGTTAAATAGAAAAAGTCTTGTTTGTTTTTTGCTGGAATCGGGCCATATTCATTTCCAGGGATTAATATCAAATTCATATTTGGTAAGACAGACATTTCGTTAATGCTTTTTTTTGGGATCATTCCACTATAAACTTTACCATTTTCCGATTCATCCCAAACTAAAACAAGGAAGGCATATTCGGAGTCATTTTTGAATTCGACCTTGGTTTTCGAATTTATAGACCCTAAAGAAATGGTTTTACTTATTTTTTCTTTTTTTAATTTATCCTTGGACAATGCAGATTGCGTGTCATAGATCCGCATAAAATGATTGGTCATATCCAGTTCCAATTCATGATAAATTTTTGCAGCAAGCTTATTTATTATTGGATTCTGAATTGTAATCGAATTACCGCTTGAAAAGTAACCATCATTTGTAGAATCAATGCCTTCATCTGACATACTTTTTAATAGTGAATCTATTTCTTTTCTTTCCTTGATTGAAAATGAGGTTAGAGATGATGCCTCTTTGAACTTCTGAACATTAGTTAAATTCTCTTGATTGTATAAAAAATAGAGTAGTCCAAGTGCTATCAAAACACTAAATACGGTTAACGCCTTTTTCCAATCAAAGCTACTTTTATCTTTTTCTTGTTCAATAAACTTGATTTCTCTACTTTTAATTTTGGATTTAATTTGTTCCAAACTTTGGGTTTGCTCGATGTTAAGTTCCATTTTTTCCAGGCGAAGAATCATCCAATGAGCCAATTTTGCAGAGCATTTCGGATGAAAGAACAATTGTAAAATTTGCTCAACGAAGTTCACCTTTAAACTGTGAGAGGCTCTTGAAATCTTGTTATGGATCGAAATACAATCATCAGATAAAAGAAAAAGAAGTATTTGATGAAATTCAGATTCGCTAATATTTTTGGTGGTTTGGCTTAGTTTGTCTTGTACTTCCGTGTCAATATTTCGGTAAAATGTTTGCTCCAAGAAATAGCGAGTTTCTTCATCCAGCAAAACAAAAAAACTGAATATTTTGGCCCATTCGGTATTAACTTTAGCCTCGTTTTTTCGCTTAATTAGCTCCTTAAAAAAAGGACTGACATATATTTTGAATTTTTCGTAAAAAGAATGTTGTATTAAATTATGCTTATCATTAAAAAATTCTGAGGCAGTTCCTGAAATTAATAATTCTTTCAATGGCTGATTCTGTTCAATCCAACCATAGAATACGCTTGATTCCTTATTTTGGCTGCAAATAAACAGCTTAATTTCCTCAAAAGCGGAATGATGTTTTATCAAAGGAGATGAAAGCAAGTGTTCTGGAGTTTCAAAGTTATCCATATTAGCAAGCTTCAATAAATCATTGATGGAGAAATATTTCACATTCAAAAATAACATTTTAAAAAAGAAATAATGCATATCTTGTAATGTTTTTAGGATAAATCGTTAGTCTAGAAATCAAACTTAAAAACCATGAAAGTCTTCCATTTTCTTTTTTTCTTGTTAACCTCAATGAATTATTTTGGTCAAGATTCAATTGTCATTTATTTCCAATTTAATTCGGATCAAGTTAACAAAACAAAACTCACTTCAATTAAGAATAAACTAATTAAAGAAGCCAGTTCGGTAAATAAGATTTGTGGTTACACCGATTCAATTGGTAATTTTTTCTATAATCAAGACCTATCAGACCGCAGAGCATCTAAAATTCGTGATTTTCTTTCCATGAATAATGAAGCGCTTTTTTCTAATACCAAAGTCATGGGATTGGGCGAAATGAATGTTGAAGGAGCAACGGAACGAAGAGTAGTTATTTATTACAGCCAAAAGATTAGTTATCAAATTAGAAATTCGAAGGCTGGTGAAAACCTTAAAATTAACAATCTAAATTTTGAACCGGGTTCAGAAATACTATTGCCAGGATCGATTCCTGTATTAAATGATTTGCGAGACATTATGAATGAATTCCCCAAATTAGTTATTGCAATAGAGGGGCATATTTGTTGCGACGTTAACGATGGAACAAATTTATCAGGAAGTCGCGCCAAGGTTGTTTATGATTTTTTAGTTCGAAATGGAATAAAGCCTGAACGACTCGCTCATAAAGGATTTGGATCAACAAAACCGATTTATCCTTTACCTGAGCAAAACGATATGCAGCAAGTATCAAATAGGAGAGTTGAAATCAGGGTAGTTTCAAAAATTTAAATCCTAACATATTTTGTAAAATTCAAACCGTCAAGTGCAAGCAACTGGTTAGCATTCAACAAAAAATGATATATTTGCCTAAACTAAAATTATAAAATATGAAAAAACTTTTACTTTTATTTGTAGGTGTTGTTGGATTATCATCAGTTGCTTTGGCTCAACCACAAAGCGGACTTTGTGTCCCAGATCCACTTTACGCTGATTCAGTGTATGGCGCTTGGCCTGACACTACAACCAATTTTCCTCCGGCTCAAGTCAACGCTTATTATGAGGCGATATTAAATTTCAAGGCTCCAGCAGCTGTTACATCGGATTTGGATCCCTCAGGACAATTTGTTGGTTCGCCGATTCAATCTTACAATGTAACCTCAGTTGACGGTTTACCAGTAGGATATTCTTATGCTTGTAATGCTTTGAATTGCACATACAACGGAGGAACGCAAGGTTGTGCGACTGTTTATGGAACTACTGCAACAACAGGAACCTACAGTATCACAATTAATATTGATGTAACGGTTTTAGTAACCTTAGTTCCAGGTTTCCCACCAACACCTGTAACCCAGGGGACATCATTTACAGGTTATAAGATAGTTGTTGGAACAGCTGGTCAAATTGAGCAAATTATCGCTCCATTAAAAGTTGTGCCTAATCCAGCTAAGAATATGATTACGATTGATGGAATCACATCTTCAATGAAAGCTACTTCAATTTCAATTTCGAACATAGAAGGTAAAGAGATACTTTCTAAAAAAGTTGATTCAAATTCTTCAAATATAATCGACCTTTCGGAAGTGAAGTCAGGAATTTATTTCGTGAATGTTTATCACGCATACGGTGTTGAAAAAGTGAAGTTCGTAAAAGAATAAAACCTTTAAATACTTTTGGAAAGCCGTCAAATTTTGGCGGCTTTTTTTATTTGTAGAAATTCATTTCATCAATGTATTTGTAAACTGGTTCAGTCAATAAGTAGCGAACGTCTTTTCCATTTTTAATCGCATCTCGGATAAAGCTTGAAGAAACTTTCATGACTGGAGCATCGTCGCAGATGATTACATTTTTATGTGAACGATAGTCATTAAGTAAATCATGAGATATTGTTTTAACTTCATGTTCTTCTTGCATGGTCAGAACTCTTGGATAAACGTACAATTTATGTTTCTCTAAAATAACCTCGTGATTATACCATTTATGAAAAGTGCGAAGATTGTCTTCCCCCATAATCAGCGAAAATTCGTGCTTCGAATATTTCTCTTGTAAATAGGTTAGCGTTGTTATGGTATAACTCGGTTTTGGCAGCTTGAATTCAACATCGCTTGCCTTTAATTTAGTGTTGTCAAAAATCGCTTCCTGGACCAAATTGAAGCGATGCCTGTCGTTCAGCAACGTGGATTTATCCTTTAATGGATTATGTGGCGTAACAACTAGCCAAATTTGCTCTAAATCGGTAAATTCCGCCATGTAGTTGGCAATAACCAAGTGCCCAACGTGAATTGGGTTGAATGTTCCGAAATAAAGTCCGATTTTCATTTGTATACAAATTCGGTAGCAACTGCTTTTACTTGTTCAACAGCTTGCTCCAAGATGTTGTTTTCGATTATCACATCAAATTCCGTTGCACGATTCATTTCGATTTGAGCCTTTGAAATACGAATCTGAATTTTTTCTTCCGATTCCGTTTTTCTTCCTCGAAGACGTTCTTCAAGGATTTCCATGTTTGGTGGATTAACGAAAATTGCAAGAGCATTGCTTTTAAACACCTTCTTTAAATTCAAACCCCCAACAACATCTACGTCAAAAACAACCGTTTTTCCCATTGACCAAATGCGAATAAGCTCACTTTTCAACGTTCCGTAAAAATTGTCTTTATATACTTCCTCCCATTCAACGAAGGCATTTTCGGAGATTTTTTGTTTGAAGTTTTCCAATCCTATGAAATAATAGTCAACTCCATCTCTTTCATTTTTCCTCGGTTCTCTGCTACATGCAGAAACGGAAAAGGCGTATTGCTCAGAAGATTCTAAAAGTTTATGAACGAGCGTTGTCTTTCCCGCACCTGATGGAGCAGAAAAAATTATACACTTTCCAATTATTTCACTTGAGTTCAAATCTAGAGTGTATTTAGAATTTGTTCCTTCATTTTTTCCAACGCGTCTTTCATTTCAACAACGCGTTTTTGCATTTCTAGGTGATTGCTTTTGCTTCCCAGCGTATTGATTTCCCGTCCGATTTCTTGGGCGATGAATCCCAGTTTTTTTCCAGATCTAGGCAAAGTAATTGTTTCTGTAAAGTAATTCAAGTGATTGGATAACCTCATCTTTTCTTCAGAAATATCAAATTTTTCGATGTAAAAAATCATTTCTTGTTCCAAGCGATTTTCATCAACATTCAAGCCTTCGATTTCAGCCAATCCTTTTGTAATTCGCTCACGAATAGTAACCAAACGCTCATTTTCAAACTGAGGAATTTCTTTCAATAAGCGATGAATCTCGGTAATTCGAAAGTTAAATTCTTTAAACAATGCTTCGCCTTCTTGTTGGCGAAATGCATTGAGTTTGTCGCAAGTTGATTCGATCAAATTCAAAATGAAATCGCGTTCTTCGTCAGATAATTCAAAACTTTGTTGGTTCAAAACTTCCGGCATGCGGATGACTAAAGAAAGGTAATCCACCGGAGCTTCATTCCACGCTTCGTTCAAAGATTTTAATTCCCGGTAATAATGATTGGCTAATTCTTTGTTAATCAATCCATTAGAAGCATCTCCTGAGCTTTCTAAAAACAACCCCAAATCAATTTTTCCGCGATCCAAACGTTCTGCAACAATTTTTCGAATTTCTGATTCCAATTCACGGTAGCAAGAAGGCAATTTCATTGATAAATCAAGACCTTTGCTGTTTAAAGATCGTATTTCAACGGAAATTTTCTTGGAATTAAAAACGCCATTGCTTTTCCCGAAACCGGTCATTGATTGAAGCATACTAAAAATTTGAGCAAAATTAGTCAAAAAAACAAGAAACAAAATTGGTGGTTTTGCGTTCAATAATTTTAAATCAAAGCTATGTTCCAAGAGTTTATAAATTACTTGCATTTTGAGAAGCGATGCTCTGAACATACCATCACGGCCTATCAAACTGATTTGGATCAATTTGAGGAATTTTTTGAGTTAAAATCGATTACCGAGATGAATGAGCTAAATTCTCTGGCAATTCGCTCTTGGGTTGTACATTTGATTGACTCTGGACTAACCAATCGCTCAGTAAATCGTAAAATTGCCTCACTTCGAACGTTATACAAGTGGTTGAGAAAAGAAGGAGTTGTAAAGCCCAATCCAATGGCGAAAATCCAAGGACCGAAAAACGAAAAGCGATTACCCGTTTTTGCAAAGGAATCTGAATTAGACTCAACTAAGTTATCTGAAATGTATAACAACGATTTCGATGGAATACGAGATTCACTGATGTTGGAACTATTTTATCAAACCGGAATTCGTTTAAATGAGTTGATTAATTTGAAGGAAACCGACGTCAATGAACAGCACATCAAGGTTCTTGGAAAACGAAACAAGGAACGCCTAATTCCTGTCTCAACAACTTTATTTCGCCAAATCCAAGATTTCTTAAAAGAGAAAAGAAAAGTAGTTGGCGAAACCAAATTCCTAATAGTTCTTAAAAACGGTAATAAACTTTACCCGACGTTTGTATATCGAAAAATAAATGCTTATCTTAGTCAAGCAACGAATTTGGATAAAAAAAGTCCACATGTGCTTCGTCATACATTTGCGACGCACATGTTAAACAGAGGTTCTGGGCTTGAAACATTGAAAGATTTGCTTGGTCATGCGAATTTGGCCGCAACTCAAGTTTATACTCATAATTCGTTCGCTCAGTTAACAGCGATTTATTCACAAGCCCATCCACGTGGGCGTTAAATAGTTAGACAATGGAATCAAAAATGCACGCTATCCACTTCAAAGCTGACCAAAAGCTATTAAACTTCATTCAAGAAAAATTGGATAAACTAGAAATTTTCAATCACCACGTTCAGTCTGCTGAAGTATTTCTCCGTTTGGACAAGGATAAAGAAAAAGAAAACAAAATCACTGAAATCAGACTTCACTTGCCAGGTAAAGAGTTGTTCGCCAAAAAGCAATGCAAGACTTTTGAAGAAGCGGCAGATGAAGCAGTGGAAGCTCTTAGAAAGCAAATTTTGAAGGAAAAAGGGAAATTCGAGAAGTAAATTACTTCCAATTCTTTCCCTACGAATAAGAAATTCTTGTTTCGCTTGAATTTCCTTATCTTTGCGCCCTAAAAAATTACGTATGAAGCTTATTACTGTCGGAAGTGTTGCCTTTGATGCAATTGAAACACCTTTCGGGAAAACGGACAAAATTGTTGGGGGTGCAGGAACTTTTATTTCATTATCGTCTTCTTTCTTTGTTCAAAATCAAGGAATCGTTTCGGTTGTAGGAGAAGATTTTCCGCAAGAAACCTTGGATTATATGAAATCGAAAGGAATTATTATCGATGGAATTCAAATAAAACAAGGAGAGAAAACATTTTTTTGGTCGGGGCGTTATCACAACGATATGAATTCACGTGATACGCTTGTTACGGAATTAAATGTCCTTGGAACATTTGATCCTGTTATTCCTGCAAGTTTTCAAGGAGCTGATTACTTAATGCTTGGGAATTTAAGTCCGGATGTGCAGAGAAAAGTAATTGAACGTTTGGATAAACGTCCGAAATTAATCGCTATGGACACGATGAATTTTTGGATGGACATTGCCTTGGACGAATTGAAAAAGACAATGGCTTTGGTTGATGTGTTGATTATCAACGATGAAGAAGCAAGACAGCTCTCCAATGAATATTCATTGGTTAAAGCAGCAAAAGTAATTCGTGCAATGGGTCCAAAAATACTAATCATCAAGAAAGGTGAGCATGGTGCGTTGTTGTTTCACGGAGAACATATTTTCTTTGCTCCGGCTTTGCCATTAGAAGAAGTATTTGATCCAACAGGAGCGGGAGATACATTTGCTGGTGGTTTTATGGGATTTATCGCGTCTACGGATGATATTTCATTTGAAAACATGAAAAGAGCAGTGATTGCTGGTTCTGCTTTGGCTTCATTTTGTGTGGAGAAATTTGGAACGGAACGCTTGACTGAAATTAGCAAAAATGATTTTGACGAACGCGTTTCTAAATTTGTGGCTCTGGCAAATTTTGAAATGAATCAATTGGCATAAATTATGGAAAATTTGAATTTTCAAGAGCAACTTGAAAACTTAGTTAAGTCGGAGGACTTAATCTCGATTGGAAGGGAAGTGAACGCTTTGAAAGTGCAGTTCGAGGATTTTATCTTGGAGGCAGAACGAGTTCAACAAGTGAATCAACTCGAAGCGCAAGAGCGAGGAGAAACCTATGAACAAATTGATTATAAAAGTCATAAAGAGACATTTTATTCCGTTTATAAGGCTTTTCAGGATTCGAGAAAAAAGCAAATTGAAATCAAGTCTGCACTTGAAAATGAAAATTTTAAACAAAAAAGAGCCCTGATCCTTCGATTGAAGGAAGTGATTGAGGCAGAGGAAAATATTGGTTCGGCATTCAATGCATACAAAGAAATTCACGAGACGTGGAAGAAAATAGGGGATATTCCTCGGGAAAAACGCGATGATACCCAAAAAGAATATTCTCGTTTACTCGAAATTTTCTTTTACAATATTAAAATTTACCGTGAACTTAAAGACCACGATTATAAGCGCAATTTTCAACTAAAAGAAGATGTGATCTTCCGATTGAAACAATTGAGGACTAAAAATTTACCTGTTCGCGAGTTGGAAGCTTCATTGCGAAGCTTGCAGGATGAGTGGGAAGAAATTGGTCCTGTAAATAATGAGGATTGGGAATCGTTAAAAAAGAACTATTGGGATTCTGTAAAGACAATTTACGAAAAAATAAATGTACATTATGAAGAGCAACGTAATGTTTTGATGGATAATCTCAACAAGAAAAAAGCGCTGGTTGAAACTTTAAAAAGTAGTGTTTCAGATCTTAATTCCATTGAAAAAGGGAAAGATTGGGAAGCAAAAACGAATGAGATAATCGCTCTTCAAGAACAATGGAAACAAATAGGCTTTGGTCCGAAGAAGGAAAATGATGCTATTTGGAAGGAATTTCGTTCGCTTTGTGATACATTTTTTGAAGCAAAAAAGAATTTTAACAAGTCGCTTGACAATAAGTACAAAGAGGTGGCGGATAAAAAGCGTGCGTTAATCGCTGAGGTTCAAGAGATAAATACATCGACGGATTGGAAAAAAACAGCTGATCGTATTGTGTTTCTTCAGAAAAAATGGAAGGAAACGGGGTCTGCCGGTCAACGTTACGAAAACAAATTATGGTCTGAGTTTAGAGCAGCTTGCGATGTTTTTTATAACTCACGTGATAAGCATTTTGAGGAACAAGAATCTGAACTTGTTGGAAATTTGGAGCAGAAAGTCGCATTGATAGCTGAAATAGAGCAATACGTTGTTTCGGAGGACAAAACTGAGGCGTTAAGTGATCTGAAAAATTTTAACGACCGCTTTTCGTCAATTGGACATGTGCCAACCAAAAACAAAAACGAAGTTTTTTCGAGCTTTAAAAATGTGATGGATGATAAATACGCGTCACTAAAACTTGAAGCTAAGGAAAAAGACATGATTTTGTACAAGGCGAAAGTGGAAACGATGTTGGCAAGTCCAGAGCGAGGAAAACTCCTGAATCAAGAACGTTTTGAATTGAAAAAGCAAATGGATGCCTTGAACAAGGAAATCATTCAAATGGAAACAAATTTGAGTTTCTTTGCTCGGTCAAAAGGCGCTGATCAATTGAGAAAAGATGTAGAAAAGAAAATCGATTTATCCAAAGAAAAAATTACCGGATTGAAACGCAAACTAAGCTCACTTCCCAATGAATAGTTTTATCAATGTTTTAATCTTATTGGTTAGCATATTCACTTTATTTTTCTGTGTTTTTGTGCGATTTGATTTACCGCTCGAAATGTTCAAAACCACTGCTGCTCAATTACATTATCGGTTTGAGATATTTCTTGGTTTTGGTTTAATGCTCATGCTGATTTCAGTTCGCAGAACTATACGTCGTTGGGTAGGAATTCGAATGGTCAATCAAACTGAAAAATTCAAGTGGTCAGGAAAAATAAGTAGTTCAAGACGTCAACGTGTGATCGTTTATACAATTATTGAATCTTTAATCATTGGTGTTATAGGATCTGCGTTCCTAATTTTAACGAAGGAAGCTTGGTTTCCTGCGCTTGTGATGATGTTCTTTGCAATAGAAGGAATTTTCTACATCTTAATTAACGCCAAAAATAAGTTTCGGGTTGGACTCTCTTCCAAGGCCATTTTAGCTGTAGATCGGGAAGTGATTTTACTTTATATGGAAGGGTTGCGACAAGTGAGTGTTAGTCAGCAAACCATTTATTTTGATTACATTCAAGATCTCCAGTTGAGTTTTCCTACCGACTGTATTGAAGAGGAGGAAAGAAATGCTTTTTTTGAGAATTTGAAGCAATCGGTAAACCAAGAGAAGGTGCTTTTTAGAATTAGTAAATAATGGATGCTGCAAATATTTTAATAGTTGAAGATGATCAGGTTTTCGCTAATTTGGTTCAGTTTCAATTAAGTACCATAGGTTATCAATTGGAGGACATAATCAGCGTTCCTTCTTTAAAGGAGGCCGAGGAAGTAAAGCAAGAATTGGAGCCAGATGTTATTTTGTTGGATCTGAATATTTTGGATTCGAATGGTGTTAAAACCTATGATTCAATTAATGAGTTGTTTCCAAGTGCCTCTGTAATAGTTCTTTCGGGAATGGACGACCAATCAATTGCGCTTGAAATTGTGTCAAAAGGTGGTCAAGATTATTTACTGAAAAGTGGTGTAAACCCTCAAATTCTCGAAAAAGCTATTAAATATGGTTTGTTGCGGCGTACTTTTCGCAGCCAATTAGCAAATTCAGAAAAAAGGTACAAAGATCTTTTCAATAAATCCCCAATGCCAATGGTTCAACTGACGGGTGAAGAGCTTATCATTACGATGGTAAATAAGGCTTCGGTTCAATTGTACGGTATTTCTTCGGAGGATTTAATTGGAAAGTCAATTTATTCATTCAATAAAAATCCAGAAAATCGATTTAAGGAAGAAACGACTCGAAGATTTACCCATATTGATTCAAAAGGCGAAGAAATCATAGTTGATGTTATACTTAATCGATTGGAAGCGGGAAATAATGAATTCATCGCGCTTATTGTCAATAAAACGGAAGAATTGCAATTTGAGAAAAACAAATTTGACATAATCAACCAGGCGGAGGAATCTGAAAAGAAGAAAATTGCTCGAGAACTTCACGATGGTTTGGGTCAACAACTCGTATTGTTGAATTTGCTTTTTCAAAATCTGAATCCACCAGAAGAACAAGTTTCACAGTATAAAGATATAAGTGGTTTAATTCAAAATACGATTCGTGAAGTTAAAGAAATCGCTTACAACCTTTTACCACCAGAACTCGATAAAGGATTTATCAACGGGATTGATCGTTTTGCGAATCGAATAAATACATTGGGTCAAATGGTTTTTGAATTAGATATAAGTCCTGATTTATCCGAAGCCGATTTAGGAGAAGTGGATCGATTTAATTTGTATCGTATTGTTCAAGAGGTAATCAATAATGCGATTAAACATGCCAAGGCAAGTAAAATTGTCTTCCGATTGAAACAAGAAGAAAAAGGAATGTTTATTGAAGTTGAAGATAATGGTGTTGGATTTGATCAAGAAAAAGTAAAATTTGGACTTGGACTGCAAAACATTCAACATCGAATGAAAATGAGTAAAATAAAAGGTGATGTTGTTTCTGAAATTGGAAAAGGAACGAAAATAATTCTTTGGTTTTAATTCGCTTGTATTGAAAGTATTGGTCATTCGCTTTAGTTCAATTGGAGATATTGTTTTAACATTTCCTGTCTTACGTTGCATCAAGGAGCAAGTACCGAATAGTGAAATCCATTTAGTTACTAAAAAAGCTTTTTCAGAATTAATAGGCGCTTCAGGATCGGTTGATCAATGTCATTTATTGGAAAATTCGCTCACCGATTTAGCAAAACAACTGAAGGATCAAAATTTTGATGTCGTCATTGATTTACACAACAATTTGAGGAGTCGGATTCTTTGTTTTCAATTAGGAGTTAAGCGAACTTACCATTTTCGTAAATTGAATTTCTTGAAATGGATTTTGGTTCGGTTTAAAAGAAATTATCTTCCTAAAATCCATATTGTTGATCGTTACTTTGACGCCGTGAAAAGTATTGGTGTATTGAATGACGGCAAAAACAATGCGTTTCATTTGAATCGAGAATTAAATGTTCAAGAAGAATTAAACTTGCAGGAAAAAAGTTATGTGGCAATCGCAGTTGGTGCGCAGTTTGAAACAAAGCAAATTCCTATTTTAAAACTGAAAGAGATCATTTCCAAAATTGAAATTCCAATTGTGCTTTTAGGAGGAAAAATGGATCAACAAAAAGCAGACAAATTGATTGAATTACTACCTGAAAAAAGCATTAAGAATACGTGCGGTAAATATACCTTACTTGAATCGGCCGCCATTGTAAAAAATTCGAAATTACTCATAACAGGGGACACTGGATTAATGCACATCGCTTCTTGTTTCGATATTCCGATTTATGTTATTTGGGGAAACACGACTCCATCGTTTGGAATGTCAGCCTATAAGCCTAATGGAAATGAATCCGTACATAATTTTGAAATACAAAACTTGTCTTGTCGACCTTGCTCAAAAATTGGACATCATGAGTGTCCGAAAGGTCATTTTAAGTGCATGAATGAACACAATTCAGAAGCAATTGCTCAACGTATTATAGAGCCAATAAATTAGTTGCCTTCAAGAAATATTTTTCTCAATTCTGTAGCTTCAGATGGTTTCATTTTTCCTGCGAGAATAAGGCTCAATTGTTTACGCCGTAGCGCCCCTTCAAAGCGACTCTTTTCTTCTTCAGTTTCAGGAATAAGCTCCGGAACTTGAATTGGTCCACCATTTTGATCTACAGCAACAAATGTATAAATAGCTTCATTACATTTCTCCTTTTCACCTGTTACTTGATCCTCAACAAATACATCGACAAAAATCTCCATTGACGAATTGAATGAGCGAGAAACTTTTGCTTCCAATGTAACGATTGAGGCATGCTTAATCGGCTTTTGAAATGAAACATGATTTACCGATGCCGTAACGACAACTCGTTTACAATGTCTATGCGCGGAAACGCTGGCTATGACATCCATCCAGGCAAGTAATTGCCCGCCAAATAAATTACCAAGTGTATTTGTGTCGTTCGGTAGAACAATGTGGGTTGTTATCGCTAATGTCTCTAATGCTCGTTTACTTTTCATAACACAAAGTTAATTATTAAGAATCGGTGATGCGTATTATAAATTTATTTAAAGTTAATTTAATTGTAATATTTGTAAAATTCCTTAATTTAGTTGCTCTTTATACTGAAAACCAAACTATAATACTAAACTAATATCATGATCAGAAATCTATTTTTAACGTGTATTGCATTGTCTTTCATCACGTTATCCTACGGTCAAAAAGCAAGACAATTTGACCCCACCAATGCCCGTGAGGGAGAAAAGGTGGAGTACTGTCACCAACACAAGAAAATGGCAGAACTCATGCAAAATCCTGAATTTGCAGCTATGTATGAGCAAGACAAAATTGCATTCGAAAAAGCAAAAAATAAAGCTATTCCTAAGGGTGTGATTTATAAAATTCCAATTGTTTTTCACGTTCTTCATAACAATGGCGTTGAGAATATCTCAGATGAACAAATTTATAATGCCCTTGAAATTTTGAATAGAGATTTTAGAAAATTAAACGCTGATACAGCCACCGTGCAATCTGATTTTGTTGGAATGCCTTCTGATGTTGAGGTGGGATTTGTATTGGCTACAAAAGCTCCTAATGGAACGTGCTTTAAAGGTATAACAAGAACAAGTTCTCCTTTATCTTATCAAGGTGATGACGGTAACGCGCAAGTTACAGCAATACGAAATGGAAACGATGTTTATCAGCAGAGTTGGCCTGGAAATAAATATTTGAATGTTTTTATTTGTGGTGAAATTGGAGGAGCTGCGGGTTA
>JBMLTP010000196.1:0-4682 GCA_049239885.1 Crocinitomicaceae bacterium
GGTTATCCTGGAGGAGCAATTATGCCAATCTACGATGCGCTGTATGACTTCAAAGAAGATGTAAATCACATATTAGTGCGTCATGAACAAGGTGCCATACACGCAGCACAGGGATTTGCAAGAGCTTCGGGAAAAACTGGGGTTGTATTTGCGACTTCTGGTCCTGGTGCAACGAATTTGATTACAGGTTTAGCTGATGCACTGATTGATTCAACCCCTGTTGTTTGTATTACAGGCCAGGTGGCATCACATTTATTAGGGACGGATGCTTTTCAGGAAACCGACGTAATTGGAATATCCATGCCGGTAACGAAATGGAATATTCAAGTAACTAAAGCTGAAGATATTCCAGCTGCAATTGCGCGTGCATTTTACATCGCTTCAACAGGAAGACCTGGACCTGTTTTGATTGACATCACAAAAGACGCGCAATTTGGGAAAATGGAATTCTCTTACGAAAAATGCAATTCCGTTCGAAGCTATGTTCCAAAGCCAAAAGTTGATGTAGTTCAATTAGAAAAAGCTGCGGAATTAATCAATCAAGCGCAAAAACCGTATTTATTAATCGGTCAAGGAATTTTATTATCGGAAGCAGAAAATGAGTTACTTCAATTCGTTGAAAAATCCGGAATTCCTGTAGCTTCTACTCTTTTAGGTTTAGGTGCTTTTCCGACTGATCATCCAAATTATGTTGGATATCTCGGAATGCATGGAAATTATGCGCCAAATGTACTAACCAATGAATGTGATGTATTAATTGCCATAGGAATGCGCTTCGACGATCGCGTAACTGGCGATGTTTCTCGTTATGCCAAGCAAGCAAAGATCATTCATATTGACATCGATAAAGCAGAAATCAATAAAATTGTGCAAGCAGATGTAGCGGTTAATGCGGATGCCAAGGAGGCGTTAACTCTATTGACCAACTTGGTAAATGAAAACGTGCATGAGGCTTGGATTCAACAATTTAGAAAATTAGAACAAGAAGAACATCGAGAAGTTATCATTGATGCAATCAATCCTAAAAGTGCTGAATTGAAAATGTCAGAAGTGGTAAATTTAATTTCAGAAACGACAAAAGGAAATGCGATTGTAGTTACAGATGTGGGTCAGCATCAAATGATTACGTCTCGTTATTTTAAGTATCAGTCTCCAAAAACCAACATCACTTCTGGTGGACTTGGAACGATGGGATTTGCCTTGCCAGCTGCAATTGGAGCGAAACTAGGTGCACCTGAGAAAGAAGTAATAGCAATTATCGGAGACGGAGGTTTTCAAATGACCATCCAAGAACTTGGTACCATTTTACAATGCGGGGCAGCAGTTAAGATTGTGATTTTAAATAATAACTTCTTGGGAATGGTTCGTCAGTGGCAACAATTGTTTTTTGACAAACGCTATTCTTTTACAGACATTAAAAATCCAAATTTCCTAAAAATTGCGGAGGGATACGGAATCAAGGGTCATAAAATAACAGATCGCGAGGAACTCCAAGAAGGATTGAATACCTTACTGAATAACAAAGAAAGTTATTTATTAGAGGTAATTGTGGAGCAAGAAGAAAACGTATTCCCAATGGTGCCAACGGGAGCATCAGTATCTGAAATCATTTTAAGTGAACGACATGGAGCAAACGTATAACATATCGCTATTTACAGAGAATAGTATCGGGATATTAAATCGCATCACGATCATTTTCACGCGTAGGCATTTGAATATTGAAAGTATCACAGCTTCTGAGTGTGAAATTCCGGGAGTTTATCGCTATACGATTGTGGTTAACACATCTCTTGAACAGGTCGTTAAAGTGGTAAATCAAATTGAAAAGCAAGTGGATGTCTTGAAAGCCTTTTACCATGCGGATGCCGAAGTTATTTATCAAGAATTAGCGTTGTACAAGCTTCCAACTGACTTAACTAAAGGCGATGAGATTGAAAAAATATTAAGACAACATCATGCACGAATTCTATCTTTGAGTCCTGAATTTACTACAATTGAAAAAACAGGAAGACCGGAAGAAATTAATGCGTTGTTTGCTGATTTAAAACCATTTGGTGTACTTGAATTTGCAAAATCAGGTCGAGTAGCAATTTCAAAACCAATGAAAACATTGGAAGATTATTTAAAAGAATTGGGGTAAGAATAAAATGTAAAATCAATAATGTAAAATGAATTTTTAGGTTTTTAATTCTAAATTCTTCATTTTACATTCTAAATTAAATAAATATGGCAACAATAAATTTTGGAGGAGTTGAAGAACGTGTAGTCTTAAGAGAGGAATTTCCGTTGGAAAAAGCGCGTGAAGTATTAAAAAACGATATCATAGCAGTGATCGGTTATGGAGTGCAAGGTCCTGGACAAGCAATGAACCTTAGAGACAATGGTTTTAACGTGCTAGTTGGTCAACGCAAAGGCGGCAAAAGTTGGGAAAAAGCACTGGCTGATGGTTGGAAAGATGGTGAAACACTTTTAGAAATCGATGAAGCGTGTAAAAAAGCAAGTGTGATCATGTATTTGCTTTCTGATGCCGGACAAATTGATTCTTGGAAAACCATCGAAGCGAATTTAAGCGAAGGTAAAACGCTATATTTTTCCCATGGATTTGGTGTTACTTTTCACGAACAAACAGGCATTGTGCCTCCGAAAAATGTGGATGTGGTTTTAGTTGCACCGAAAGGTTCTGGTACGTCCTTAAGAAGATTGTTTCTAAAAGGAGAAGGAATTAATTCCAGTTTTGCAATTTATCAAGATTTCACCGGAAAAGCGGAAGAAAGAGCATTGGCCATAGGAATTGGCGTTGGTTCAGGATATTTATTCGAAACCGATTTTAAAAAGGAAGTTTTTTCCGATTTAACTGGCGAACGAGGGATACTCATGGGAGCATTGGCCGGTATGTTTGAAGCGCAATATCAGGTTTTAAGAAGTCATGGACACTCTCCGTCTGAAGCTTTCAATGAAACTGTTGAGGAATTAACACAAAGTCTCATGCCGTTGGTTGCTGAAAACGGAATGGATTGGATGTATGCAAACACTTCAGTTACTGCACAGCGTGGCGCCTTAGATTGGAAAAATAAGTTTAGAGATGCCGCATTACCTGTTTTCAAATCGTTGTATGAGGAAGTCTCATCAGGTAGAGAGGCAAAGCGCGTAATTGAGGAAGGAAGTAAATCAGATTACCGTGAAAAGTTAGAAGAAGAATTGAAAGAAATTCGTGAGTCTGAATTATGGCAAGCAGGTAAAGCTGTTCGTGGATTACGCCCGAAACAATAAGATGAACAAAAGCCAACAAATAAAAGCTCAATTTCCCGAATTTGTTCGTGAATCACCTCTGGAATTCAATAAGAAATTATCCGAGCGATTTGGTGCGAAAATATATTTGAAACGAGAGGATTTACAATCGGTTCGATCGTACAAAATTCGAGGAGCATTTGCGCGAATGTCTCAGTTATCAAATGAAGAAAAGAACAAAGGTGTAATTTGTGCTTCAGCCGGAAATCATGCGCAAGGAGTAGCACTATGTTGCAAGGAAATGCAAGTTAAAGGCACAATTGTCATGCCTGAAACCACGCCCAAGCAAAAAATCAACATGGTGAAAAGCTTTGGTGAAGAATGGGTAACTATTATTTTGGTTGGAGACACCTTTGATGCTGCAAAACACTTCGCCGAAAAGAAATCAATTATAGAAGGATTGTGTTTTATTCCTCCATTTGATGATGAATGGGTGATTGCAGGACAAGGAACCGTTGGGATTGAAATTATAGATCAATTGGGGTATTCACCTGATTTTGTGTATGTTCCTGTGGGTGGAGGGGGCTTGGCTGCTGGGATTTGCAGTGTAATGTCAGAAATTTCAACTGAAACTAAAATAATTGGAGTTGAGCCAACCGGCGCACCTTCTATGGCAGAAGCATTGAAAAATGGATTTCCCGTTGAATTAAATCACATTGATAAATTTGTGGATGGAGCATCCGTAAAACGTGTTGGCGATTTGAATTTTGAGATTTGTCAAACCAAGTTATCGAAAATGCTTCTAGTCGATGAAGGTAAAATCTGTGGAACTATTTTACAACTATACAATGAATTCGGGATTGTCGTTGAACCAGCAGGAGCGCTTACTGTTGCGGCTTTGGAACAACTAAATCCAGAGGAAATAAATGACAAAACGTTGGTTTTAATTGTCAGTGGCGGAAATAACGACATTACCCGCACAGAAGAAATCAGAGAGCGTTGGATGTTGTACGAAGGATTGAAACATTATTTTTTAATTCGGTTTCCGCAACGACCTGGAGCCTTAAAAGAATTCGTTTCAGATGTGGTAGGACCGACTGACGATATTGTCTATTTTCAGTTTTCTAGCAAAACTGGGCGCGAAAGTGGTCCTGCAGTTGTTGGAATTGAAATAGCACATGCAAAAAGTAGTATTTCAATTGAGCAAAAATTGAAAGAAAAAGGGTTTGAATTCGAATATCTACAACCTAACTCGTTGCTTTTTCAGCAATTAATTGGTTAATACGAGAAATCCAAGTCATATTTGAAAGAAAACTCTTTTGAATCGAAGTTCGTTGCGAATAGATGAGGGTAATATTTCTTCATCTCTTGATGCATGAGCTCAAAGGGGATATCTGCAAATTCCCCATAAAAATGTAAGTATTCCATGAATTTTTTTCCATTTTCAAATTCTT
>JBMLTP010000197.1:0-7230 GCA_049239885.1 Crocinitomicaceae bacterium
GATACGGCTCTTAAAACGGCGGATGCGGGTTATCTTACGCGTCGTTTGGTTGACGTTGCACAAGATGTTGTGATCAATTCAAATGATTGTGGTACGCTAAGAGGAATTGTAGCTACCGCTTTGAAAAAGAATGACGAAATAGTTGAGCCATTATATGACAGAATTTTAGGTAGAACTTCGGTTCATGATATTTATTTACCTGAATCAGATAATTTAATCATCGAAGCTGGCGAGTTAATTTCAGAGGAAGTAGCTAAAGAAATTGAGAAGGCTGGAATTGAGGAAGTAGAAATTCGTTCAGTTTTAACTTGTGAAATGAGAAGAGGTGTTTGCTCGAAATGTTACGGACGAAATCTTGCAAATCATAGACTTGCCCAATTGGGAGATTCGGTTGGAGTTATAGCTGCTCAGTCAATTGGAGAGCCAGGAACTCAGTTAACACTAAGAACTTTCCACGTCGGGGGTACAGCATCTAATATCGCGGATATATCTGATTTAAAGGCGAAAGCTAATGGTAAGTTGGAAATAGATGAGTTAAGAACCATCGAGAAAAAGAATACAGAAGGAACAACGCAAATTATCGTGGTAGGTCGTTCAGCTGAATTAAAAATCACGGATGAAAAAACAGGAATTGTTGTAATGACTGCAAATGTTCCTTACGGTTCAGAATTACTTGTTGAGAATAATTCAAAAATTAAGAAAGGCGATGTGATTTGTAAATGGGATCCATACAATGCCTTGATTGTTTCTGAAGTTAAAGGGAAGGTAGTATTTGATAATATCCTCGTTAATGTTACATACCGAGAAGAAATTGATGAGCAAACTGGTAAAACGGAGATCGTAATTATAGAATCACGCGATAAAAAGAAAAGCCCTTCAATTAAGGTCATTGATCCAAAGACGAAAGAAGCTATTCGTGAATATTCAATCCCAGTGAATGCTCACGTTGATGTGAATGATGGTGATTCAATTGATGCCGGTGCAATCTTGGTTAAGATTCCGAGAATGGCAGGTAAAACGGGAGATATTACAGGTGGTTTACCGCGTGTAACCGAATTATTTGAAGCAAGAAACCCATCGAATCCAGCGGTTGTTTCAGAAATTGATGGTACAGCTACTTTTGGAAACATCAAGCGTGGAAATAGAGAGGTAATTATTACACCAAAATTTGGAGATATCCGAAAATATTTGGTTCCACTTTCAAAACATATTTTGGTACAACAAAATGATTTTGTTAGAGCTGGTCAACCTCTTTCAGATGGAGCAATAACACCAAATGACATCTTGAATATTGAAGGACCTACTAAAGTTCAAGAATACATTGTAAACGAAATTCAAGAGGTTTATCGCTTGCAGGGTGTTAAGATTAACGATAAGCATTTTGAGGTTATTGTTCGTCAAATGATGTTAAAAGCTGAAATAATTGATTCTGGTGATACACGTTTCTTAGAGGGACAATCAGTTCACAAGGCTGATATTATGGAAGCGAATGACGCATTGTTTGGAATGATGTTCGTTAAAGATGCAGGAGATTCTTCAGAAGTAAGAAAAGGATCGTTGATTACTGTTCGTAAATTACGTGATGAGAACTCCAAATTGAAGCGTGAGGATAAAGCATTAATTGAGGCGAGAGAAGCTCGTCCTGCTACATCTACTCCTTTACTTCAAGGTATTACGAGAGCATCACTTCAAACGCAATCATTCATTTCTGCGGCTTCTTTCCAGGAAACGACCAAAGTTTTGAACGAAGCAGCAATTTCAGGAAAACAAGATCATTTGTTAGGACTTAAAGAAAACGTAATTGTAGGTCATTTAATTCCTGCAGGAACGGGTGTAAGAGAATTCCAAAAAATGATTGTCGGTTCAACTGAAGCATTGGAAGAATTAACTGAACAAGCCTAATTCAAAAATTGATTTAAATGGAAAGGGTAATCGAAAGATTGCCCTTTTTTTATGCGATTCTTCCCCAGTTAGGTTTTGAGCGAAGTATTTTCTGGATTTGGCTTTTCAACAGTTGATTTTTCGGCATTTCGAATTTAGGATCTTCAGAAAGCATTTTCTTGGCCATTTCTCTGGCAAGCACAACAATTTGACCATCTTTGGAAAGGTTTGATATTTTTAAATCCAAAACACCACTTTGTTGGGTTCCCATCAAATCACCAGGACCTCTTAATTGTAAGTCAACTTCTGAAATTTCAAAGCCATCGTTGGTTTGCACCATCGTTTCCATTCTTTTTTGGGCCTCTTTCGATAATTTCTCTCCCGTCATCAAAATACAATAAGATTTTTCTGCACCTCGACCGACACGACCTCGCAACTGATGCAATTGAGATAGTCCAAATCGTTCTGCGCTTTCAATAACCATAACTGATGCATTTGGAACGTTCACGCCAACCTCGATAACTGTAGTTGCAACCATTATCTGAGTTTCTCCTTTGACAAATCGCTGCATTTCAAAATCTTTGTCCTCAGGTTTCATTTTACCGTGAACGATGCTTACTTGATAGGATGGCATCGGAAACGATCTCGATATTGCCTCGAATCCATCCATAAGGTTATTAAAATCTAACGTTTCTGATTCTTTAATCAGAGGATAAACGACGTAAACTTGTCTGCCCAAAGTAATCTGCTCTCGCATAAATCCAAAAAGCCGTAGTCGGTGACTTTCAAATCGATGAATAGTTGAAATGGGTTTTCTTCCGGGTGGTAGTTCATCAATAACGGAAACATCTAAATCCCCATAAAAAGTCATTGCTAAAGTTCTCGGAATGGGTGTTGCCGTCATGATTAGAACGTGCGGTGGAGTTGTATTCTTCTTCCACATTTTAGCCCGTTGAGCGACCCCAAAACGATGTTGCTCGTCGATAATTACGATTCCTAGGTTTTTGAATTGAACGACATCCTCAAGTAAAGCGTGTGTTCCTATTAACAAATTCAATTCTCCATTTAAGAGTTTTTCATGGATTTCAGTTCGAGCTGCTTTTTTTGTTGAACCAATAAGTAATACTGTCTTGATATCCATATTTTTCAACAATCCTGTTATCGACTCAAAATGTTGACTTGCTAGAATTTCTGTGGGAGCCATCAAGGCAGCTTGAAAACCATTTCCGATAGCTATCAGGGCTGTCAATAAAGCAACAAGTGTTTTTCCACTGCCTACATCACCTTGAAGCAAGCGATTCATGTGTTTTCCAGACAGAAAGTCTTTACGAATTTCCTTAATCACTTTTTTCTGGGCATTCGTCAATTCAAAAGGTAAATGGTTCGAATAGAACACATTGAATTCGTTACCAACTTCCTCAAAAACGAAGCCTTTCATTTTGGTTGCTGTAACTTCTTTTCTCAATAACATTTCCAATTGAAGAAAGAACAATTCCTCGAACTTTAATCTAAATCGAGCCTGTTGGATTTGTTGTTCTGAAGTCGGTTGATGAATGGCAAATAACGATTTTTCTTTTGAAATCAAGTGATTTTCCTGTATTATCCAATCAGGTAATGTTTCCGAGATTTTTTGACTGATCTGAGGAAGTAACGTCGCAATTAATTTTTCAATTCCTTTTGAATGCAATCCCTTAGCTGTCAATTTTTCCGTGCTCGGATAAAAAGCTTGAAGTCCCGTTTTATTTTGAACTTCTGCATAAATAGCCATTTCGGGATGTGGTATATTCCACTGATTGACAAACAATTTTGGTTTTCCGAATATTTGGTATTCCACATCGGTTCGTAAATTCGGTTTTATCCATTGTATTCCTTGAAACCAAACCAAGTCAATTGAACCACTTCCATCTGTAAATCGGGCAAATAGTTTTTTATGTCTACCTGAACCAATTTCCCTTAAACCTG
Source organism: Crocinitomicaceae bacterium (assembly GCA_049239885.1). Taxonomy (GTDB): domain Bacteria; phylum Bacteroidota; class Bacteroidia; order Flavobacteriales_D; family Crocinitomicaceae; genus UBA952. The sequence continues at coordinate 3,844 of JBMLTP010000197.1, forward strand.
TAATTTTCCCTTTTAGTTGGACGTAATTATCTACGTAAGGTGCATCAGCGACCGAGTGATAAGTAGATCGATCCAGATAACGAAATGGGTAATGCTCGAGTAAATCGCGAAAAGTAAAAATACCCAATTCCATTTGAAGTAATTGAGCTCGTTGTGGTCCGACACCTTTTAAAAATTCAATGGAGGTATCGAGGAAATCATTCATAATTGAATAGTCCCGTTGGAAATTATTCCCAAACACCCATTTTACAGAATTTCTCGATTCGTTGGTCGATTCTGTTTTGAGGATCAATTTTATTGAGTTCCTTGATGTATGATTTGATTTTATCTTTAAGGATTGAAAACATTTCAGTTTGACCTCTGTGCGCACCATTAATCGGCTCTTCAATCACCTCATCAACCAAACCATTTGCTTTCATATCTGTTGAAGTCAATTTCAATGCATCAGCGGCTTTTTCTTTGAAATCCCAGGAGCGCCATAAAATCGATGAACAGCTTTCTGGAGAAATAACAGAATACCACGTGTTCTCAAGCATCACGACTTTGTCTCCAACTCCAATTCCCAAAGCTCCGCCGGAAGCACCTTCTCCGATAATCACACAAATCACCGGAACTTTCAAGCGCATCATTTCATAAATATTTCGTGCAATTGCTTCTCCTTGTCCACGCTCTTCAGCTTCAAGCCCTGGAAATGCTCCCGGAGTATCGATAAATGTAACAATTGGCTTATTAAATTTCTCAGCCAGTTTCATCAAACGAAGTGCCTTTCGGTATCCTTCAGGATTTGCCATTCCGAAATTACGATATTGACGCATTTTTGTATTGATTCCTTTTTGTTGGCCAATAAACATAACGCTTTTTCCGTCCACAAGTCCGAAACCGCCAACCATCGCCTTGTCATCTTTAACACTTCGGTCTCCGTGCAATTCAATAAAATTCCCTCCCGTTATCGCGTCTATGTATGCCAACGTATATGGGCGATCTGGGTGGCGTGACAATTGAACGCGTTGCCAAGGTGTCAAGTTGGAAAACACTTCTTTGGTTTTTTCCTTGAGTTTTTCTTCCAATTCTGCGATTTTGTCGGACATATCAACGTCTGTAGTTTCGCCAATTTCTTTGGTTTGTTGAATTTGTTCCTCCAACGCTTTTATCGGTTCTTCAAAATCAAGGTAAGTTGCCATAATTTACAGTTTTTGCGAATTACAAATTTAACTTATTTCAATGAATTTTGAGGACCTCTATTTTATTTTTTAAACAAGATAAATCATTTTAAAATGATCTTCGAAATCTACTTTTTTGAAAAAGTAAGATGCAAGTTCATGGAAGTTCCTATTTTCGTATAATGATTTTATTTCCACCTGCCAAGGTAAATTTAGGCCTCAACATTTTGTTCAAACGTGAAGATGGCTATCACGAAATCGAGACGTGCATGGTTCCGATTCCTTTTACCGATATTTTGGAGATAACCGAAGCCGATGAATTTGAGTTTCTACAAACGGGCTTGGCGATTCCTGGTAATTTAGATTCGAATCTGTGTGTTAAGGCATTTCAATTGCTGAAGCAAAAATTTGCAATTCCAAATGTTCGAATTCATCTTCGAAAACAAATTCCAATGGGAGCAGGACTTGGTGGAGGTTCATCTGATGCGGCCTACGTTTTGAAAGGACTGAATGATATGTTTAACCTTAACGTTTCAATTTCAGAATTACAAAATTTGTCGGCTCAATTGGGCAGCGATTGTGCGTTTTTCATTGAAAATAAACCGCAAATTGCACGAGGAAGGGGAGAGGTGTTGTCGGAAATTGGTGTATATCTGAAAGGAAGGTATTTGGTTTTATTGAATCCCGGAATTCATGTTGGAACAAAAGAAGCATATGCTGGTATTCAACCAAGAGTTCCGTCCAAGAACATTGAGGATATTCTTTCAAATTCAATTGAAACGTGGCAAGTTGAATTAGTTAATCAATTTGAAGAAAGTATTTTCCCAAAATACCCGTTAATAAAAGAACTCAAAGACTCGTTAATCGAATTAGGCGCTGTTTACGCTTCGATGTCTGGTAGTGGATCAAGTGTTTTTGGGATATTTAATGAAAAACCGAATGAAATGTCATTAGAATTCAGGAAATATTTGGTTTTTGAGGGGGAGTTTTAAATCTTTAATTTTTACTTTAACGTTTGTCGACTTGGAGATGCGGGCTTCTTGGATGTGGTTGTTGAGCCCGTGGTTTTTAATTGATGTTATACACATTTTCTATAATTCTATTTAGGTTCGGGTTTGCTTTTAGTAGTTCCGACCCTTTCTGAAATAGCTCGAGACTTGCTTTGTTAATCTCCTCTGGAGTTAATGACTTCCATTTCGAAATATCTGCTTCAAATTCGTTATTGAATAACTTTATAGATAGTTGGTAGATCAAGTGATAGTTTGCAAAAGGATGAGAGTTTTCTCGACTTTCATTTGATGCACCCAAAATAAATTCATCGAGTCTTTTGAAGATTGTTTTTTCCGTGCAGTAGATAAGTTCAATAAGTTTAGCTCTATATTCTAAATCTGAGGGTTCCAAATTGGGATAATTTTTAATGTCAACAAAATGCATGGATTCGTGCTTCAAATATGAGTATTGAAACTTTTCAGATTTCAATTTATAAGTTCCTTTGTTGCAAAAAAGACTTGAATCGTTATTACTCGCCCAACCTCCGATTTGCGAATAACCGAAGGTGGCATAGTCAGAAGCTCCTCTTAATAAATAGCTCTCAATGAAAATTACGTTGACGTCTATCTTTACTTCTGGCAAATGAACCGCATATTCTGATTGACTTTGTTTATCCCAGATCAATAAATCTTGAATTCCATTAATGAGTAAAAACTTGCAGTGGAACCCCTCATTTTCGATCACTCTGATAAGCTCCGAATCGTCCTTAATTGTCTTTGACAGTTCATCAAAACTTAATGTAGTAAGTTTATTGTTCAATAGATAATGTGATAGATTATCGTACAGAATTGAATCACTATTAAAAGGTGCTTCTAGCATCTTGGTTTTCCAATAATCCCGATAGAAGGTGCAAATGTCATTTATTACCTCATTTTTACTTAAAACTTCTGCTATTTCATTCGTGTTTGAAAATCGTGAGTGATATCTTTCCTTCAGTTTTTGATACTTACGATTTACCAATGGATTACTGAAACGATCTATGCTGTCAAGTCGATATAAAGTCGAAAGTACGTCACCATTACTTGCAGGACTGATAATTTGGTTATAGGAACGTACTTGTTCATGGATTTTACATGATGTAATTACCGATACAAGAATGGTTATTATTAGCAGTGAGTATTTCTGTGACATTGGCGTGTTGTGGTTTTCATTATGTATAACTGTCTTATACCCCCCC
>JBMLTP010000198.1:0-6458 GCA_049239885.1 Crocinitomicaceae bacterium
TCAGGATTTCTTTTTACTTGTTCCCGAAGTCGAATTGTTTTTATTTCGTAAAATATTGCCAAATCTTTATCTAGCATCACTTGAACACCACGAAAAGACAATATTTTTGTTTCTATTTCATTTGAATGCATTAACTCCATTTTTTTAAGTTTTCACCTTAAGTTAGTGAAATTTATCATTTGGAAAAAGCGAATGAATGGTTTATTCCATCAAAAAACTTCGCGAAAAACGAAAATCAGCAGTTTAAATATCCCATTTTCCAAATGCGTGAGTGTGAACACAACCACGATCACCGCCACGAATGGTTCGAGCCGCTTTTCTCAGGATTGGATTTTAACGAGCAATGGGAGGAGTTGGGGAGAAGGTTGGGTTAATTTATATCTAACTTCTTCAAAATTTCCGGAAGAAACTCATTGATTTTAGAAAAGGCAAACCATCGTTTTCCAAGGTCTTTCAGTGAAGCACCAATGTGATAGAGCTCATTCCTATCTATTATTATAAATCGGTCGTGGGCTGTTGGCAGTATTTTAATTTCGATTCTTCGATATTGCTCGTTGTGTTTTGCTAAATCTAATTGCAATTGCTCGGTAATTTTTTTGGTGTAAATGAATGCCTCAACGTTTGCTGCACGTTTACTCAAATGCATAAGTACCGATTCATCGATATAATTGTCAATAAGAATAATTTCTTTCTTTGCGGAACGAATTATTTTTGAAATCAACTCGTAAGCATCAAAAATCTGCCCCTCGAAAAAAACGCCTTGGGTGGGGAGTTCATTGGTTTTGAGTTGTAAAGATATTTTACTAACCTCTTTCGAAAGATTCTCAAGATTATTTTCTATTCGATCCACACGTTGATTGATTGTATAGCCTTTAAGTAAGTATTCACGCAAAATAGTTGTTGCCCAAATACGAAATTGTGTTCCTTGTTTCGATTTAACACGATAACCAACAGAGATAATTACATCGAGGTTGTAAAACTCGACTTTTCGGGTAACTTCTCGTTGACCTTCAACTCGAACTGTCAAGGATTCCTTGACACTTGAAAACTTCTCTAATTCACCTTCTTTAAAACAATTATTAATATGTAAGCTAATGTTCTGCTTTGTCTGTCCAAAAAGCATAGCCATTTGTGCTTGATTCAACCAAACAGTTTCATTTTCAATGCGAACTTCAATATGTTCGGCAGCTTCATTTGGACGGTATAAAATGATTTCATTCTTCATAGTATACCTTAAGTTAGTGAAAAATATCATTTGGAAAAAGAGAAAGAATGATTTATTCCACCCAAAAAGCTTGTCAAAAACGAAAACCAGCAGTTTAAATACCCCATTTTCCAAATGCGTGAGTGTGAACGCAACCACAACCACCGCCACGAATGGTTTGAGCCGCTTTTCTTAGGGTTGGATTTTAACGAACATTGGGAGGAGTTGGGGAGAAGGTTGGGTTAATAATCTATATCTAATTTGATCAAAATCTCCGTAAGAAACTTTTTGAGTTTTGAAAAGGTAATCCTTTGCTGTCTAGCTGGAAACGACTTTCATTCGAAGAAGACGCCTTTTGTTCTGTTTCGAATTTGCAAATCAAGCGGATTTCTTTCATAATTGAAAACAAATACGTCTAACCCCTACTATTTAACTTCTTTTAGAAAAATAAAAACAATCGCATTTTTCTAATTGTTAACTTTGTCATAAAACACAGATTATGTATCCAGCGGAATTAGTAAAGCCAATGAAAGAAGACCTTACAAATGTAGGGTTCAACGAATTAACAAATGCAGCAGAGGTTGATAACACCATTCAAAGTGCTGAAGGAACACTACTTGTTGTCGTGAACTCAGTTTGTGGTTGTGCAGCAGGAAATATGCGTCCGGGAGTTAAGTTATCACTTCAACATGATAAAAAGCCTTCTAATTTAACTACTGTTTTTGCGGGTGTTGATACGGATGCGGTTGCACAAGCAAGAAAGTATTTTTTGCCTTATCCGCCTTCATCGCCTTCAATTGCTTTGTTTAAAGATGGTAAGCTGGTTCACTTTTTAGAAAGACATCACATCGAAGGTGGAACCGCTCAAATGATTGCCGCAAATCTAGAAGCAGCGTACGACGAGTTCTGTTAATGAAACGCATTTATTATTTAAGTTCTTGCGACACTTGCCGTCGTATGATGAAAGAATTTAATTCACTTGATGAATTTGAATTGATCGATATAAAATCAACTCACATCAATGCACAAACGTTAGATTTCTTAAAGGAAAAAGTGGGTTCTTACGAAGCATTGTTCTCAAAACGTGCAATTAAATACAAAACGTTAGGTTTGAAAGATAAAAATCTTGTCGACAGTGATTTTCGGCAATTTATTTTAGATGAATATACGTTTTTGAAGAGGCCTGTTTTAATTGAAGGAGATCGGGTAGTCGTTGGAAAATTAGCTTAAAGGGACTAGAAATAGATTGGTGAAAAACCAAGCTTTGAATCTTTGATGTAAACAGCAGGAAAAGGGATTTTAATTAAATTCACCTGTTTCAAAACCTTTTTCCAAAATTCATTCTTAATATTCAGTTCATTTAAATCGATATCGAGGGAAAGCAGGAATTCTCGTTTTGAATTGTAATTCTGAAAAACCTCAGCATTTCCTACCAACTTTTCATCTGCACTATAACCAAAACTCAAACAAAGCCATTTTGGAAAGGACTTCAAACCTAAATTTCCAGGTGAAAAACTCAACCAATAGGTTTGCCCATTGTAATCCTTCAATAGTTGTTCGGGAAAATTACCCCCAAGAACTTCTGGTCTAATTGAAGCATAATTCGTTGTGTGAAATGAAAATTTCGGTTTAAATATTTGTTTTGAAAAAGCGTATTCTTGACCTACAAACAAGGCTGATCCTGTGAAATTAGCTGCCATATCCCACCAAGAAAAACCCCAGTCTTTTGAAAAACCATCCAATACCTCAAGGGAAGTAAGATAACTCAGACCAATTGTGCTTCCTATTAAATTCGATTTTTTCGGTTCAAGTCCGTTCCAATAAAAATTTCCCGAAAGAATAGAAGACAAATGGTATCCGGTAAAGACATGACCAGCTTTGTCCATTTGAAGCCAATTCGTTCCGTCATTGAATAAATGAAACTCTTTTTGAAAGCTATCTTTATACCAAACTTGTTGGAGCGAAATGATACTTCCAACATAAATAGACCCAATAACAGCGCTTGAACCCACCAATCTCTTTTTATTCAAGGAATCAGCATCCCTCCAAAATGAACGGTTTTTCTGAGTAAAAGACAACTGAGAAAAAAAACAAAAAAGGAGGAAAAACTTATTCACCATTCGAAGTTAGAGAATAATTAGAAAAGAAATGCGTTAGAATGTAAGGTTAGCCTATATTTGATTTCTAAACACTGATTATGGAACACGTAAGAAAAGATTGGAACGAAATTAAGAGTAACGACAGTTGGTCTATTTTTAAAATTATGTCGGAATTCGTTGAGGCATACGACCGCATGGCGAAAATTGGTCCTTGTGTTTCAATTTTTGGATCAGCGCGGACCTTACCAAGTAATCCATACTATCAATTAGGTATTGAAATCGCGGAAAAACTAGCCAAAGCAGGCTATGGCATTATCTCGGGTGGCGGTCCAGGAATTATGGAAGCTGCGAATTGTGGGGCTCAAAAAGGAAACGGTCCATCAGTTGGTTTGAACATCGATCTTCCGTTTGAACAAAATCACAATCCATATATCGATCCAGAACACAACTTAGAATTTGATTATTTCTTCGTTCGTAAAGTCGTTTTTGTAAAATACTCACAAGCTTTTGTAATCTTACCAGGCGGTTTCGGGACACTTGATGAGTTTTTTGAGGCGATAACCTTGATCCAAACGAAGAAAATTGCACGTCGACCAATCGTTTTAGTCGGAAAATCTTATTGGACTGGTTTAACCATGTGGATTGAAGAAGTAATGCTTAATGAAGAAAAAAACATTTCTCCAAACGACTTAACTCTTTTTAAAGTCGTGGATACAGCCGAAGAAGCCGTTTCATACATTGAGGATTTCTTCCGTTCACATTCTTTATCACCGAATTTCTGATTCTAAAGCAATTCATTATCTTTGTTCAACTTATAAATTAAACCGTGTTTCAACGAATTAAAACTTTTGTCCTTTCAAAACATTTTCTAAAGCATTTTGGGTTAGTCGTTTTGTTTTATTTGGTTTTAGTTTTTGTTACCAGCCTTTATTTAGATTTCTCTACCAATCATGGGGAAAAAATAGAAGTTCCAAATTTTGTTGGTCTTAACGGAGAAGAGGCAAAAAGAAAAATAGAAGAGCTTGGTTTGCAATATCAAATTGTGGATAGCGTTTACGATCCTAAGGCGCCTGAGGGAACTGTTTTGGAGCAACTCGTTGAACCGACATCCCTTTCGAAAGTTTATGTAAAATCGGGTCGAATAATTGGATTACGCTTGACCAAACGTTCTCAAATGATTGAAATGCCTGGATTGATTAACAAACAAATTCAGTTTGCTGAAAGTATTTTGGAACAACGCGGGTTGCGCTATCGCATACAATACCGCCCTACAAATGAAGCAAATGGATCTGTTTTAGATCAATTATACAAAGGTCGTAGAGTCAAAGAAGGAGATCGCATTCCGATGGGAGCTATTATTACATTAATTGTAGGCCAGAACGATTTAGGCGAACCTGTTCCACTAATGGATTTTGTGGGTATGACCATGGATGAAGCAAAATATGTAATGGACACCATCGGGATTACGTCATTTACATTCGTTTGTCCCGAATGCGCTACGCGAGAGGATTCATTGGCAGCACGAGTTTTCAGCCAAACACCGGAGTATATTGAAGGAACAACAGCTTATAAATCGACTCAGTTTACTTTTTCATTGAAACTCAACGCGGAGTCTCCTATCGAATTCCCATAAGATGAAATCGTTTTTGTATATCTTGATTTTTCTGAATGCCTACGCATTTTCTCAAACCTTGGAAGTTGGTCCTATTACAAGAAATTTTGGGATTACAGGAAAGCGTGTTTTAAAAACTACTAATTCCATAGATAGTTCCTTTGTGTTTGCAACGGATACGATTTCCTTGCCTTTCTTTGATGAATTTTCAACGAATAAATTTCAAAGTTACAGCGCTGATTTCAATACTCCAGGAATTACAAATCAGTTGTTTTTCCAAATTTTGGATCCTATCACATTGTCGCCGTTTCCCGTAGGAACCGTGTTTTCAAACCTACCGACTTTCAAACGGACTGTCGACATAATCAACAACACGTATTCGGATACCACATTTAACCCTATTTCCATTAAACTTGGCGATTTTTCATCTTATCCTATTCAATATCAAACTATTGATGTTTATCCACCCTACTATATTTACGACACTGTTGGCATTACAGATATTGCTGACACCGTTTGGTTAGAAAATCCAACTTATTTGCAAGATTCAGCGCGCATATTTTTTGCCTCCATCAATGATCCTTCAAAATTATGGGTTGATTCTTTTGCTTATCATAATTATCGATTTGGATTAAATCCGAGGTCATTGGGAGTGGTTACTTTCGATGGTTTGGATGAAAATGGATACCCGTATCTTATTAATTCAGCTCAAACAAACTATGCAGATCGGCTAACATCCAAACCTATTGACATGAGCGGGTATTCGGTATCTGATTCAGTCTATTTCAGTTTTTTATACCAACCTGAAGGATTGGGCGATATTCCTGAGCAAGGAGATTCTCTGGTGTTGGAGTTTTACGCAAAAGAGCTGGATCAATGGTTTCGGGTATGGAGCGTAAATGGGGATACTGTTTATCCATTTCGGGCTGCACACATTAATATTTCCGATTCCAAATATTTTAAAAAGGGTTTTCAATTTCGATTCAGAAATTATGGTTCACTTGCCGGCGGATTGGATCATTTTCACATTGACTATGTTCACTTAAGACAGCTTTCTTTCTTCGACGACACCTTATTTCGCGATTTTGCCTTTGTCTATCCTTTTAATTCTTTACTAAATACATACACCTCCGTTCCTTGGGATCATTACAAGGAAAGCACAACAGATAAGATGTCTGATTCGGTGCTAATAAAATTGCATAACGGCAGTCCTGATCCTGAAAATTATCAGAATGGGCAAATCAATGTTTCCTACAATGGATCTTTTGAGGGTAACTTCATTTTACAAGGATTTAATTTAGCTGAGTCTAACATAAATTACAGCGCAAGAACTACTCATACCTCATACAATGACTGTTCAAATGGTTACGAATTTGACCGAACAAAAGCTGGAAATCAACAAATATTTGAAGTGAAGGCAAATGCATCTGCACAATTTCCAAATTTCAACGTGAACGATTCATCCATCTTTTATCAAAAATTTTTCAATTTTTACAGTTATGATGATGGTTCGGCAGAGGCATCATTCGGGCCAACAGGTCCA
>JBMLTP010000199.1:0-6094 GCA_049239885.1 Crocinitomicaceae bacterium
TTTTCATTTTCAAATGCTAAAATATCAAAACAAATTCAATCTTTCTTACTTCACAATGAAATGTGTTACTATTTTTGTTTGAATTCGTTTTCATTCAAATTTTTATCATGATCCAATACGCAAAAAATTATTTAAGTCTAGTATTTTCAATTACGATATCATCGCTATGTTATGCTCAAAATGGGAATAATTCCTTTGATTATACAGAAAGGTCTACTTCACAGAAATTTGATGAAGTAATGGATGATATTCAACGTTACTATGTTGATCCAGTTGACGGAAAGTCCTTAACGGAGTCTGCAATTATCGCGATGTTGGAGAAATTAGATCCACATTCAACGTACATTCCAGCTGAAGAATTGAACGAAGCTCAAATGTCAATCAACGGAAGTTTTGTCGGTATTGGTGTTCGTTTTCAAATTGTAAAAGATACAGTGAATGTTGTTGCTACTATTCCAGGCGGACCATCTGAAAAACTAGGAGTTCAAGCGGGTGACAAAATTGTTTCAGTAGATGGAAAACCAATTGCTGGAATCGGAATTAAGAACAACGATGTAAGAACCACTTTAATGGGTGATTTGGGAACTAAGGTTAAAATTGAGGTCAAACGTAAAAACGCGACAAAGAATCTTGAATTTACGATTACACGAGATAAAATACCTGTTTATTCCGTTGATGCTCACTACATGATCGACAAGGAAATTGGTTACATCAAATTGAATAGTTTTTCCCGAACAACCGTTGAGGAAGTTCAATCTGCTTTGACAGAATTGAAAGCGAAAGGAATGAAATCGTTAATTTTTGACTTGCAAGGAAATGGTGGCGGACTTTTAGATGCAGCGCATAAATTGGCTGATGAATTTTTATCAGGAGATAAATTAATTGTTTATTCAGAAGGAAGAGCCCAACCAAGAAGTAATTTGAAGGCTGGAAAAAAAGGACTTTTCGAGGACGGGAAATTGATTATTTTAACAGATGAATACTCAGCTAGCGCAAGTGAAATTTTATCTGGTTCCATTCAAGATTGGGATAGAGGTTTAATTGTTGGTCGTAGAACATTCGGTAAGGGGTTGGTACAGAGACCGATGTCATTGAGCGATGGTTCTGAAATTCGTTTAACAATTGCGCGCTATTTTACGCCAACGGGTCGTTTTATTCAAAAACCGTATGATGACCCTGAGAAATATAAAAAAGATTTGACTCAACGTTTTTTAAATGGTGAATTCGTACATGCTGATTCGATTAAAATGCCTGACTCTTTGAAATTTAAAACACTTAAAACAAAGCGTTTGGTTTATGGAGGAGGTGGCATTATGCCTGACTTTTTTGTTTCATTAGATACAAGTGAAACATCTGATTATTTTTCCGATTTAGTTCAAGGCGGACATTTAAATACCTATCCGTTTCAATACGTAAATGAAAATCGAGCGAATTTGAAAATGCAATATGCTTCATTTGATGATTTCAACAAGAACTTTAAAATGGACGATGCATTTATGAATCAATTTTTTGAATATGTCAAGAAAGAAGATTCTAAATTGGAATTCAAAGAAAAAGAATATGAAACGAGTAAAAATTTAATCAAGCTTCGGTTGAAAGCTAACATTGCACAAGATCTTTGGGGTACAAAAGAGTTATTCCAAGTGTATAATGATTCGAATGAAATTTTACTCAGAGCAATTCAAATTTTGAAGGGCAAGGAATACGAATCTGTTAAATTGGATAAATAATGAATCGCAGAGTTGTTGTAACTGGAATGGGCGCTTTGACCCCGATTGGAAACACGTTAAATGAATATTGGGAAGCGTTGAAAGCAGGAAAAAGCGGAGCGGCGTTAATCACCAAGTTCGATACGGAGAAATTCAAAGCAAAATTCGCTTGTGAGCTGAAAGGTTTTAATTCGCTTGATCATTTCGATTCCAAAGAAGTGCGGAAATATGACCTTTTTTCCCAATATGCCTTGGTTGCAGTGGAAGAAGCAGTTCAACATGCCGAAATTGAATTCGAAAAATTAAATAAAGATCGTATCGGCGTAATTTGGGGTTCTGGAAACGGAGGGATTCAAACGTTTCAAGATCAAATGAAAGAATACATTGAAGGAGATGGAACACCTCGCTTTTCACCTTATTTTATCCCACGAATTTTGGTTGACATTGCTTCAGGTATTATTTCCATTAAATATGGTTTGAGAGGTGTGAATTTTTGTCCTGTTTCAGCTTGCGCAACATCAAACACGGCAATCATTGAGGCTTTCAATTACATCAAATGGAATAAAGCCGACATGATTATTACCGGGGGCTCAGAAGCAGCAATCAACGAAGCAGCGATGGGAGGTTTTGCATCTGCCAAGGCTCTTTCGACTCGAAATGATTCTCCGGAATCAGCTTCTAGACCGTTTGATGTTTCTCGCGACGGGTTTGTAATGGGCGAGGGAGCAGGTGCATTAATTTTGGAGGAATATGAACATGCGGTAAAACGTGGTGCCAAGATATACGGAGAAGTTGTTGGAGGTGGAATGGCCGCTGATGCCTATCACTTAACAGGAACTCATCCAGAAGGAGCGGGAGCTGTTTTAGGAATGAATGAGGCACTTCGTGAAGCCGGAATTTCAGCAGATGAAATTGATTATGTGAACATGCACGCTACTTCCACGCCTTTGGGTGATACGTCAGAATTGATTGCAGCGAAAACGGTTTTTGGAGATCGAAAATCGTTAACCATTTCAGCAACTAAATCCATGACTGGACACTTGCTCGGCGCTGCGGGAGCTATTGAAGCCATTGCTTGTGTCAAAGCTTTGGAAACGGGATGGATTCCTCCAACAATCAATACAGAAAACATCGAACCTAATTTTGCTGATTCGTTTGATTTTCCTTTAGGAAAAGTAGTTCAGAAGAATATCCAATATGCGATGAGTAATACCTTCGGATTTGGTGGGCACATTGCATCGGTAGTGATGAAAAAGGTTTAAGAATCTTATTTAAGCATATCTTAATTTAAATTTTTCTTATTTAAGTGAATTGATTAAAAACTTAAATAGTGTTTGTTTTATTTAAGCTTTCATTAACTTACTTTTTCATCAATCATCGAACAAATAAATGTATTTTCTAAAAGCAAAAATTCGATTTCGTTGTGAGTTTGTAATTTCCTCTAATATTTCCAATTTTTCCAAATCGGCTAATAATTTATATGAGGTAACATTTGATTTTCCAATCAATTCTTCAACTTTAGCGACATCAATTACAGGATGAGTGTAAAGGAAATTAAGAACGATTAATGCGTCATCAGATCTGCCTTTCAGTGATTTGATTTCTGTTTCCACTTCGTTTTTTAACTGAAGAATAGCATCTAACGTGCTTACCCCTTTTTGAGCTGTTTCAATTATTCCAGTCAAAAAGAACTTCAGCCATTGCACTAAATCATTTTTCAATCGCACGCGCATCAGGTTGTCATAATAGAGCATACGATGTTTTTCGAAGAAATCGGACAAGTACAAGACAGGTTGTTTAAGTATGTTTTTGTTTACGAGATATAAAGTAATTAACAAACGTCCCACACGCCCATTTCCATCAAGAAAAGGGTGTATTGTCTCAAATTGATAATGTATGATTCCAATTTTCAATAAATCTGGTAAATGGTTGAATTCGTCATTTGCGAATCTTTCTAAATCGGACATTAGGCTGCCAATAGTTGTATGCACCGGAGGAATAAAAATTGCATCATTAAGTGTAGCACCACCTATCCAGTTTTGTGATTTTCGGAATTCTCCAGGTTGTTTTGTCGCTCCACGAACACCAGTCAACAAGGTTTTATGTGTTTTTCGAATTAACCGAGATGAAAATGGTAATTGCTTTAGCATTTCTACAGCCTGATTCATTGCCTTGATGTAGTTTTGAACTTCCTCCCAATCGTTTCTTTTTTCACACGCAACCTCGGCTTCTCTCAAGAACGATTCCTCAACGTTCGTTTGAGTGCCCTCAATTTTAGAGGAGAGCGTAGCTTCTTTTGCAATGTGCATTTGAATGAAAAGGTCAATATTAACGTAATGTGAATACATATCCAATCTGCCAATATAACGATCGGCTTTACTCAACATATTCATCAATTCCAAGTCATTGACCAACCATGTTCTATTTATTTTTTCAGGCTGAAAACTAGCGTAATATCCTTGACTTATATATTTTCCTGCTTGAAATTGATTCATTTTTTTAAGCTTAAATAAAATTTCTATTAGTTAACAAATTTAGTAATTATCTTAAATAAGTAAATATTTATTTAAGTAAAATAGATAAAATATTAAATAATGAATTTATTAGTTAAGAAAAACTTAACTAATAAAAGTCAAAGAAATTATTTTACCCAATAATGAAAAGGTTCGAAAGAAAATAGAATATTTACTTTTTCTTAGCAATAAAAAAGTCAAAAAATCAATATGTAAATCAATACAACTTCGGGAACTCAATCGGATCAACCTCATGCATCATTCCATAAACCTTCTCAATGATGTCATCGATACTTGGTTTTGAGAAATAATCACCATCAGTTCCATAAGCAGGTCTGTGGTCTTTGGCGCTCAACGTTTCAGGAGCCGAATCCAAATGGTAATATCCTTTTTGTTCAACTAGTATTTTATCCAACATAAAGGCTGTTGCGCCGCTGCTGACATCTTCATCGACAATTAACAAGCGATTTGTTTTTTTCAAAGAATCAGAAATCGAATGGTTGATATCGAATGGTAAAAGCGTTTGAACGTCAATCAATTCTACTGAAATCCCCATTTCTTCTAACGTTTGGGCAGCAACTTGACATAAATTGAAAGTCGATCCGTATGAAACGAGTGTTAAATCTGTTCCTTCTTTTACAATTTCAGGAATTCCTAGTGGTTCTCTAAATTCACCAACATTGATTGGCATTCGTTCTTTGGTTCGATATCCATTTAGTGGTTCAATAACTAATGCTGGTTCGTCTGCAGCCATTAACGTATTATAGAAACCTGCCGCTTTGGTCATGTTTCTTGGAACACAAACGTAAATTCCTCGTAACGCATTGACAATCATTCCCATCGGAGAACCACTGTGCCAAATTCCTTCTAGTCTGTGACCACGTGTAGAAATAATCAATGGAGCTTTCTGTCCGCCTTTGGTTCGGTATTGAACTGTTGCCAAGTCATCTGACATTACTTGTAATGCATAAAGTAAATAGTCCAAGTATTGAATTTCGGCCACAGGTCTTAAACCACGCATAGCCATTCCGATTCCTTGACCGATTATTGTACATTCACGGATTCCCGTATCGAAAACTCGAATTTCGCCATATTGTTCTTGTAATCCTTCCAGCGTTTGGTTTACACCGCCTATTTTTCCGGCATCTTCTCCAAAAACCAACATTTCGGGATGTTTCTCTAAAAGTTTTCGGTAATTCTCACGAAGAATTATTCGACCATCCTCCATTTTAATCTCAGAATCGTATTGTGGAGCAATTGGAATAACCTTTAGTGCATTTTTATCCGATTCTGAATGAAGATGCGAACTATATCGATCAAAGTTGTTCGCTAAGCTTTTTTGAATCCATCCGGATAATGCAACTTTAGAAGGTGTGTTTTCTTCTCGCACCATTCGCAATACTTTACGAGCAGTGTTCAAAACATCCTTTCTTATGGGTTCAAATGCTTTTTCTAGTGCTTCTGCTTCTTTTGCTATGAAAACACCATTTGAGCTTTCGTTTGCTAATGCTTTAATAATCGATACAACTTCATTTAAATCTGTTTTGATTGTATCTGAAAATGCCTTCCAAGCATGATTTTTAGCCTGACGAACGCGTTCTTTCGCATCTTTTTGAATTTGTTCAATTTCGGATTCATCTGCAAGTTTGAGTCCATTTGCATCAAACGCTAATATCCATTCCTTGAATTTCTGAATGCAATCGAATTCAGCTTCCCATTTTAAGCGATCTTCGGATTTATAACGTTCGTGAGAGCCAGATGTCGAGTGACCTTGTGGTTGATTTACTTCTTTAACATGAACCAAAACCGGTACGTGCTCCTCGCGTGCGATTTTTACTGCTTTTTCATAGGTCTCACACAAATGAGCGTAGT
>JBMLTP010000200.1:0-8969 GCA_049239885.1 Crocinitomicaceae bacterium
AATAAATTTCAACCTTCGTTATCGATCTAAGAAAATCAAAGGACTTAGTTACGGAACAAATGGTAATTTTATGTTGATGCATACCAATATGCCTTTGGCCTGGTTAAATGATTCGAGTGGTTTGTATCGAGCTTACCCAGGTGCAATTTTCCTTCAAGATCAATTCATTTTTAATGTCGATCCTTTCGTTAATCTTTTTACTCAAACGGATGGAAAACATTATTTCAGAACTCGTATTTTACATGTGGATAATGAAATGAGCGCCAATCAATCGAATCGCGCAACGACAATTTACGGAGATTACATGTTTCAAAAAAGTTATCCAGAATTAAAAAATCTAGACTTTATTGGCGGAATTACCTCAACTTTTACGAATTCCTTTGCAAACATTTACGTTGGTTCAGGATCACCGAACAATCAAATGCTGAATGTATCGGCATACTCGCAATTGGAAAGCAAATTCAATAAATCATTAAATATTTCTGCAGGTGGAAGATTGGAGTACTTTCAATTAAATGATACGATTACAGCTCTTAAACCAATCTTCAGAGCAGGAGCAAGTTTAAAGTTGTATCAAGAAACATATCTACGAGCTTCTTATGGTCAAGGATACCGTTTTCCTACAATTACAGAACGCTTCATAAGAACTGGAGTTGGAAATTTCGGAGTTTTTCCAAATCAAAAATTAAAACCAGAAAGCAGTTGGAATGCTGAAATTGGAATCAAACAAGGATTAAAACTTGGTGGCGTAATGGGATATTTGGACATCGCCGGATTTTGGCAACAATACCAAAATACAATCGAATATATGTTCGGTATTTGGAGGCAATTAACAGGAGATCCGCAAACATTGGGACAATCAGCAGGATTTATGTTTTTGAATACGGGTGAATCACGGGTAACAGGATTGGATGTGTCTTTTGCAGGTCAAGCGAATTTGACTGAGAATTCCTCTCTCACCTTTTTGATGGGATATAATTATATTGTTCCCAAAACGTTGACTCCTGATTTCGTTTATGCCCAAGATTCATTAAATCGCATTTTCACCTACAATTCAACTTCCTTAGATCCGTCTAATCGAATTCTGAAATATCGATTCCTTCACAATGCTAAGTTTGATGCTGAATATACTTACAAGAAAAAATTGTCCGTTGGGTTAAGCGCGAAGTACTTCTCGAAAATTGTGAATATGGATGCCATTATCAAGGACTTCGAAGAATTAACAACCGATACGACATCGGATATCGGAAATTGGCTTCAAGATTTACGTTACATGGATTATTATGAGTCGCACCGCTTTGGAAATTGGATTTTTGATGCTCGATTATCCTTCAATTTGAATGAATCTCACAAACTTGCTGTTATTGGAACAAATATCTTGAATCGAACTTATTCGTTGCGTCCACTTAAAATTGAGCCCCCTCGCAGCATTATGGTTCAGTATACGTATCGGATTGAAGGAAAAGAGAAGAAGACGAAGGAACGGAAAGGTCCACGTTAGTTTTAATAATTTTCCAATTCGAATCGCAACCAGTTTAATGCGGAAAGAGCCGTCATCTGCATATTGCGCTCTCTATTATCTCCAAATTGAAATTTTCTCGGAATCGTTTTGTTTTTGAAAGCGATTGCAATCCAAACTAGTCCTACCGGTTTATCCTCAGTTCCACCATCGGGACCAGCAATTCCAGTAGTGGAAATGCAAACATCAACTCCTAAGCGTTCTTTAGCACCATTGGCCATTTCAATTGCGACTTCTTCGCTTACGGCTCCGTGGTTTAAAATGGAATCCACCGAAACATTTGCCAAACGATGCTTTTGGTCATTGCTATAAGTTACTAACGATCCCGAAAAATAATGGGATGCTCCCGAATTACTGACGATTGTATTTGCTAAAAGTCCACCCGTGCAACTTTCAATTGTTCCGATTGTTAGGCATTTTTGAGTTAGTAATTTCCCAATCACTTCAGATAAAGTATCTTGTTCAAAACCCCAAAGTGCTTCAGGAATAATAGACTTTAACTCCTCAAAATAGGAATCGATTTTTTGCGAGTCAGATGTTCCGTTGTATGATGTGATTCTCAATTTTACCATTCCCGGTGAAGGCAGATAAGCCAATCCGAAGCCTTCTTCGCGAATGCGATCTTCCCAATCCTGTATTTTCTCAGCGAGAAACGACTCTCCTATTCCTTGCGTTAATGCAGTTTTGTGATAAATTGCTTTTAGGTTAAACTTAGATTTAAGACGCGGGAAAACTTCCTCAGTCATAATTCCTTTCATCTCGTATGGAACACCAGGTAAACTGATTGTGATAACATCATTTTTTTCAAACCACATTCCACTTGCAGTTCCGTAACTATTATTGAGAATAACGCAATCTTTCGGTAATGCGGCTTGTAAATTATTCGACTCCAACATCGGACGATTTCGTGCTGCAAAATACGCTTGTATTTTCTCCAAAGTAGGTTGGTGAATTTCAAGTTCAGTTTCGAAGAATTCACAAAGCGTATGTTTTGTGATATCATCTTTAGTTGGTCCTAAACCACCAGTTATGATTAAGCAATTTGTATTCGGATGAAGATTTTCAAGCGCTGAAATAATTTCATTTTTGTCGTCTGAAACCGTTTTAACTCGGATAACTCGTGCTCCCATTTTAGCAAGTTCAGAGCCAATCCAAGAAGCATTTGTATTTATCGTTTGACCGATTAGTAATTCATCTCCAATACTCAGAATTTCAGCAATCATTTTCGTTTAAATTTCGCGATTGATTCAATGTGGCCGGTATGTGGAAATTGATCAACCAATGCATATTTCTCCAATTCAAATCCTGCATCACGCAACGTTGCCGCATCGCGCGCTTGTGTGGAAGGATTACACGAAATATAAACAATATTTTCAGCTCCAAGTTCAATTACTTTTTGCAAAGTTTTTGGTGCGATTCCAGCTCTCGGAGGATCCAAGACAATGGAAGAAATATTTCCTTGATAATTTGGGAATTCTTTCAAAAACTTTCCAACGTCAGCGGCGAAAAAAGAAATAGATTCAATTCCGTTATTCTTGGCATTTCTTTTCGCATCTTCGATTGCTTCAGCAACAATGTCGACTCCTACAATTTTGACATTCGGGTTTCGTTTAGCAAGCAGCTGCCCGATTGTTCCAGTTCCACAGAATAAATCCATCACAACCTTTTCCGAAGAAATTTCTTCCTCAAAAACAAAATCAAGTGCCTTGGCATAAAGTAATTCGGCGCATTTTGGATTTGTTTGAAAAAAGCTTTCCATACTGATTTCAAATTTCAGTCCAGACAAGGTTTCCTCCACTACAGGCTTGCCATAAAGGAGTTTGGATTCACCATTTTCGATTTTGGCTCGATCCGCAATATTGTCATTTACCGTGTGCTGAATACCTGCGATTCGTTCACCAAATAGAGTAAGTATAAAATCAACAAAAGCATTTCGATTGAATTCTTTAAACCCAACAGATGAAGTTACTAGATTTACCAAAAGTTTGTCTTCAGCGAATGATTTTCGAACAACAATGTGCCTAAAAAATCCAGTCTTTTTCGGTGGATGCCAAGCGGGTAAATTCATTTTTTCAAGAAATTCTCGAATCAAATAAAGTTTCGATTCCCACTCCTCATCAAAAAGACCAGAAGGTTTATTCAAGCTTTCTACCTTCCACCAAGTTCCACGACGTTTAAAACCGAGTGCAAAAGCATCATCTTTTTCTGTTTCCGTTTCCAAACAATGTTCAATTGATGAGAAACTATACTCCATCTTGTTACGGTAGAAATAGTGCTTAGGTGAAGAAATGAACGAATCGAACTTGGAACGAATGTCTTGAATTCCAGAAAGTCGAGCGAAGGTTTCCAAAGTTGATTCTTTTTTTACTTCTTCTTGAATTTCAACGGGAACCTGAATGTATGGTCCGCCAGATATTTCTTGAAATTGTGTTAGCGTCTCTTGACTTGAGCGATTTATGATTTCAATTAACTTAGCTTCAGCGTGCTTTTTGCGCTTAACATCTATTTTTGCTCGAACAACTTGTCCCGGAAACGTATTGTCAACAAAAACAATAAATTGACCTTCTTCGGAATGAATTTTGGCTATTCCCCGACCACCAAAAGCGTAATCAGTGATTTGTAATTCAACTTCTTGACCTCGATGGAACATATTAAATCATACCTCGAATTACACCTTTGTCTGATGATTCAATGAAAGAAAGGATTTGATCGCGATTTTCGCAGGCCTCAATAGTTTCTCTTACGGCATTTATTCCTTTAGAAATATTACTATTTTGCACGTAAAGAATGCGATAGATATCTTCGATTTGTCGAACTAATTCATCTGAAAAACCTCTTCTACGGAGTCCAACAGAATTTACTCCTGCAAAAGTGAGTGGTTCTCTTGCCGCTTTAATATATGGAGGAACATCTTTTCTAACTAAAGAAGCACCGCCAATAAACGCATGCTTTCCAATTTTTACGAATTGCTGAGCAGCAACTTTTCCTTCAAGAATGGCCCAATCATCGATTTCAACATGACCTGATAAACCGGTATAGCTCGCCAAAATCACATTGTTTCCGATTTGGCAATCATGAGCAACATGAACATACGTCATTAGCAGACAATTGTCGCCAATAGCTGTTTTCCATTTGTCTTTGGTACCTCGATGAATCGTAACGCATTCTCTGATTTTCGTGTTATTTCCGATTTCAACGGTTGTATACTCGCCGTCGAATTTTAAATCTTGAGGAATTACACCAATTACAGCTCCTGGAAAAATCTCACAACTCTCACCAATTCTCGTTCCTGGATAAATAGTTACGTTTGGATGAATGTGTGAATTCTTTCCTATGATTACGTCTTCAAAAATGGTAGAAAATGCATCAATTTTGACATCATCTCCAATTTGAGAATTACTAGAAACCGACGCTAGTGGACTGATCATGCTTTGTCTTTGATTATTTGCGCAAGCATTTCCGCTTCCATGACAACTTTTCCGTTTACATAAGCTTGTCCACCCATTTCAACAAGCCCGCGACGAATTGGAGATAACAATTTCAAGTCAAACACCAACGTATCTCCAGGAAGAACTTTTTGTTTAAATTTTACATTGTCGATTTTCATGAAATAAGTTGAATACAGATGAGGATCTTCGACTTTACTCAATGCGAAAATTCCACCAACTTGAGCCATTGCCTCAATTTGCAAAACACCTGGAAAAACAGGATTACCAGGGAAATGTCCCGTAAAAATGGGCTCATTCATGGTCACATTTTTAACTCCAATGATTGATTCCTCCTGAATTTCCATGATTTTATCCACCATCAAAAATGGGAAACGATGTGGAAGCATTCGTTCAATATCATTGATATTGTATAGCGGATCTTTCGTTAAATCGAAGTTTTTTGGTGCAGTCTGTTGTTTTTTGATTTGTTCTTTCAACACTTTTGCGAAACTAACATTGCCAAAATGTCCCGGTCTTGCGGCTAAGATGTGTGCTTTAATTGGCTTTCCTACAAGTGCCAAATCCCCAACAATATCTAATAATTTGTGACGTGCTGGTTCATTTTCGAATTGAAGTTTCGTGCTATTCAACACACCAATTCCCTCAATATTTACCTGTAAATTCTCTTTACCAAGAAGTTTTGCCAAGCGATTTAGCTCATCTTTGGAAATATCGGCTTTATCAACGAGAACAATAGCATTATCAAGATTTCCACCTTTGATTAAGTTATGAGTAGCTAAATATTCCAATTCTCTCAAGAAAACAAAAGTTCGGCATGGAGCAATTTCGGAATTGAACTCACTGATATTATACATGCTCGCATGCTGTGTTCCTAGAACAGGTGACTTGTAATCTACCATTACGGTCAGGCGATAGTTCACATCTGGAATAGCGAGAAATTCAATTCCTTTTTCAACGTCTTCCCAAGGAATATTTTCAGTTAGCTCAAAATATTCTCTTTCTGCCTCTTGCTCTTCAAAACCAACTTTTAAGATTGCATCAACATAGGGCTTTGAACTACCATCTAAAATTGGAATTTCAGCGCCGTTAATTTTTATTAATGCATTATCAACCTGGCAGCCATAAAGCGCTGCTAAAACGTGCTCTGTTGTATGAACTTTAGCTCCTTTGAATTCAAGTGTCGTTCCTCTTTCGGTAGACACAACTAAGTCAACATCTGCTTTAATTATTGGCTGTTCGGATAAATCAATTCGTTGAAATTTGTATCCGTGATTATCTGGTGCAGGGCAAATTTCAATTTTAACTTGCTCTCCAGTGTGCAACCCAACGCCTTCTAGGGAAATGCTATCTTTTAATGTCCTTTGTTTTTCCGACATATTTATTTATTTCTTAATGTCTCTAGCTCTTTTTCTAATTCAGCTAGTTTATTCAAAATGTATGGTAATTTTCTAAAGCCAAAATAGGATTTTTTAAAGTCATCCAACGGAATACCCGGCGACCCCATAAGAGTCTCCGCTTTTTTAACAGAAGAAGGTATACCCGATTGAGCGACTATTTTCGTTCCATCCGCAATGTGCAAGTGACCGCTAATTCCAGCTTGACCTCCAATCATAACACTTTTTCCAATTTTCGCCGAGCCTGCAATTCCAACTTGAGCGGCCATAGCTGAGTTTTGACCAACCTCAACGTTATGTGCAATCTGACAAAGATTATCAATTTTCACACCTCTTCGAATTATTGTTGAACCCATAGTTGCACGATCAATCGAACAATTAGACCCAATTTCAACGTGATCTTCGACGATTACATTTCCAATCTGCGGAACTTTTTGAAATTCTCCTTGCTCATTTGGCGCAAATCCAAAACCATCAGAACCGATTACCGTTCCTCCATGAATGATACAATTAGTGCCTACTTGACAATCTTGATAAACGATTACATTTGGGTGTAACGTTGTATTGTCGCCAATTTTAGCACCTTCACCAACGAAAACATTCGGATAAATCGTAACGTTTGTGCCAATCTGTGCATTTTTACTGATATATGAAAAAGACCCCAAATAAAGTCCTTGGCCAACCTCAGCAGTTGAATGAATGAAACTATTCGGTTCGATATCTGGATTTTTTTTACTTAAATTATTATAGACTTCCAACAGTTTCGCAAAACACGCATACGCATCTGCCACTTTAATTAAAGTTAAGGTCGAAGGAAGTTCTTTTATAGGTTCAAAAGTATTATTTACGATACAAATACTTGATTGAGTCGAATAAATATACTCCTCGTATTTTGGATTGGAAAGAAAAGAAAGCGCTTGTGGTTGTCCTTCTTCGATTTTTGCTAATCCCTTAACAGTTATTGTTTTATCACCAACAATTTCACCTTGAAGTATTTCAGCTATCTGCTCTGCCGTAAATTCCATTATTCAAAATTAAAAAAAGACTTCAATCGATTAGATAAATAAGATTTCAATTTATTAACAAGAAATTATTTACAGGAAGAATCAAAAGATAAGTCCATTCTAAATATTTCAATTTTATCCATGTGCCATAAAGCATAGGCATGAATTTCACGATTCTTTTTATCCCTGAAAACAAGACAATGTTCAGGCTTAGGACTTCTTTTTAAATTCGATTTTTCAAAATCAATAAATCCATTTTTACGAATTCGCTGAAACAATTGATCGTTTTCTCGGATTTGAATTTTTTCTTTTTGACAATTCAATTTATCTGTTGTATCCACATAAAGGAAATTTCTTTCTTTCGGAAAATAGATAATTTCTCCAGTTCCTTCAATAGAATTTGTTGCGCTATTTGTCTTTTTTTCTTTCAATAGAACTTCAGACATGAAACTTTCTTTCCCCAAAGTTAATAGAGCTATGAAATCTTTACCTGATTTGGTTTTGCAATCAAAATGATACACCTTGAATCGATCTGTTTTTTTACTTTTTTGGAAGTTAATATCACTATTTTTCAGAATTTGAATTAGCTCTTTTTTTGAAAGATTCAATTTTTCTAACTCACTTTTATTCTCGTCGTTAATAACAAGTAATCGCTCAAAAACAGCCGTTTTAACTCGGTTTTCTGGTGTCCAAGCACAACCTTTATTCTTGAAAAAGAAGATGACAAAGAGCAGACCGATTCCGAAGCCGATTCCATAATATTTTAGACGTCTGAAGAAATTTTCCATAGGGCAAAAAAAAACCGCCATTATCTGACGGTCTTAAAAAGTTCGTTTAATTTAGAGTAACGCTTCCAATTTTGAAACCAAATTCGCTTTCGGAACAGCACCAACTGATTTGTCAACTACTTCACCATTCTTGATGAAAAGAACCGTAGGAATACTTCTTACATTGAATTGAGCAGAAACATTGGAGTTCAAATCCACGTTTACTTTTCCAATTACCGCTTTTCCTTCATATTCTTTAGACATTTCATCGATTACCGGTCCTATCATTCGACATGGCCCGCACCATTCTGCCCAAAAATCAACAATTACTGGCTTATCCGATTTCAATACTAATTCATCAAAATTCGCGTCTGTTATTTCTAATGCCATTTTAAAATATATATTAAATTAATAAAAGTCCTATCATTTGGATAGGTGCAAAATTACACGTTTTTCATTTACAAGAATAAAACCAATGTTAAAAATCTGACAAAATGTCTTTTCTGAAATATGACTTCATCGTAATTGGTTCAACTTTTAAGTTCTTCTTTTAGATAATGAGCCGTATGTGAAAAATCAACTGCTCTTTGAATCATTTTCTCAGGTGTTCCCGAAAATAATATTTTTCCGCCTCCTCGACCGCCCTCAGGACCGAGATCAATAATGTGGTCAGCGACTTTGATGATATCCAAATTATGCTCGATGACAAGTACGGTATTCCCTTCATTAACTAAGCGTTGAAGTACACCCAACAGCATATTGATGTCCTCGAAATGAAGCCCAGTAGACGGTTCATCTAGGATGTAAATCGTTTTTCCCGTTCCTTTTTTTGATAA
>JBMLTP010000201.1:0-8013 GCA_049239885.1 Crocinitomicaceae bacterium
TTCCTTGATATTCGTGTAAATTCATCGTTGAAATTTTGAGTTGTAAAAGTAATTTTTTTTCCTTTTCAAAAGTTGTCTCACAGAAATTATTTTATTCCATTCGATTTTTCCAAGAAGAACCAATTTCCTGAGAGGCAAATTCGGTGCTTTTTAGTTTTGTAAGGTCATTCCAAATATCATCTATTGCGTGAACCAAAGCATCTTCTTCCTCCATCATTGCTGAATTAACGATGTATGGATCTTGAAAATAATGTTTGATGAAATTCGTGTCAAAATCTCCACTTCGGAAGGCGGGATGTTTCAGTACGAATTTCCCGAAGTCCAACGTTGTTTTAACTCCTGAAATTTGGTAATTATCTATTGCCTCGATTGCTCGATCCATTGCTTCCTCCCGCGTTTCTCCCCAAACAACTAATTTGGCAATCATCGGGTCATAGTAAATTGGAATGTCCATTCCTTCGAGAAATGCATCATCGACGCGAACGTACTTTCCACTTGGAATTCGATAACGATTTAGTGTTCCAATATCCGGAGTAAATCCGTTTAACGTATCTTCCGCATATACACGAATTTCAACCGCGTGACCATTGATTTTTAGTTCATCTTGTAATTTTGGAAGACGCTCTCCTTTTGCTACTCGAACTTGCCATTCAACTAAATCAAGTCCGGTTATCTCCTCAGTAACAGGATGCTCTACTTGCAGACGCGTGTTCATTTCCAAGAAATAAAAATTCAATGAGGCGTCTAACAAAAACTCAACGGTTCCGGCACCTTCATAATTACAAGCTTTACAAACTGCAACAGCAGCTTCACCCATTTGCTTTCTCAATTCGGGAGTCAAAACTGCACTAGGAGCTTCTTCGATAACTTTTTGGTGTCTTCGTTGAACCGAACATTCGCGTTCAAATAAATAAACAACATTTCCAATTTGATCGGCAAATACTTGAATTTCAATGTGTCTGGGCTTATCCACAAATTTTTCAATGAATACGGCATCATCACCAAAAGAAGAACGCGCTTCATTTTGAGCCATCATCATTTGCTCTTCAAATTCGTCGTTGTTTTGAACCAATCTCATTCCCTTTCCTCCTCCACCTGCGGATGCTTTAATGAGTATGGGGTAACCCACTTCTGAGGCAATTTTTTTTGCATCGTTGACATCCGAAATGGCTTCATCAACACCTGGAACCAAGGGAACGTTAAATTTCTTTACAGCTTGCTTGGCACTGAGTTTATCACCCATTATTTCCATTGATTCAGCTGAAGGTCCGATCAATTTTATTCCTGCGGCTTTCACCTTTTTCGCAAATCCAGCATTTTCAGACAAAAATCCATATCCCGGGTGAATTCCATCCACATTTAATTCTTTGCAGTAATCTAGGATTAAGTCCTGTTTCAGATAACTTTCGGCAGAAGGGCTGGCACCCAAATAAACTGCTTCATCAGCTTCTATTACATGAGGAGCATTGCGATCCGCATCCGAATAAACAGCAACCGTTGCAATATCCATTTTTTTTAAAGTTCGAATAACTCTTCGAGCTATTTCCCCGCGATTGGCAATTAATACTTTATGCATAAAATCTTGTTGTCAGAATTTAAATTGAATCAATTGCCTCAAAAATACAATTCATTCATCAAATTATTTCCTTTTCTTGTCTTTTTTATCAGTGGAAGGTTGATTAGGATTATTAAAAACATCCGTTGGAATCTTTGTTTTCTTTTTCTTTTTACGGTATTTTTTCTTGTCTTCTTTTCGAAAAACGTCCAATCCATATTGAACAAGTTCAAAATCATTCCAGTTATTGAATTCTTCCAAATATGAAACACCAGCGCCCTGCGTGAAAGGACCTGCTTGCTCATTTATAGAGTTGGTATTCGATTTATTGAAAATATTTGCACGAAAAGTTCCTTTTTCATTAATTATGTATTCAATATTTACGTCTCCAATAAGTGAACTACTTTTTGATGTGCCATTTCCATTGCTAGATGAACCTTCTGACGATGCTGATTCACTGCTTAAATTTTTACTTTCAACCCCAATGCTAGTCGAAATAGTCAATCGATCATTTAAAAGTCCTTTTTTAAATCCAACCTCAAATGATTTTTCACCCATTGTTTTTTCTTCACCGTAGTCAACATTTAATTTGTAGTTGTCCGTCATTTTATTGAGAGCGGCGTTGATTTGTGATTCTACCAAGTCGATTGCTGCCGAACTACTTGCGGAAATTGATCCTTTAAGCGGTTGAAATTTGCGAGCGATTAACAAGGAAAAAAATTGGCGATTTAACTCGTCGTTGTCAGCTGTAACTCTTCGAATCAGTGCCTTTCCTGTTTCTGAAGTACGCGGTGCCTTTATGTCAAAGGAAATACGCGGTTTTAAAAGGGTTTCATCGAGTTTCAAGTAGCAATTTACCTCTTGATTTAAAAGGGTGTTATCCATTAATTCCGGGCTTAATTCGAGAATGGAAACTTTTTTCAAGTTAACATATGTATTTATATTTATATCCGCGTTATAAGGACTTCCAGACCACTTGATAGTTGATCCTTTTTCAATCTCAAATGGTTGCTGAATTCCTGCCATTGTAAAATTATATTTACTACCCTCGGAAATTGTATAAGTTCCTTCCAGGAATACATTGTCTAATTGATCGAGCTTTAAATTAATTTCACCTTTTCCAGTTGCAGTTATTTCGTCGTTGGTAATCTCGTTGAAAATTAAGTTCATTTTTGCGCTTTGATTGACTTTGAACTTCATATCCAAATCGATTCCGGAAAGGTCAATTTTATCTTCTTTGACTTTATTCTTAATTGACTTATCGATGATGGTAATGAAATCTTCACTTTCGTCCAATTCAGAAACGCCATACATCGGGAAAAAGATTTGTGTATTTGGTTTTGTTTCCGCTTCCACCGTTATTGAAAGACTACTTTCAGTTCCTTCAATGTTTGCGTAACCTCGAGCATAAGCGGTTCCATAATAGATGTCTCCATCTTTATATTTGGTTTTCAGGACCTTAAATTGTTCCAAAGGAACGGCTTTGCCATTTGAAAGCGGTCTTTTAAATAAATCATCTTCAAAGTTGAATTGAAGGTCGAAATTCCATTTTTCAAAATTATAATGATTGACAGTCCCTACAAGTGCAGCGGTATTTCCATCTTCGTCACGAACTGGAATCGTGTTAATTAAAAAAGCATCCTCTTCAATTATGATTTTCCCATCGATTATATACTTTACACCCAAGAGTTCAACTAGAGCGGTTCCTTGATTTAGTTTTAATTCCCCATTTAATTTCGGTTCTGAAGGTTTCCCTTTGACGCGTATTTTACCATTCAATTTACCGCTGATATCTTTAACTACAGAAGGATCCATAAATGCATTTGTGAAAGCAATGTCTGTATTTTCAAAATTTAAATACAAATCGAGGTTATCAGCTGAGATGTCATACATCCCAGAAAAGTCAAACGTTCGCTGATTTTTATATTCTAAATCACCGTTGAGAATTACACTTTCACGTTTTTGATTCCAATCTGACATTATTTGAATGTTACCAATTTCCTCATTGTCAATCTTGAATGCTTCGATGCGTGCATCTCCCATATAATTGAAATTCGTATATGGATTCGATATTTCTCCCCAACCTGAAAATTTACCACTTAACTCCGCTCCCAAACCAAGTATTTGAGATAACTCTTTCAGGTCGAATTTGTCAATATCTAGTTTAAGTTTGTCACTGTTATTTTTTGAAAGACAACCATTGACTTGGATTAGTTGTTCATCTCTAGAAAGTTTTAGATTAGAAATATTTACATCATCTGAACTCAAATTGATATCGGATTCATTTTCAATTTTCCATTGTAATCCATTGAGTGAAAAGAATGATGGGTGTATTTGGAAATTCAATAAATCATTATCCAATACAATCGTTTTCCATTCGATGGATGAAAAAACTTTGGTGTTTGGATCCCAAGTCAATTTGGAATTAACAATTCCTGCCATTCCATTTGCTGTAAACAGCACATTATCAAATTTTAAAGAGTCGCCATACTTTACTTCATCGAGGTGGTAAGTTCCAATAATTCCAATTTTAGATATTGTTTGGTTGCAATTTAGTTTGCTGAATTTTAAATCTTGAAATTGGATTAATTCGGAGGAAAGATCAATTTTTAAGTTCGATTGTTTCGCATTATAGCTTCCGCTGAGTTTGCTATTTGAGCTAATCTTCAAGTCGGGAACAAAAATCGATAGGAATTCGTCAGAATTTCCGGTTGTGAAATCAAAACTGAAATCACTATTGCCTTTCTCTCTTTCTTTCTTTTTAGTCTTGTCAATTGAAGGAAAAACAACAGATAATTCACTCAGGAAGTCATCAATTACGGTTTCATAATTTATTTTTCCCGAAACATCAGCATTTACTATTGAACTTCTCAAATGAAAAATGTCAGATTCCTTCTTTCTTTCCAAGTCGAGTTTGAATTCGGGAATGTTTAAATCATTGCTATCCTCTTTGTAGGTTAGAAATTTCGCCGTAATGTTTCCCTTAATTTGTTCCAAAGAAGTCCCTTTCAAATCGCAATTAATTTTTGTTGCGAGAAACATATTTTCCGTATTGCTGAAACCTAATTTGCCTAAAAGTGCTTTTTCTAAGTCAATATCAACCAAATACTCTTGTTTTTTACCAATGGAGATTTTCCCATCATATTTCATCGACAAATTAGGATCAGATATATCCAATTTAGCTTCAATAATGTCATCTTTTAATGACCCGTCTATTAATTTAATTGACGAATAAGCGTAATTGGAAAAATCGAAGCGGTTTAAATTTGCAAAAATATCTGTTAATTCAAACGCTCCTTCATCTGTAAACAATCCTTGTAATTTGATTTCCCCGTCGACAATCCCGAAATTTCGATCATCTATTAATTCAGACAAATTAAAATTTTGAAGTGAAATAAAGGTCGAATCATTTGAAATAGGTTTGAAATAGGTTGTGTCATTTTTTTGAGATATTGTCAGGTAATTATTTAAACTTATGGTTCCGATATTTGTTTTTAAATCTTTGAAAATCAAATTGAAATTGTTTAAGATTCCTTTCGTTTTAAGATTTGATATTTCAGCGAATACGAATTTTGAAATTGGGTTTTCCAAGGCGATCTTTCCACTTCCTTTGGGGAGATTGAATGATTCGAGTTCTTCGAAGTCTATGTATGCATATTTAAGGTCTTCATTGAGATTTGCCGCGCCCTCCTTTCTGAAATCCGGGAGGACAAAGTTTCCTTGTATAATTGTCTTTTTGCCATAACGTAAATCAAGATTCGAAATCGACAATCTACATAATGGATTCGATACTTTACCTTTGAGGTATATGTTAGCATCCATTCCTTCAATATCTGGGGCAAAAATAGAAACATCTCGAAGTGAAACATTGCTCGGTTGAAATTCAACATCAAAATTCACTTTATCTTCAAATAAATCAAAATCTTCCCATTCATTAAAAACAAGCCATAGTTTCGTACAATTTAACTTTGTTTTAGGAGTTTTTAAATGGAAGTTTTTCAAACGAATACCGTTTGAGGCAATATTGATTTGACTAGTTAAATTTTCAATATTCAGCCCACATTGTTCTTTTAATTTTAAATTAGTTAGATTCAGTGAAACGACATCATCAGCTATTTTTAAGTTCGAAACATTAACACCAAGGTCTTTGATTTTAATGTGATCATAGTCTAATCCAAAAGCTAGTTGACTTTTTCTAAAATCATCGTAACGAAGGTTGAAATTTGAAATGCTTATGTCCTTAAATATGAGGGTTGCTGGTTTGCTTTCGGTCTTGGATTCACTAGAAAAATAGTCTGCAATAAATTGAAAATTGGATTCACCAGTCTTTTTATCTATATCGATATTTATTGTTCCTGAATTCAACTTGGTTTTGCCAATGACAAATTCATTTTTAGCCAAATCGAGTTTATCCAATTTTAAACTAATTTCCTTGGAATAGAGAATACTGTCTTTTTTGAGGTCTAAAATCAAAACATCCTTCAATAAAACTTTATTCAAAAAGACAATTTCTACTCGACCGATTTCAAATTTAGTATTCAATTCTTTTGAAAGAAATGCTGTAGCTTGATGAGCAAGATAAGTCTGAAATGGAAAACTTCGAATTAAAAATGCGAAGGCAATCAACAAAATTAGAATCCACTCGAAAAGAAATCCAATCGTTTTAGCGGCTATTTTGAGTAATTTTGTCATTAACATAACAAATTTAGTAATCTTTTGGCTAGCAAGGAAACAATCATTTTGGGTATTGAAACTTCGTGTGATGATACATCTGCTGCAATTCTCAAGAATTATTCCGTTTTGTCGAATGTCACCGCTAATCAGTTGATTCACGAACGTTATGGCGGGGTTGTTCCTGAATTGGCAAGTCGTTCACATCAGGAAAACATTGTTCATGTTGTCAATTCGGCTATTTCAAAGGCAAATGTTGAATTGAAGGATATCGATGCGATTGCTTTTACCCAAGGTCCGGGATTGTTAGGTTCGTTATTGGTAGGTGCTTCATTTGCTAAATCGTTTGCCCTTGCCAGAAAAATCCCATTGATTGCTGTTCATCATATGAAGGCACACATCCTTGCCCATTTTATCGATGATGCGGGTAATAAAAAACCGGAATTCCCATTTTTATGTTTAACGGTTTCGGGAGGTCACACACAAATTGTTAAAGTTTCAAGTGCTTTCGAAATGGAGATAATTGGTAAAACTATTGATGATGCTGCAGGTGAGGCTTTTGATAAAGCTGCTAAAATGTTCGGGCTAAGTTACCCTGGAGGTCCTTTGATTGATAAATTCGCAAAAATTGGAAATCCAAAGGCTTTTAGGTTTTCCAAGCCAAAAATTGATGGTCTTGACTTTAGTTTTAGTGGATTGAAGACATCTATTCTTTACTTTTTAAATGCTGAATCAAAGAAAAATCCTCGATTTATTGAGGATAATTTATCTGATTTGTGTTCGTCTGTGCAACAAACCATAATTGAAATTTTAATAGAAAAACTTAAAAGTGCATCAATTCAAACTGGAATTCGGCAAATTGCAATTTCAGGAGGTGTTTCTGCGAATAGTGGCTTAAGGATGGCTTTGAAAGATCTTGAAAAGGATGGCTTTGAAACGTTTATTCCCAAGTTTGAATATTGTACTGACAACGCCGCAATGATCGCTGTTAATGGAAAGTTCTTGTTCGACGATAAAATGTTTGTTGTTCAATCTGTTTCAGCTCAAGCAAGACTGAATTGGTAAAATTTATTAAAATAAGCAAGAATGAATTGTATTTAAATTTTTTTTGTTTATATTCGTTTCAATCATTCTTAATTAATTTACAATGGAAGCTACATTAATAGAAAAGGAAATAATTCCTTCATTAAAGTTTAATGATAAGTCAACAGTAGATCAACATCCTGACTTGCTAAACCAAATTGAAAAAGCTACCATTTTGGGTAATTCTCATCGAACAAAAGTGTCCATTTACTTCAAGGATGATGAAAGTGTTAAACGCGTTGAAACGACAATTTGGGCTGCTGGAACTAAGTTTATATGCCTTAAAGGTGGGGTTTGGATTCCAATAAGCAGGTTGTTAGAAGTTAAAATTTAATATGTTCAAGTACTTCTTTCCGTTTGCTTTTTTACTTTTTCAATTTTTCGCGTTCGCTCAAAATCATGTGAATTGGACTTTTGAATACGATAATACGATGAAAAAAGTAGTAGCATATGGAAGAATAGATCCTCATTGGCACGTCTATTCGTCGCGTACGAAAAAGAATTCGGGTCCTATTCCAGTAAGCTTTACATTCGAAAAAAACAACGATGCGATTCAAAAAGGAAAGCCTAGGGAAGAAGGAACACCGGTTCGACTTTTTGACCCTAATTTTGATGCGGTCGTTTTTCAATTCGAGAACATTTTCATTGTAGAAATTACTTTTAAAAAAAGAAAAACCACCACGTTGAAAGGAGTTTTGAATTAC
>JBMLTP010000202.1:0-3290 GCA_049239885.1 Crocinitomicaceae bacterium
TCGAGAAACTATTTTAACTAATCTTTCCGAAGGATTTGAAGAATGCATTAACTATGGAATGATTGGTTACGTTGTTCCCCATTCCATTTATCCGAATGGGTATCATTGTGATCCAAAACTTCCACTTCCGTTTATGAATATCGCTTCCCAAAAGAACTTCATTGCTTTTTATCACATGGGGATATATGGAAATTCAGATTTGATGAATTGGTTCGTTGGCGAATTCCCGAAATATTCGAAAGCAAAACTCGATATGGGGAAATCGTGTGTTCGATTCAAAAAAATGTCCGACATTCCATATGAATTAATTGGGGAGCTAGTTAGAAAAATGTCAGTTGCAGATTGGGTTAATCAATACGAATCATTGTATCGAAAGAAGAACTAATTTCTAGCTTTTAGTCCAGGATTTGAAATTCCGTTCTTCGGTTTTTAGCTCTATTGTTTTCAGTTGTATTCGGGACCCTAGGTTTCGTTTCTCCAAATCCTATTGCTTCAATTTGTTCCGAGCTTACTCCTTTTTCTACTAAATATAATTTAACGGCGTCTGCTCGTTTTTGAGATAGAATTCTATTTTGTTCATCATCTCCAATATCATCTGTATGTCCATTGACAGAGATTCTAAATGTTGGGTTCTTTTTTAAATAAGACGAAAATCCGTTCAGTAGGAGTGTGGATCGTTTGTTTAATTCCCAGGAATCTGTTGCAAAATATATTTCATCCAATTGATAGGCGCTTCCCGATTTGATGCTATCCGTTTTAATATTTCCAACTTGAATATTTGAGCTTTTTCTATTTTCAAGAACTTCTTTCTCAACGACTTTCGCATTGTAAGCTAAACCTTCTTTGCTAACGCTTATCGTAACATCTTGAGGGTTTGAAACCTTGACAACTGCCGCATATTTCCCGTCATCTCCATTGACATCAAAAGTTTGGGTTTCACCAGTTCCGTTGTAAGTAACCTCGATTTTTGCATCCGAAATTGGTTTTCCAGAGTCATCCGTGAGTGTTCCTTTTAAAATTACTACTTCTTGCGGGCGAGCCTTTTCATAAAGATCAAAGGCATATATGTTCCAATCTCCATCTTTATCACTGGAATAATAAGCTACTTTTCCGTTTGTCGAAACAAAAAGACCTAGTTCATCTTGTTCAGAATTAATAGGAAAACCTATATTTTGCGGCTTCGTCCAATTGTTATTTTCTTTTCGAATATAAAAAATATCAAGTCCGCCCATTCCTTTTCGAGAATTAGTACTGCTAGAAACAAAATAAAGTGTTTCTCCGTCTTGGTGAAAAAATGGACTTTTATCTTTTCCAGCTGTATTTACAACGTCGAACGGTTTTGCCATACTCCAAGAACCATCGGCTTGTCTTTCAGATAAATAAATATCATTATCTCGTGATCCTTTTCGAAAAGATGTAAAAAACAACATTTTTCCATCAGCAGAAAGTGAGGGTTGTGCTTCCCAACCGTCTTTGGTATTAATATTTGGTCCCATATTAACAAGTGGGGTCCATTCAAAGTCGTTGCCTCCTTTTCCACTTCGTTTAAATTTTGTTGTGTATAAATCACAATTCAAATAATCTTGATTATAAACCTTTTCTTTTTTACAAGCGCAAATAATCATTTCCTTGTTATCAACGGAAAGGGTTGCGGTTCCATAATTATAAAAAGTTCCGTTATTGAAAGGCTCAGGCAGTCGATCGCCGTAGGTGAAAACATTTTGACCCTCATTCAGACGAGAAGATAAGGTAAATTCTTCCTCAATTAAATTGGCTATATTCCCCAACGTTGTATTGTCAACTTTTCGCGTGAAAAAGATCAAGTCGTTGTCAGGAGAAATCATTGGAAAATATTCGTCTTGGTTAGAACTTACATTCATTACTTTAGACGGGGAGAAGGGAACCGGATTTTTGCGAAGGTTTTTTTCAAATTCGATGTCTTCGATAATTGCTGATAGCTCAGTTTTTTTCTGAATAAAATCTTGAGGTAAAATAGCGTAATTGTCTTCTGGGAACTCAACAAATTTTTTGAGAAACGGCAGTGCATTTTTTACATCACCATTTGAAAGTAATTCGATCCCAATATTGTAATAACAATCTGCATGAAAATTGGGACATTTCTTAATCGTCGCTTGATAGAAATAAAGCGCTTTTTTCTTTACTGCTTCTCCTTGATTTCTTGTTTTTACATCTGTTGCCAAACGAGCTCCTTCTTGTTCGCATAGCCGAGCGAACAAATAATAGGTTTCGGCGTTGTCTGGATATTTTTGTATTGCTTGGGCGAATTTTTCTGTTTTATCATCAAAATTTTCCTCCGCCATCGCAGATGCCAAAAGTTTTATTAGTTTTTTGTCACTTGTTACGCAAGGATCATTTTCTTGAGAATGAACACAATAGGTTGAATCGAAGATGAGTAACAGTAAAAATGCTCTTAGAATTTGGAACATACAAAGAAATTAGCCAATTCTTTATAGCTAAAATCATGCAAAAGGTTACATGTTTAATTGTTAAAATGAATTTTTCAAAGCTTCACAGACTTGATCAACGTCATTTTCGCTTACATCGAGATGAGTAACCATCCGCAGCATTCCAGGACCGAAAGGCATTGATAGAATATTATTTGTTTTTAATTTTTCGATGATTTCATCGCGTTTATTTGCATCCTTAAGGATTGTTACAACGATGTTTGTTTCAACGGGAATAACAGATTCTACCCAATCGCAAGAAATTAGGTTTTTTTCAAGCTTTTTAGCATTTTCATGATCTTCACGGAGCCGTTTAATATTGTTTTTCAAGGCATAAAGTCCGCCTGCCGCAATTATTCCCGCTTGCCTCATACCTCCACCAAAAACTTTTCGAACCCGGTGGGCCTTTTTGATGAAATCTTTGTCTCCTAGAAGTAGCGATCCGATTGGTGCACCCAATCCCTTCGACAAACAAATTGAAATGGAGTCAAACTGACTTCCGTAGGTTTTAAAGTCGATCCCGTTTTCAATTAAAGCATTAAAAACACGAGCCCCATCCAAATGGAGCGGAATGTTCAATTCATTACAAAGTTTCCGAATATTTTTGATTTCCTCAAAATCATAAATTGCACCACCGCCTCGATTTGCAGTATCCTCAATAGAAACGAGCTGCGTTAATGGAAAGTGAACATCGTTTTCTGGATTAATCCAGTTTTTAACATCATCTGCTGAGATTCTGCCTCGATTTCCATCCAATAAACGCACAGAAGCTCCAGAATTTCTCGCAATTCCGCCTCCTTCGTATTTGTAAACATGACTTTCCTT
>JBMLTP010000203.1:0-4712 GCA_049239885.1 Crocinitomicaceae bacterium
AAAAACTTAAATTTGAACGAGGACATTAAATATTGTCTAACACCAAACCAAACGAATGCAATTCCAATTCTAAAAGATGGGAAATTGGTCAAGCTTTAAAACGATTTCTGCAATTGTCGTTTGCTCTATTTTTTCGTTCAGCGGTATTTTTCATACCTATAAACCTACTTGGGGATTTTTTGGTCACAAACGAATCAACCGAATTGCTGTTTTTACGCTTCCTCCGGAAATGTTTGGTTTTTACAAAGAACATTTGGAATACCTAACTGATCATGCTGTTGATCCGGACATGCGTCGTTATGCTGTTGAAGGTGAAGCTCAGTGTCATTACATTGACTTAGATCATTACTACAAACCTGGAGAAGATCCATTTGAAATTATCCCAAGAAAATGGAATGATGCGGTAGCCAAATTTACTGAAGATACACTTCAAGCCTATGGAATTGTTCCATGGCACATTCAAGTAATGAAATATAAACTTCAAAAGGCTTTCGAAACAAAGAATGTCGATTTAATCCTCAAGTACTCAGCTGATATTGGACATTATATTGGTGATTCACATGTTCCCTTGCATACAACTGAAAACTACAACGGACAATTAACCGGTCAAAAAGGAATTCACGGACTTTGGGAAAGTCGTTTGGTTGAAATCAATGCGGAAGATTACGATTATTTTGTTGGCAAGGGAAAATACATCAAAAATGTGCTAGATTTTTCTTGGGAAAATGTTCGCGCATCGCATAACGCATTAGATTCGGTGCTTCGAATGGAGAAGGAAATTACGACGACTTTTCCTGCTGATAGAAAATATAGTTTTGAGCAAAGGGGAAGTACGAATATGTATGTCTATTCCCGTGAGTTTTGTGATATTTATCATAAACGACTTAATAACATGGTTGAACGAAGATTACGAGCTGCTATACTTGCTGTTGGCTCCATTTGGTTCACCTGTTGGGTTGATGCGGGACAACCAGACCTAACAAAACTGCAGGCTACGCCCCCATCAGCTGAATTATTAAAGGAATTCAAGGAATTAGACGAACATTTTCACAATGACAAACACAAAGGAAGAATTTGTGACTAGTTCTAATTTAATAATTCTTTGATTTGAAATTGGAAGAATACCTATTACAGATTAGAAAATGTAAAATGTTGAAAACTGAAGACATCTATCAGTTCATTCAATTTTTCTCCAATCAACATAGTTGGTATAAACATCTTTCTGATGAGCGAAATAGTACCTTCTTTTTCTATTTTCTACCAAATACAAATGAAAAGGTTAATCATTTGAGTATACAGTTCATTTGGAGCAGTAGCCTTTTCAAATCATGGGATGAAGCTTATACAAATGAAGAAGAAAGGGACGAATCAATGTTACAGAATATTATGTCAGAATATTCAATCCCCAGAGAAATTCTAGAATATGGAAAAATTAAGCTTTCGAGATTTATCCATAATTCGTTTTCAACGTCATTGGAATCTTTTGTCGAAAATCAGGCAAGAAAATCGTTTGCAGAATTGCACCAAGAAGAGTTTATTCAATTGGAAAAGCATCTGAATAAATTAAACGAATTTATTTTAGTAGCTTGAAATCTTATTTCATACAATATATTTCGTTTTCTTAAATAATTTACTTTTATAACATGAGTTTAATTCTTCCTAAAAACAAAAAATGGCAGCAAATAAATGGACAAATAAAGATTGAAATAGAAAATTCTATTTTTACTGATTGTTCTGAAGATTGGATTCAAATTTCAACTTTAATCCTGTTTCCTCTTGATGAAAATGAAGAACTTGAAAAATTATTTGTAAGCTACGTTGAATATGATCTAAATGCTAGAAAAATTCAAAAAACAAAAGTTGTGGATTGTAGAAATGTATTTATTGAGGCAGATCTGAAATAATTACACTGAAAATTTATTTTTATCAATTACTAAAAGCCCCCTCTTTCAGCGACATCGGCGAAACAATAACTCGCTCAACTCCTAATTTATTCATCACCCAGCGAGTCTTGACTGCTGCAATCGGCGCCATCTTTTTTCGAATTGGAATAATGAACTCGTTTTGATCTCGTTCGGCTTGGGTTGACTGAATAATTTTTTCGATTTCTTGATTGAATAAATCAATAGGAATTTCAAAGGGCTGAGTTTTCGATGGAAAAGGTTTTTGAAAAGCGAGTTCGTAAAACGTTTCAAAACTTCCTGAAGCACCAACTAAAATGGGGCATTTCTTTTTATCAAAAAAAGATTGACTGTTTTCTTCAAGAAAATATTCAATTCGAGAAATATCAACATTCGATAAAGGATCTTCGAAAGAAAACATCTGAAAAATGCGTGAAACACCTATATTCAATGAAATCAGATCGATTATTCCTTCCGAATTAGCTAAAATGAATTCGGTGCTTCCGCCTCCGATATCCATAATCATAGCTCGTTCATTAAACGGATAAGTTTGTCGAATTCCTTGGTAGATAAGCCTTGCTTCTTCTTCGCCAGAAACAACTTGAATTTCTATTTCTGTTTCAGCTTTTACAGCTTCAATGAACTCCAACTGATTTTTAGCGTCACGAATAGCGGAAGTTCCAATAGCTGTAATTTTCTCCACTTGAAATTCTTCGCATTTTGCTTTGAATCGACTCAAACAGGCAATTGCACGTTCAGCAGCGTCTTCTGAAATTCTATTTTCAATGATTCCTCCCATTCCCAATGCAACACCTTCCCTAGTTGAAAAAACGTGTTGAATTTCATTTCCTAAAACTTCAGCAATGATCAAATTGAAGGTGTTTGTTCCTAAATCAATTAGGGCTTTTCGCATCTCACGATTTTTTAAGCCAGGATATTAAATTTCTGATGCGAACGTGATGTCCGAAATGTAAAATTCCATTTTTGTAGAGCCTTCCTGCCACATTCAAGAAAATGTAAGCCGAAACGACTAGAATGAGAATGGAGAAAATCGCACAATAATAAGTTCCATCGGGGTATCCCTGCGCAATTTTAACCATAACGACCACAGGTGATGTAAACGGAATAAACTGCATCCATTGTGTAAATTGAGAATCGGGAAGAATAATCGCGTAATATCCTGCATAAAGCGAAAATCCGAGAATGAACAAAATCGGAAAAAGAAATTGT
This sequence comes from Crocinitomicaceae bacterium, assembly GCA_049239885.1. GTDB lineage: Bacteria > Bacteroidota > Bacteroidia > Flavobacteriales_D > Crocinitomicaceae > UBA952. The sequence continues at coordinate 3,132 of JBMLTP010000203.1, forward strand.
TGTCCGTCGCTTTCTGTTCCTGCTGTGGCTCCAATTGCACTGAAAAATGCACCATAGAAAAAGTAGGCTAAAACGAAAAGAACTACAAAGTGCGTCAACATATAGCCAAAATTGATGCGTTCGTAAATCAATTCGATAAACTGATTGTAACGACCAACTGGCGTGGAGTCAATAATTTGTTGCTGCACATCTGATGAAACTTGAATTCCTTCCCAATTGGATAAATCAAATAAATCAGGGAAAATGGTCTGACGAAATACAAACAAGCCCAGTGAAATAAGAATGATCCAACCGATAATTTGTATCAATGCCGAAAAGCCAATTCCTGTAATTTTACCAAGCATCAACTGCGAAGGTTTAACGGAAGCCAACAAAACTTCAACGATTCGATTGCTTTTTTCTCGCGTCGTGCTTCGAAGAATCGTCATTCCGAAAAGAAGGACGAACAAAACGATAATTGCTCCAAATACAAATCCAACCCAACCTTCCATATCCGAAGCTTCGTTTTTCGGGTCGTAAACATTTCTAAAATCAACATTCAACGGTTGTTTGATTTGTCTAAATTCATCCACAGATAGACGTGTAAACTGCTCAATCATAACTTCTTCTACTCTGCGCTCCAATTGGAATTTCAATTGCATCTTCAAATCAGGCGATGGATTTTCTCGGTAAAAAATGAACGCTTTTTTATTCATTAAAATTTTCTCATTCACCTCCATCAACGCGTCGAATTCCTTGTATTTCTTACTATCGCGAAATTCTTCAACTTCAATGTATTTATCCGTAAAATAATAATCAATCGTTTTTCCTTCTTGAGCAACGATTTTCGTGTCCATTAAATTTATCGGATCCACAATTAGAATTCGTAAAGTGGATTTCCCTTCATCACCCGCTTTAAACAATAAATAAATTAAGAACAAACTAACGATTGGACCTATGAATAGCATCCACAAAAAGGCACTGTTTGAAATACGTTCTTTCAGTTCGCGTTTTGCAATCAACCAACTATTTCTCATCTTCCACCTCCTTTTCTTTCGTTAATTCAATGAAAACTTCCTGCATCGATGGAAATCGTTCTTCAACCGCTTCAATCTCTACATTTCCCATCAAAGCTTTCAATAAATCATCGATTTTATTTCCACGTCTCATTTTAACGATGGTTTCAAAACGAGAATCGCCGATTTCCTTTTTATCAATTAATTCAAAATCAATCCAAAGTGAATTAGCAAATGAAATCATGTTTCCTTTGAATCGAATGGAAAACTCCCCTTGTTTCTGAGCCTCACGTAAATTCCAAACGGTGTCTTCAGCTATTTTTCTTGAATCATGAATCAATGCGGCTCGATCACAAATTTCTTCAACGCTGCGCATGTTGTGGGTAGAAAGAACGATGGTACTCCCCTGCTCTTTGAAAGACTTCAATTCGTTTAAAATCAATTCCACATTCACTGGATCGAAACCACTCAAAGGTTCGTCTAAAATTAGCATTTCAGGTTCGTGTAAAACAGATGCAATAAACTGAATCTTCTGAGCCATTCCTTTGGAAAGTTCCTCTATTCGTTTTTTAGACCAATCTTGAAT
>JBMLTP010000204.1:0-3515 GCA_049239885.1 Crocinitomicaceae bacterium
AAATATTATTGTTAAGTAACTTAGTATTTTAAATATTATTTCTTTATTATGACTGAATATTTATGTTTACTTTTAAATGTTAGTATTAAATAATGTAACTATTGAATAACTTTTAAAATTGAATAGCATAATTTTAAAAAAACCCTTTCGATATTATAAATAAATCTAGCGACTCGATATCACCAAACAAAACTTCCCTTGCTTTACTTCCTTGGAAAGCGCCAATAATTCCCATTCCTTCCAATTGGTCAACGATTCGACCTGCACGATTGTATCCTAATTTCAACTTTCGTTGAAGCAAACTAGCAGAACCTTGTTGATTGATGACTACTATTCGGGCAGAATCGACAAACATTGGATCAATTTCATTCATGTCAAAATCAGAACCGCCTTCAGATCCTTCTGGAACATATTCGGGTAGAATCAATGCTTCAGGGTATGCTCTTTGGTCACCAATAAAACTACAAATTTCTTCAACTTCAGGCGTATCGACAAAACCACATTGTAAACGTTTCACATCCGATCCTGTTGATATTAACATATCTCCACGTCCAATTAATTGATCCGCACCTGAGGCATCAAGAATGGTTCGAGAATCTATTTTAGACAATACCCTAAATGCAATTCGTGCTGGGAAATTAGCCTTAATCATTCCAGTAATTACATTAACGGAAGGTCGTTGTGTGGCCACAATTAAGTGAATTCCGATTGCACGAGCTAACTGAGCTATCCGCGCAATTGGATGCTCCACCTCTTTTCCTGCAGTCATAATCAAATCTGCGAACTCATCGATTAGAACCACAATATAAGGAAGATAGCGATGACCTTTTTCAGGGTTTAAACGACGAGCTATGAATTTGGCATTGTATTCTTTAATGGTTCGTACACCTGCGTCTTTTAAGAGTTCATAGCGTTCATCCATCTCAATGCACAGTGAATTTAGGGTATTCACAACCTTCGATGTATCCGTAATAATTGCATCTTCTTCACCCGGTAATTTGGCTAGGAAATGTCGTTCAATTTTATTGTAAAGCGTTAATTCCACTTTTTTCGGGTCAACCAAAACGAACTTGACTTGAGCAGGATGTTTTTTATATAAAATGGAAATCAAAATCGCGTTCAAACCTACGGATTTCCCTTGCCCTGTTGAACCAGCAACCAATAAGTGAGGCATTTTGGTGAGATCAAAAACAAACGTTTCATTGGTAATTGTTTTACCCATTACAACAGGTAGCTCACCATCGAAATTTTGAAACTTTTCCGAAGCAATCAGCGAACGCATACTCACCATTTCAGGATTTGAATTAGGAACCTCAATACCGATTGTTCCTTTTCCTGGAATTGGAGCAATAATTCTTATTCCAAGTGCACTCAAACTCAAAGCAATATCGTCTTCTAAGTTCTTAATCTTTGAAATCCGTACTCCTGGTGCTGGAACAATTTCATACAAAGTTACCGTCGGTCCAACTGTTGCCTTTATTTTGGCAATGTCAATTTTATAATGTGAAAGCGTTTGAACAATACGGTCTTTATTGGATTCTATTTCTTCTTTATTAATTGAAACACCTCCTGTACCATAGTCCTTCATCAATTCAATTGGCGGAAGAATATAACCTTCCAAATCTTTAGTTGGGTCGTATTCGCCATATTCAGCGACTAGGCCGGCAGCAAGATCTTCGCCATCGCTTGTCATCCTTTCTACACGAGAAGTACTATTTTGGCTAATTGGCACGATTGACTCTTCTTCCTCTACGCCTATCTCAAACTCAAAATCAGATTCAGCATGTGACTTCAAATCTGATGGTTCTTCCTTAATTGTAACAATTAGCTCGCTCTCATCAAATTCGTCATCTTCATCTTCATCTTCTTCATCATTCTTGGAGAAATCTAAAGGTTCAGAAAGAATATCCTCCATTATCTGATCTTCGCGAATCGGGTTTATTACATGAATATCGTCAATACGATCATCCTTGTCTTCTAAATCGACAGATTCCTGAACGACTTCTTTTTCTTTTGTGGCAAAAAGATAGGCGAAAATAGCTCGATAATTTGGGCTGAAAAGTAAAGTTGTAATTACGAAAAAAGTAACTAATATCAATATTAGTGTTCCAAATTGCCCCAAAGCAAGAATCAACCACTCGTTTAAATAATATCCGAATGTCCCGCCTAAATAGTTTACATTGCTAGCGAAAAACCCAAGAAAAAGTGAACCCCAAAGCATATAAGAGAACACAACAATAAATGATCGTAAAATTGGAAAAAGGGCAACATCGAACAAAATCTTAAATCCTGAAACAAACATCAGGAAACAAATACCAAAAGAAGTAAGTCCGAAAAGCTTGTAAATCAATAAATGTGAAGTCCAAGCCCCGAATTTCCCCAACCAATTTTCAACGGCGGGAGTTTTGCTATCGAACAAAAATTCGAAAAATGAACGATCCAAAAGCTTATCCTGATCTACTTCCCACGTGAAAAGATAAGAAACGCAAGCCAAAAACAAATAAATTGACAAAAGTGAAAGTATCGATCCAAAAATAACTTTAAGTTTCCCCTTATCGATTTTCTCAATAAAATAAACCCGAGTTGGTGATATAACTTTTTTTTCTTTCTTATCCTCTTGTTTCGCTTTCGTTTTCGAGTTGGAATCAGCAGGCTTTCGTTCACTCTTAGGTATGAATTCGTTATCTTCCATTTTCAGCTTTGGGTATCATACGAAATTAAACGAAACTTACTTGCTGGCTTACAACGAAATTATTATGTTTAAACAAGGAAATGTTAGTTATGAAGTAGTGTTATTCACCATTTTCATAGAGTCGAGAAAATTCCTCCGTGAATTCATCGAATGTTACTATCTTATATTCTTTTCCGAATGAAAAAAGTGCAATTGGAGGTTCGGAATTCTTTATGGATTTCAATACATATTTGTAAAGACCATGATCCGTCGGAACAAAATAAATCACTGGCAAACCAGGTAATCGCGTAAATGCGTTGGCATATTTCGCTGGGATCTTCTTGTAAAAATAAAATGTCAACTCAGTTTTAATTTCTCTTTGTTTTACCTTTAATTTTCGAGCCATCAATCCTCCGACCTTTTTGAAAACAAATGACTTTTTAAATGAATAATCGAATGAAGTATCCTTCGAAAGCTCTTCATTCATGCGAATCGCGAATTTTTGTTTTTCGGTATCGATTAATAGATATGACTTTCCCAACCTCAAGTGCTTAATCAATTCTTGTTTTCCAGTTTCAGAATTAAAATTAACGATACGAATTAAACTATCTCGAGCATAAACAATCATTTCTGCCTTAACCGAATCCTTTTGATCTACCCGTTCAATCGAATAGGTTAGTTCTCCGGAAAAAGGTTTCTGTTTTTGGGAATGAATGTCATGAAAACAAAAAAGACAAAGGATTAAAAAAAATAACGATTGAAACCCTTTGTCCATATGAATTTTAATTTGTGGAGAAGATCGGGCTCGAACCGACGACCTCTTGACTGCCAGTCAAGCGCTCTA
>JBMLTP010000205.1:0-5116 GCA_049239885.1 Crocinitomicaceae bacterium
AGTATTGTTCGTGGTGAAACGTCCGATCTTTCTCTTATCATCAACACAACTTTAAGTTTACCGGCGCCAAATAACGAGAACACGATATTAATTTATCCAAACCCTGCAAGTGACCACATCACGATTGATAATGGAAACTTTGCGGCAATGTCGGGCTACAGCATTAAAATTGAAAACAATGCTGGTCAGCAAGTATTTCAAAGCGCTATCAACCAACAACAGTTTTACCTGGATTTAAGCACGTGGACCGGAAATGGTTTGTATTTCGTGCATTTGATTGACCCGCAAAATAATACGGTGACAGTGAGGAAGATTGTGTTGCAGTGATAAATGGTTAAAACCATTATTGTTTTATGATTATTACCCATAGGGGCGGAATTAATTCCGCCCCTATGGGTTTAAATGTGTTTGGATTATCCATTTTAATGGATTAAATCAGATAAACAATAATTCATTTATTCATCGAATTTTTGTATATTTATATAAGAATCATAAAAAAATGAGTCAATTACAAAATTTCAATGACAAACCTGTTCGAACGGCTTGGATCGACGAACAAAACAAATGGTATTTTTCAATAGTAGATGTTATTTCGGTTTTAACGGGTAGTGTAAACCCAACTGCGTATTGGAGAAAACTAAAACAACGTTTAATAAAAGAAGGAAATGAAACCGTGACGAATTGTCACGGTTTGAAAATGATGGCTGTTGATGGTAAAATGCGATTAACAGACGTTGCAGATACAGAACAACTTTTTCGATTAATTCAATCTATTCCTTCTCCAAAAGCAGAACCATTCAAACTTTGGCTCGCTCAAGTTGGAAGCGAACGGCTTGATGAAATGGAAGATCCTGAAATTAGCATTGATCGAGCTCTCGAGAATTATAGACGTTTGGGTTATTCAGAAAATTGGATAAACCAGCGCTTGAAAAGTATTGAGATCCGAAAAGAATTAACCGATGAATGGAAGCGAGTAGGAGTTCAAGAAGGCGCTCAGTTTGCTACTTTAACTGATATCATCACGAAAAATTGGTCAGGTTTAACCACTAAGGAATACAAAGTTTTGAAAGGATTGAAAAAGGAAAATTTGAGAGATAATATGACGAATACTGAGCTAATTTTAAACATGTTAGCGGAAGCTTCTACCAAAGATATTTCCAATGCAACGAATCCCAAAAACCTTTACGAAAGTAAAAAAGTAGCTCAACAAGGCGGAAATGTGGCCAAAGTAGCGCGAAAAGAACTGGAATCTAAAACAGGTCAAAAGGTTGTTTCCAATTCAAATGCGAAAAAGAACTTGAAATAATTGCAACTTAAAGTAATTTTATGAATCATGTTAATTTGTTTTTTTTGAAAAAACTTTCTGGAAATTATTTAAACAACAACTATTTTACTTTGGTTATAAATTCATATATCAAATTCCAATAACAACGGTTTATCACAACGGAATTTATCCCTAAATTTGCAATCCATGAATCAGTTCAAGAAAGTTGCATTTTACACACTTGGTTGCAAGTTGAATTTCTCTGAAACATCTACCATTGCTAGGTTGTTTGAAGAATCTGGTTTTGCAAAAGTGGATTTTGATGATACACCTGATGTGTATGTAATTAATACATGTTCGGTGACCGAAAATGCAGACAAGAAATGCAAGCAATTGGTCAAACGTGCAACTAAAATTAACCCGGAAGCATTTATAGTGATTGTGGGATGTTATGCACAATTGAAACCTGAAGAAATAGCTAAAATTCAAGGAGTAGACATGGTTTTAGGAGCGAATGAAAAATTCAATATCCTCGAACATTTAGAAAATCAGGAAGGAAAGAGAGAAAAAGCCGAAGTAGCTTACGATAATATTAAAAATACCAATGATTTTGTTCCTTCTTTTTCCATGGGTGATAGAACAAGGTCGTTTCTAAAAGTTCAAGACGGCTGTGATTATTTCTGCACCTTTTGTACCATTCCATTAGCAAGAGGAAAAAGCCGGAATGCCAGCATTGAAGAAACACTAAAAGAAGCTCAAAAAATCGCTGATACAGATGTCAAAGAAGTAGTCTTGACAGGAGTTAACATTGGTGATTTTGGACAAGGTGAAGGAGAGAACTTTTTTCAATTGATCCAAGAGTTGGATAATATTAATGGCATTGACAGATATCGTATTTCATCCATTGAGCCAAATTTGCTTTCTAATGAAATCATTGATTTTTGTTTAAGTGATTCAAGGGGTTTTGTACCGCATTTCCATATTCCGCTTCAATCTGGAAGTAATCGTTTGTTGAAATTGATGCGTCGAAAATACGAACGTGAATTATATGCTGAACGCGTAACTCAAATCAAATCGATTCGCCCAGATGCGTGCATTGGTGTCGATGTAATTGTTGGTTTTCCTGGAGAAACTGATGAAGATTTCATGGATACGATCAATTTTCTCAAAGATTTGGATATTTCTTACTTGCATGTTTTTACCTATTCTGAAAGAGCCAATACGGGCGCACCAAAATTGGGAGAGAAGGTTCCAATGGAAGTTCGACGAGAAAGAAGTAAACAGCTTCATTTGTTATCCGATAGAAAAAAACGTCAATTTTATACTGAAAATTTGAATTCGAATCGAACGGTCTTGTTTGAGCAAGAAGAGGACGAAGGTGTAATGTATGGATTTACTGAAAACTATGTCAAAATAAAATACCCATTTGATTCAAAAATGACAAATACTTTTCAGAAAATACGATTGACAGAAATTGATCGCGATGGAATCATGAAATGTGAAATAATTTAAGAATAGTCAAACAGTTTGAAATGAAAACAATTTATATCACGAGAAGAGAAACGTTTAACGCGGCTCACAAACTGTGGAAGCCAGAATGGAGCGAACAACAGAATGATGAGGTTTTTGGCAAATGCGCTAACAAAAACTGGCATGGACATAATTTCCAATTGTATGTCACAGTTAAAGGAGTACCAAATCCAGATACAGGTTTTGTAATTAACTTGAAGACTCTAAGCGTTATTGTTCGAGAAAAAGTCGTTGAGGCACTAGATCACAAAAATTTGAATTTGGATGTTCCTTTTTTACAAGGCATAATGGCGTCGACCGAAAATGTGGCAATTGCTATTTGGGATTTAATTGAAGTAGATATTCAAAATAATGGAGGTGAACTCGCCAAAATCAAATTAATAGAAACCGAAAATAATTTTGTTGAATATTACGGAGGTAAAGAACCTTTTTAGTTCATTTTCGTTTTACAAAAAACAATATTTTGAAACAGAACGAAATGGAAGAGCATTACCGCTCAATAATTGAGGAGATTGGCGAAGACCCTTTGCGTGAAGGATTATTAAAAACACCCGAGCGAGTATCGAAAGCCATGAAGTATCTCACTCACGGTTATGAAATAAACCCAGACGATATCGTAAATCAAGCGATTTTTCACGAAGAATACTCGGAAATGGTTTTGGTCAAAGACATTGATATTTATTCGTTGTGTGAACATCACATGCTTCCTTTTTTCGGGAAAGCCCATATTGCCTATATTCCAGATGGAAAAATTGTAGGATTGAGTAAATTGCCTCGTGTTGTGGACGCTTATTCTCGCAGATTACAAGTTCAAGAACGCTTGACGATAGAAATCAGGGATTGTATTCAAAGAACTTTAGCTCCAAAAGGTGTGGCAGTAGTCATTGAATGTTCACACATGTGCATGCAAATGCGTGGCGTTCAAAAACAGAATTCAGCTACTACAACCAGCGCTTTTACAGGAATTTTTCTTACCAATGATGCTACAAGAAAAGAATTTATTAATTTAGTTCAAGCAAAATTACATTAACTATGGATAATTATTTTAACAGCAGTCAGCCAAGCGTTTCTAGAGACGTGGCAGTGGATTTTATTAAAAATGTTTACACCTACATGTTTGCGGCATTAGGTATATCAGGGATTATAGCTTATCTCGTTGGGTCGAATCCCGCTACGTTCGCGTCATTGTTTATCAATGCTGAGGGAACTGGAATGTCTATTTTCTTTTGGGTTGTTACATTTTCTCCATTGGCGATTGTATTCGCAATGAGTCTTGGTTTTGAGAAAATTTCTACAAAACTCATGATGTTTCTTTTCATAGTATATTCAGTATTAATGGGATTGAGTTTGTCTTCAATTTTCATGGTTTATAGTCTTGGATCTATTTATGTTTCATTCTTCGTTTCTGCAGGTGTTTTTGCATTAATGGCTGTTCTCGGTTACACAACGAAAACGGATTTAACGAAATTCGGAAGTTTACTTTACATGGCTTTATTTGGAGTAATATTAGCAAGCGTGGTTAATATGTTTGTTCAAAGTTCAGGAATGGATAAAATGATTACTTATATCTGTGTGTTTGTTTTCACTGGATTAGTTGCTTATAAAATGCAAGAATTAAAGAATTTAGCTCACAACGTTGAAATGGATCCTTCCATCAAAATGAAAATGGAGATTTTCGGAGGATTGAGTTTGTACATCACATTTGTAAACTTGTTCATGACTATTCTAAGACTTTTTGGAAGCAGAGATTAATAGAAAATTTGGTTATACAGTAAATCCCGGTTGTAAACAAACGGGATTTTTTGTATTTTTTTTTCAATAAAGTTCATTCCAAAAATTAACTGAATTGAAATAATCTATGTGAAAAAACACTTATTTTTGCTAAGATCTAAAAAATTAAGAATGAAATACTTGATTACATGTGTGGTTCTCTTTCTTGTGATGGTAACATACGCTCAAAGTATTGCGCCTCAGTCAGTTAATAGTAGTGGAACAACAATGAGTCAGGCAAATGGATCTTTGAGTTTTACGGTTGGAGAATTAGTAGTTTTAACTCACACAGACAGTGAAGGAAATACGCTTGGCGGCGGGTTTACTTCGGGAGCAACCATCACAACTATGAGTATTGAGGAACCAGATGTTGCTATTTTAAATGTGAAAGTATTTCCGAATCCAACAACTGATCTAGTCACCATTTCAATTCAAGAAACTATACTTTCGAATTTAATTATTGAGGTAATTGATGTAAATGGAAAAGTTGTTTCCTCAGGTAAATATGCCGGAATACCAAACAATATAGGAATTAATACATCGATTTGGGGG
>JBMLTP010000206.1:0-2574 GCA_049239885.1 Crocinitomicaceae bacterium
GGTTATTAATAGAGCGTATTGATTATCCTTCATCAGATTGGTTGGATTCGAGTTGGGTAAAAAGGGGTACTCCGATCGATTATCGGGGGTTGTGTTTTACTTATAATTATATTCAGCGCGGACTTTACAATACGGGTAGTTATAATGAATCCATTCAGGCAGGTATCATGTCCTTTACTTTAAATAGTTTTATCGGCGATCCAAGTGGAAAGCAGATATGTGCTGGCTATTTATCAAAGGCTTACAGCGAAATTGGCATGGATGGCACTTCGTTGTATTGGGCTGAGCAGAGTGTCGCCTACTGTGACATTCACTCTCTGTTCGCAGGGGTGGCTTTGGCTAATTTAGGTCAGATTTGTAATAAGATAAATGATTTTAGCAAGTTCAAGGGATTGAGTGGGATGATTAGTCGCCGACATATTGTCAAGCACTTTAATGACGATATTCCAAATTCAGTTAAAAAATCGTTGTTATTAAATGGTGCCTATTTAAAAGAATTACAGAATGAAATCGGATCCCGGTTTTATTGGGGTAAACCTGTGGATTTTGAATTGCTTCACTCTCTTGTAGAAATGTTACAATCAACCCTTCCTTTGAAGGAGGGAACTCTGCTTACGTTGGAGGGAATGGAAATAAACATAATCCAGGTAAATTCAAGTCATGGAAAACATGAGATTACTCTTAAGTTTCCAAAGAATATTGGAACAACGAACGTCGTTGAATTGTCGGGTAATGAAAAAGTGAAACTTGTAAAGCGTGGAAATTCTTCGGTTCAAGCTGTCACGGGGATTGCACCACGGGAGACTTGTGAATGTGGCCTTGTGGTTCAAGAATTTGGTGTTGGTATACCATGGCATTTAAAAACTGCACATCCTGGGTCAATAGCTCCACCATTCCCTTCTCAAGTTTATTCCGAAATTGAGCGAACTAAATCCGAAGAATTTTGGAATTTACACGCATTTATCATCGATGAGCGTACATTTAACGAATCGTTATGAAAGAACTTTTAGAGGAATTGAAAAAATATGCTGAGCTGCGATTGGAATTATTAAAGATTTCAGCAGCGGAGCTATTAATTAGTGCTGCCGCATCTTTGTTTGTTCGGATGTTAACTCTGGTCATATTTGTTTCAAGTATCGTAATGTTGGAGATTGCATGTGGCCTGGCTTTGAGAAACTGTTTTGATGATTGGAGTACTGGTTTTTTCTTAATTTCTGGGCTTAATTTTTTTACTTTGATTGTTGTTTTACTATTTCAAAAATCAATCATCAGTCGAATTCAGGATTATTTGAGTAATTATTTAGATACAGATGAAATTTCGCGAACTACAGCAGAAAAAAAGGAATCTTGAGATTTCCATAAAAGATCAAGAAGATTTAATTGCCAACCGTTGGCGATCAATGTTTAATGGAAATAGGCCTTTGGTCTATGCACTTGACATTCTGTCTACTTCACTAAGTAAAGCTAGAATTAATCCATATATTTCAATTTTTCAGGCAGTAGTTTTTGTTTATCAAGACTACATCGAAAAGAAGTTGCCAACTTCAGATTATTTGAAAGATTATTTTGTATCCATCGCTGATAGGATATCCAATAAATTCAAAAAGCCAGAATAATTAGAAGGTAATTTCACATTTTTCGGATTCGCAATCATTCAAGATTTGTTGGAAATTGATGTGTGTCTAGCTTTGGATTGGATGGATTTCCAAATTTGAAATCTGCAGCTTTCATGGTAAACATTGACCCAACAATTCGTATTCGTTGGTGGGGGCTAAAGAAAATTGGCGGTTTACCAACACATCTTCGCGCCCACGAGGCCTTCAACGATCTTGAACTCGCAGATTGAGTTAAAAAATGCCCAAGAGATGAACAAGAGTTTGATCATCTATTGGGGATGTAATCCATTCGTCCTCTTCGTCATACCAATATCCAGTTCTCTGCTTAGTATCTAAGTCGTAAACAATTACATAGAGGTCGAGATCTGTAACAAGGTCTTTTAAGAAGTCGAAGTCGACCTCGCTGAGCTCGGGGTATTTTACATATAAATCAAAACCATCACTTTCATCCTCCGGATTTTCAAAAACCTGTTCAGCGAATACCGTTGAGCCATACTTCGATTCTAGGGCGTCTAGGATATTCATTTTGTTTTCTTCTGCTTCCTCTCCAAAGAAGGTGTTAAAGTGTATTACAGTTGCCATGGTCGAAATTTAATACGGAATTATTAATTAAAAAATTAATATTAATCAGTTATTGAATGAGACAACCTTTTGTTTATTCAATGGGTGGATATTAGATTTGGATGATATCAGATAATCGTAAATATTAACCAACTAAATCATGCTGAATTATATAACCATAAAACCAGAATTGATGGAGCGACAAATTGTCGAAACCGATCAATATTGGTGGTCCAGGAAATTGGATGGACATTTTATTCGAATTCAAAAACAAGGGGATGAACTGAAATTTAAAAATAAATCGGGGCGGGCAATTGAACTCTCACATGTCAAAATTTCAACTTCCCAATTTGAGGGTGAATTGTATGGAGAGCTTGTTGTCGGTGACGGGAAATCT
>JBMLTP010000207.1:0-2039 GCA_049239885.1 Crocinitomicaceae bacterium
TATCGGTCTTGTTTTAAATGAATCTGGTCAATTAGAACATTCAATAGAATATTACAAGAAAAGTTTAGCAATACAAATCAAATTGATTGGAAAAGAAAATCCTGATTTAGCAGTCATTCATTTTAAAATTGGATCAATTTTAATGCAAACCGGGAATTACCTGAATGCCAAGAGGAGCTTTATGAGATGCCTCAAAATACTTTTAATCTCTTCCCCTGAAAATGAAAAGAATCTATCCACTGTTTTTGGAAAAATCGGTGACCTCTATTTTAGTTTAAATGACTTTAAGAAAGCATTTAAATTTTATAGTAAATCTCTTCAAATTGAACTGAAAAATTTCAAAGAAAATTTCATTGAAATTGCTTCAAACTACTTCGATATTAGTGAATGTCTTTTCAACCTAAAAAAATACAATGCTGCTATTGATTCATTGAATAAAGGCTTTCGAATCCATCAAACAGGTGCCTTTCCATTTAAAATCGCCCAATGCTACGAAGCACTTAATGAAAAAGAAAACGCTTTAGATTTTTACATTCAATCTGCAGAAAAAAGAAAAGAAGATCCTGAAGTTGGTTTGGAAGCAGAAGCAACCCAAGCAGCAATTTCAAATGCAATACGCCTAGCAAAAGAACTAGATAAAGTAAATGAACTTCCAGACTGGATGAAAAACAATAATTAAAATGTCTCAAAAAGAAACACTTTTATTTCGTCTAGTAGAATTAATGCTAGAAAAGCAACAAACTTTTTTGTTGTTGGATGAGTTGTATGAAGATGAAGTGATAAGTCCTTTCGTACGAAATATACAAATTGATAGCCCTTACCAGCAGTTAATCTTTGAAGGGGTGTTAAGTCAGTTCTCGCAGGATGAGGAGCTTATTGTTATGGTGACGGTAGAACAATATTTCCATAATTTGCTCGCAAAAATCTTGCAAAAAGACAAACGATATGAAACACCACAAAGTCTTATTGAACTTGTTAAATCAAATCAATTACAAGGAATAAATGCAAGCGTTTCTGCGTACTTGTCTTTAGATGTGGAATCTGGCAGATTCGACCGAATCACAGAACTGATTGACCTTAGTGAAGAAGATAATAGCATGCTGGAAATTTGCACTTTACCACTTGTGAATTCATTATTGATTCATGGCGTTGATCAGACAATAAATGTAATTTTGAGTAATCCAACAGAGAGTGATTGGAGCATGTTACTAAATATAGACAGCTCTTTATCTAGTTTGCAACTAAACGAATTACGCATACAATTTTTGCATGCTTTGATGCCTGAAAATCCAATGGATTCAAAGAATTCCTTATTGCTTGGATTAAAGGCAAATACACTTTTCGACGTCACTGAATCTCAGCACTTCTTGCAAAAAATAAACACCGATTCGAGCATACTTCAAAATGATCACAATCTACTATTTCAACTAGGCAAACTTGAGATGAAATTGGGAAATATGGAAAAGTCTCTTGAACATCACCAAAATTGTCTTGAAAAAAGATTGCAACTATATGGAGAACATAACTCTCTGGTTGCGGTTTCAATTAACAATATCGGAATCATTTATGACATGTTGGGAGATCCTATTAAATCAGAAACTTATTTTAAGAAATCCTTTGAAATTAGGTCTAAAATATTACCTAACGATCATCCGGATATAGCAAATGCATTTAATAACATTGCACTAGTATTTCGTCAGAAATTTGAATTTAATGAATCACTAAATAATTTTAGTAAAAGCCTGGAAATAAAACTGAAGTGTTTTGGAAAAAACCATCCAGAGATAGCAAGATCATATGGAAATATAGGTTTATTATGGTTGGATAATGGAGATCTGAATAAAGCACTCGAATACCTCCAATTGGGTTTAGATATTTTACTTAAAACTATGGGAGAAGAACACCCCGATGTATCTATTGCACTGACAAATATCGGAATCGTCAATTATAATCTCAGACAGTATGATCGAGCTCTTGATTTTTTTCAAAAAAGCCTTGCAATCGATTTAAAAAATTATGGGGAAGGTCATTTAAACTTG
>JBMLTP010000207.1:2049-5893 GCA_049239885.1 Crocinitomicaceae bacterium
TGGCATACACCTATGACCAAATAGGTTTTATCCTAAGTATCAAACGTGAATTTGATCAGGCGTTGACTTATCATCAAAAAGCTCTAGAGATTAGAACTGTTAAACTAAGCAGAGAACACCCTGATTTGGCTCATTCATACAATTTCATAGGTCTCACTTACAACAAGAAAAGTGATTTTGAAAAGGCATTAAAGAACTTTAACACTGTCTTGAATATTCACATGATTAACTTAAAAGACAAGCACCTAGATGTTGCCGATACGTATAGCAATATTGGAACAGCATTTCTTGGTTTATTAGACTTGAAGCAGAGTCTTGAATATTATGAAAAAGCCTTAAAAATTTATTCCGATTTAATGGGCTTTGAGCATCCATCTGTAGCCAACACATATTGTAACATTGCTATCGTGCATGAGTCTAACATAGATTTTGAACAGGCGTTTGAATATTACAAAAAATGCTTGGATATTGAATCAAAGATCTATGGAAAAGAACATTTCTCTACCCAAGAATCCATTTCAAACGCCAAAAGATTAGCAAAAGAACTTGGGAAAGAAGATGAGTTGCCAAAGTGGATGAATTAAAAATCATAAACTAGTAAACTATGACCCCTTACAAACGCAAAGAAATAAATGAAAACATATTCGAAGTCATTGGATTAGACGGAACCACGTTAAAAAACCACAACGACAAACCCTATCCCAATCTTTCGGAGAATGTTTCTCGCAATTTGATTGGAGATTTGAATGCGATAGCGGATAAATATCTGGAAAAGGAAAGAAATGCTAAATCCGATGAGGAAGCATTGAATGTTCTTTTGACTCAAGCGTGTGGCGATATGCCAAGGGAGAGTTTTGGCTATTGTTTGATTTCATCTCTTATAGAATATGAAGAACAACAAATGGATGCCCAATTAGACGTATATGACCAACTGCAATGGGATCGTTTGTTTCGCTTAAATCCCGATGAAAATGAAGGCACATTAGAATTTGAAGCAACAGAAAAAGCAAGAGCTTATTTTGGCAGCAACTGGCGAAATTTCGGATTAAACTATTGTGACAGTTTTGATGAAATGGATCAAAATGGCGTTGAACTGGTTAGTGATGAAATTATCGAACAAGTGGAATCGTTGGTTGCTGAAATGCATATTTCACAAAAAGTTGCCGTTAATATTCTTTACAATTTCTTTGATACCATAAGCATTACCCTTCCCATTCTATGGGTTAACGGAAAAATCAACGATGAAGACTTCATGAAATCTTTTTATGCACTGAATTATGGAATTGACATCGAAAATATAGACGATGAGGCCTATGAAGAACCTCGATTTCTAATGAATCGCTTGTTGTATTTCAAAACGATCATTTGGGGTTACCAGTGGAACGATCAATCCCTTCCATGTGTAAATTTTTAAGAATACAAACTAAAATAATGCACAAGTTGTAAAAATCATTATTTCAATTCCTAATCATTTTTCAATATCCCTCCTAATTGAATGAATTTTTCAACCTTGTTTAAATAGTTATTAAAGTTCAAATTAGTTATCATCAATTTATCTGGGGAGAATCCGAATGGATTTGGGGTTTTAGTTTTATTAACCAAATCCCTAAAAAGATTGGTTCAAAGAATTTGATAATCGACTTTACTTTGATTTTAGTAGTTCTTAAATAAAGAGATTTAATTTGAAATCACTAAAGAAATTTAATTCATTTCAATTACTTCATGGAAGTTGGCAATATTCTTTCAATATTTGAAAAATCAGAGGCAACAATTGTCAGCTTTAATTCGTTTTAATAATGTTAAAAATACACTTATAAAACCTTACTTACATATATTATTACTTATAATACTGAATTTGAGTCATTTAAACGCTCAAATAGTATCACCTTTCAATATACGATATCAGACAAATCAAAAAGGAGGGATAGCTATATTATCCAATCTTGCTTTGACATGTAATTCAAACAACAATAATTGTGCAACCTATCAGAATCAATTACCACCAAATGGAAATCACAACCAAGACGGAGGTATAACGATGGGTTATGTAGATACGGATATTTCAGCACTTACCTGGATGTCCAGTAGCGATAGTTTGAATTTGCCGATTTGTAGTGAAATTTCATGGGCTGGTCTCTATTGGAGCGCTCGAATAAATGCGAATACGACTAACTATGCGAATAGAAATCAGGTCAGAATTAAAGTAGACAATGGTTCATATATAAATCTAACAGCTGACAATTTATTGGATGTAACCACAATACCAGGAAATCAGGGATTTGCAATGCCCGGTTATTATTGTTTTAAGGAAATTACTTCGATCGTTCAGCCAACCAATGGAAATGCACGATTCACAATTGCAAATATTATAGCTCAAACAGGTTCCAACAATTTATTTGGCGCTTGGTCGATTGTGGTCGTATACAAAAATTCCCTTCAGTCCATGCGAAATCTAACCGTTTTTGACGGAATGGCTTACGTGAGTAATCAAAATAACCTTGATATTCCTATTTCAGGATTCACCACCCCTTCAGCGGGACCTGTGAGTTTTGAATTGGGTGTCGTTGCTTATGAAGGAGATCGTAGTATTCAGGGTGACCGATTACAATTTAACGGTAACGGATCTTTCTTGGATGTTCCCGACGCTGTAAGGAATTCAAGTGATTTTTTCAATAGCACCATTACTTCCAATGGATCATTGACCCCCTATCGTAATCCAAGTTTTAACAATACGTTGGGTTTTGACGCTGGAATCTTTATTCCGAATAATTTAACTCAAACTTATTTACCTAATAATGCTACATCTGCTACAGTTAGAGTAGCGACTTCACAGGATGCCATTTTACCACGTGTTATTACTTCAGCTATTGATATTTATGAGCCTGATTTGCGAGCAACCGTTTACATTAATGATTTGAATGGTCCTCCGGCAATGCCTAATGACATTCTAGAATACAAGGTTATTGGAAAGAATATCGGTTCAGATTTATCGCTGAACACATTTATTACTGATACCTTAGATATTAGAACTGAATATATTCCAAATTCGATTTCATTTTTGAATGGTCCATTCGCTGGCCCAAAAACAGATGGAGCAGGAGATGACCAAGCTGAATACATTTCAGCAACTAGAACAATTAAGGCGAGAGTAAACACCGGTGCGACAAACGCTGTCGGCGGATTGATGATTAATTCTGCAAATGGTTCGGACAGTGCAGTTGTGAGATTTAGGGTCCGCGTAGTTGATGATTGTGTTATTTTAAGTTGTGATAGCACCTTGGAAAACAAAGCCTACATTTTTGGTGAAGGCGATATTTCAGGTAATTCCTACAATAATGGTGGAGCATCTGATATTTACGACGCGAATGGCTGCCCTTCTTCATCAAGTAATTTGATTTCAGTTTATGCTCCAAATTGCCCTCCAATTGACATTTTGAACGATGCACCATTTTGCCAAGGTGACACCTTGCATTTATGGTCCGTAAATTCAATATATGCCAATTACCTTTGGACTGGACCAAATAATTTTTCATCAACTTCATCAAGTATCTCAATTCCAAATGCTAGTTCAAGTTATTCGGGAATATACAATTTATCCGTTTCGCTGATTGATGGCTCGTGTGCCTACAACAATTTAATCGATTCAGTTACTATTCATCCTAATCCGATTATCAGTTTAGATTCTCTAAAAAATGTAACCTGCTTCAATGCCTCAAACGGAAAAATATACGTCAATGCATCATCAGGCACACCGACTTATCAATACCAATGGAGTCCGGGAGGCTCAACGAATTCTGCGATTACAAACCTAGCTCCTGGAAATTACACGGTAATTGTAACGGAT
>JBMLTP010000208.1:0-4509 GCA_049239885.1 Crocinitomicaceae bacterium
GGAAAAACTCCCCCTTGCACAGACTTGCTAGTCTCAAATAACGTAAAACGAGTAGTAATTGGTTGTAGGGACTCGAATCCTGTAGTAAGTGGAAAAGGGATTGAACGATTAAAAAGAGCTGGTATTGAGGTAATTGAAGGGGTTTTGGAAGAAGAATGTAGGCAGCTTAACAAACGTTTTTTCACCTTCCACGAGCGACGAAGACCATATGTTGTATTAAAGTGGGCACAAACGTTAGATGGATTTATCGACCGAGTTCGAAATGAAGAGAAAAAAGGCATCAATTGGGTATCGTCAGAATTGACAAAAACACTCGTTCATAAATGGCGAAGTGAAGAACAGAGTATTTTGGTGGGGCGAAATACCATTATCAACGACAACCCATCCTTGACTGTTCGAGAATATGATGGACAAAATCCCATACGGATCGTAATTGATAGCCAATTGCAAATAAGCCAAGATTTGAATATTTACTCGAATGAAGCACCCACTCTAGTTTTCAATCGCATAAAAAATGAAAAAAAAGAAAATGTGGAGTGGATTAAAATTCCAGAAACAAGCACTTCCTATATCCTAGAAGAGCTTTACAAACGAGATATTTCATCCGTTTTTGTGGAAGGAGGAAGCCGAACACTACAGTATTTCATTATCGACAATGTCTGGGATGAAGCCAGAGTAATTGTTGGAAATACGAAATTTGGCGACGGCGTAAAAGCACCAATAATCAATAAAATCCCATCAGATTCTTTCAAATTTGGGGAAGATCGCGTTTATATTTATTTCAGAAAATGATCGAATTAATTTTAGCAATACTTTTCTCGAGCGTCATTTTCGCGATATTCAAACTATTTGTTCGCTTTCAAATAGATACCTTTCAAGCAATTGTTTTCAACTATTTCACAGCAGCAATTTGTGGATTCGGATTATATTGGAAAACTTGGGATTCGAATAATCTGAATGAATTGACTTGGCTTCCTTTTACGCTCGTTAGTGGTTTACTATTCATATCGCTGTTTGTAATTCTCGGACTCAGTTCCCAACGAAATGGTGTTGCAATTACTTCGGTAGCGACAAAAATGAGCATGGCTACTGGAATTCTTGGAATGATTTTCCTTTACAGTGAATCAGTTGGAATTCTAAAAGTACTAGGGATATTATTGGCATTTATTGGCGTAATTGCCGTTTCTTGGACGAAATCAGAAAAAGAAAAAGGTCAGGGTGCATGGTGGATGTTAATTCTACTTTTTTTCGGAAGTGGATTGTTGGATGTTGTATTGAATTATGCTCAAAAAAACGCCTTGGGAAGACTAACTCCTTCATTATTTTCAGCGATTGGATTGGGTGTAGCTGGAATTATCGGATTATCAATATTGTTAGTTCAATTAATTCGAGGCAAAACGAAGTTCGAGTTTAAAAATATAGTCGCAGGAATAGTTCTAGGAATTCCAAATTATTTTTCAATTTATCTATTGATTAGCTCCTACAAAACAACAGGTTGGGCAGACTCAACTGTTTTATCCGTTATAAATGTTTCAGTGGTTTTGATGTCAACGATGATTGGTTTGATCTTTTTTAAAGAGAAAATTAACCGATTAAAATTAATTGGTTTAGTCCTTTCCTTGTCGGCTATCGCTTTTCTCTACTTTGCTGAAAACTGATTAATCAGAAAGCAATTCCCCTTAATTCGAAATTTGATTGAGAAATTCTTCCATTGAATCAAATTGAAAATCCGCAAGGGCTAATTTAGGATTTGGGAAATGAGTTTTTTCAGGAATACAAACCACTTTCATTCGGGCCGCAAGACCCGAAATTACTCCGTTGTAGGAATCTTCAATAACAAGGCATTTTGTCGATGAGACATTTAGCGCTTTCGCAACACTCAAATAGACAGCAGGGTGAGGTTTACCATGTGATTCATCTTCCGCAGACCAAGTAAAATCAAAGTAATGATTAATATTTAGTGAATTTAAAACCGCGTTTATAAGCCTTTTTGAAGATGAGGTAGCTAATCCGACTTTTACATCTTTCGCTTTTAAAAATTCCAGGGTTTCAATTACTCCCTTGAGCGGAAACGGATTCTTGATAATCAAATCCTCCATTTTAGAAATGATATCTTGCTCAACTTGCGACTCATCAACGACTCCCCATTTTTCTGTAACATTCCAAAAGTGAATCACTTCATCGATACGCAAACCAACCGTTTTTTGAAAATCAGCCTTTTTCAATGTTGAACCTAAAGATGAAAAAACTTCTTCCATAGCAATTTTCCAGAGAGGCTCAGAATCGATTAATACACCGTCCATATCAAAAATGACCGCTTCAAATGATTCAAGATTTAATGAATTATTCAATGAATTTGATTTTAACGTTAGTTCCAAAAATCCCACGTAATTCCAACTTTCAACTGAGGTGAGGGAAAAGCGTAACCATTAATAATTTCTATTTGTCGATTTTGCCAAAAGTAGGCCAAGTTATCCATTCGAATAAAGAAGCGAAACGTTTCAACTTCAAAAGAAGCGAAAGCTGCCATATTCATAAAACTAGAAGAAATTGGATTGAGCGAAGAATTTTCCAAATCAAATACCGTCATCTGCGGCAAGAAATTCAACCTTTTATACGAGGATGTTAACATAAAATCAACTCCTGCAAGTGCTTTTAATTTTTTCGCTTTGAAAATCCCACCTTTTACAAATAAACGAGCGTTCAACAAATGTGCTGGGGTAAATTGTTTGCTTTCATCAATTGCTGTATACTGATATTTAAAATGTCCATTCAGCCAGCGCCAATTTAGTTGAGTTTTTAATTGTATTTGATTATAAATTCCTTGTGAAACATTCAAGTCATTTCGCCAAATGCGCTGTTGTGAATCAAATTGATATACTTTATTGAACTGTCCAAGTTCGTATGATAATTGAAAAAGTTGCTTCCCAAATCTCCGTCCTACTTGAGCATTCAAATTTTGAAACCATTGCTTTTGAAGATTTTCCGTTTTATAGGCAACATTATTTGAATAGAAAAAACGCTGAAAAACACTTGGAAGTTCATTAATTACTTGATGCGAAATATTGAAATCCAGTCCAACTAAATTTCCATTTAAACTCATCGTATTATAAAATCCGTTTGACGCACCGATAAAGTTAAAATTCCCATTCTGCTTGAAACTTAATTTATTTATTTTCAAATCAATGTCGCTGTAGACCCCAATTTCCAACGTATCGTTTTTATAAGCGAAGGCTTGGTAATTCCAATATGAAGAACTAATTCCGCCTTCCAAATTAAAATTCCTGGATTTATAAAATAGTCCAAAATCATTTGTTACGGTTTGTTGTAAAAGTGAGTCCTTGGTTATCAAACTATCAAGATTAACAGAGGAATATATTGTCGATATAGAGTCTTCTTCACTATACAATCGCTTGAAACGATCGTATCCGTGATTTGTAGAAAACCCTATTTTCCTTAAAGAATCTTGTATAAGTGAAAATTTATTGGACAATTGGAATGATAAATTTTTATGAATTGATTGTGCATTTTCTTTCCAAACTGGAATCAATTCAGGAGAGAAGGTTTCAACCAACGAATCGTTTTGAATACCACCATTCCAATTTCGTTGATTTTTTTGAGAATTCGCACGCAGCTGAAACGAATGCCATTTGCCGTTTCGAGCTAAATCCAATTGGTAGTTGCTATTTTGTGCATTTGTATTTCTAAAAAATCCATCTGTTTTAAAATTATGAATCGATGAATTAATCAAAAATCCATGTTTAAAGGCTTGCTCATAATCAAAATCCAACTTCTGGGAAGCTTGAGCGCCAAACGAATAACCAAAACCAATATGCGGTAAAGCTGAAAAAGTTAAATTATTTTGAAATGCATTTGAAAATGAACCGTTTGAGTTATGGATATAAAACAAGTACTTTGGTTGAAATATGTATGGGTTTCTAGATTCGTTTAACAAAAAAGAGTTGGCAAGTGGTAGAACAACTTCGTCTAACGTATCCAATTCCCCGAGAGTCATATGTCTGTATTTCAATGTATCATAATCGAAAGGATTCGATTGACCCAATAACGATTGAGCTATACAAACTAAAAGAATCAACGCAATATTTCGAAACATGCAAAACAAACTTAACAAAAAAAGGGGCATTAGCCCCTTCAAATTAATTCAAACTCAGAATTAAAGCTTGTTCACGTGAACTTGCAATCCAGATTTAAGGTTTGCAGCTTTGTTTTTGTGAATGATGTTTCTTTTAGCCAACTTATCCAACATAGCAACAACTTTAGGCAAAAGCGTTTCAGCTTCTTTGCGATCCTTTAATTCGCGTAGTTTTCTCGCCGCGTTACGAGTTGTTTTATGTTGGTATTTGTTCAATACTCTTTTCGACTCGTTTGAGCGAATACGCTTAATGGATGATTTATGGTTTGCCATTTTGTATTTATTTATTTCTTAAAATCTCGCAGCCCATAGGAGAATCGAACTCCTGTTTCCAGGATGAAAACCTGGCGTCCTAA
>JBMLTP010000209.1:0-4421 GCA_049239885.1 Crocinitomicaceae bacterium
CCCAATGTTGGTGAATTTTATTTCATCTCGATTGTCCAAAAAAGATAATATTATCGACGATAAAAATTCGTAACTTTAGATTAAACTTATTGAATTATGTCAAACACAGCATACATTGTTGCGGGTTTTCGTTCCGCGGTTGGCAAAGCAGGAAAAGGTGGTTTTCGTTTTTATCGCCCCGATGATATTGCGGCAAGAGTCATAGAGCATTTGGTTGCTTCAATTCCCAATTTGGAGAAAGAGCGAATCGACGATGTCATTGTTGGAAATGCTACACCTGAGGCTGAACAAGGTTTAAACATGGGCAGGATGATTTCGCTCATCGGTTTAAAAACGGATAAAGTTCCTGGAATGACCGTAAATCGATATTGTTCTTCTGGTTTGGAAACCATTGCAATTGCACAAGCAAAAATAGAAGCAGGAATGGCGGATTGCATTATTGCGGGAGGCGCTGAATCGATGTCAATAATGGCAATGGGTGGTTGGAGAATTGTTCCGAATCCGAAAGTCGGTAAGGAAAATCCAACTTATTACTGGGGAATGGGTTTGACGGCTGAAGCTGTTGCAAATCAATACAACGTAACTAGAGAAGATCAAGACGTATTCGCATTGAATTCCCAAAACAAAGCCCTAGCAGCAATTCAAACAGGAAGATTCAAGGACGATATTGTTCCAATTGAAGTCGAACACATTTTTTTAGATGAAAACGAAAAACGACAAGTAAAATCATACATCGTCAACACAGATGAAGGGCCAAGGGCGAGTTCACTTGAAGCATTGAGCAACTTGAAACCAGTTTTTGCAAATAATGGATCGGTTACAGCAGGCAATTCATCTCAAACTTCAGATGGAGCAGCATTTGTGCTCGTTATGTCTGAAAAAATGATCAAGGAATTGGGCATCGAACCGATTGCAAGACTGAAATCATATAGTGTTGTCGGCGTTGAACCTAGAATTATGGGCATTGGACCAGTTGACGCGATTCCCAAAGCACTTAGGCAAGCTGGACTTACAATGAACGACGTCAATCTTTTCGAATTAAACGAAGCATTTGCTTCTCAATCTTTAGCTGTGATTCGTGAGTCAGGATTAAATCCAGACATCGTGAATGTGAATGGCGGAGCAATTGCTCTTGGTCATCCATTGGGTTGCACCGGTGCCAAACTTACTGTTCAAATTCTAAATGAATTGAAAAAAAGAAACCAAAAATATGGAGTTGTAACCATGTGTGTTGGAACTGGTCAAGGCGCAGCTGGTGTTTTGGAAAGATTTTAAAATTTTGTTGAAAATAAAAAAACGGTCGGAAAAATTTCCGACCGTTTTCATTTTTGGTTGATTTTAGAGAATCTAGGTTCCCTATTCTTGAATAATGGCTAATTCATTTTCAACCTCAGTAACACCTGGTGCGTTCCAAGCTAAACGAGCAGCCTCCTCTTTTTGATAAAGAGACTCAACCGCTCCGCGCAATGTAACCTTGTTACCTTTAACTTTTACTTGGATGTTTCGGTCATCAACTAACCAGCTTCTAGACAATGCATTTTCGATTGCTGTTTGTTCAACTTGATCAGTCGTGGTTGACTTCACTTTAATGTTGTTTGAAACCCCTTTAACGCCAATCAGATTAGCCACAGAATTTTTAGCGGCTTCACGCTGGTAGTTCCATTCCACATTTCCTTCAAGTGTGATCCAACCATCCTCAACTTTGACCTGAACGTTCTCATTCGGAACAGACCAATTCCACTTTAAAGCCGACAAAACTTCACCAGCAATTTCTTCGTCATTTTTAACCATTGAGTTAGGAAATTTGACGTCGATATCCTCAATTATGGCTTTAACTCCGACAACACTTTTTGCAGCATTTTCTGCTTCAAGTTTTTTTGTAAAACTGTTTACCGTTCCAGATAATGTGATAACACCATTTTTTGCTGTTACACCAATTTCAGCGGCTTTTAAGAGCGGTTGCCATTTGATAGCGTCTTGAACATCGCTCTGTAAATCTTCATTTGATTTCATATACTTTTTATTTTTAAAGGTTAATAATTGCATTTCAAAATTGATCATTCAACTCATTAATTGCGTTACAAATTACAATTCTTCATTTGTGAATTTTTCACGAAACTATCTTTGAATAACCAATCGTTTAATTTGATTTTTACCATCAACTTGAACATGCAATAGGTATGTTCCATTTGGCAAATCTTCGGTTACAAGTTTAAAATTGGATTGATTGATGTTTCTGGTATAGATTTCTTTACCTGTAAGATCGAATAATGCAATTCGCTCAATAGCCTTCCCTCCTGCTGAAATTAAAGTAAACTCAGCTGTTGGGTTCGGATAAATGTTCAAATCAAATTTTTCAATTTCACTGATTCCTGAAGCTTTGTCAACTGTAAAAGTTGTAGCTAAAGCACATCCCTTCGCATCAGTAATGGTGATCGTATAATTCCCAGGATTTAAACTATCCAAATCTTGAACTCCGAATCCATTCGACCAACTATACAAGTATGGAGGTGTTCCACCCGTAACTGTAATGTCAATTGAACCGTCCTCTGTTAAATCGCCTGAAGCTGGGTCAAGCACAGCGTTTACAACAAGTGGTGCAGCAGGCTGATTAATTGTGAAACTCATTGTTCCCATACAACCATTGTAATCAGTAACTTCAACACCATATACACCTGCAACTAATTCATCAATTGTTGGGCCTGATTCACCATTTGACCAATCAAATTGAAACGGTGCGACTCCCCCTGTAATATTCAACGAAATCATTCCATTATTTCCACCAGCACATGAAACATCATTCTTGGTGGCATTAAGAGTCAATAAAGCTGGTTCATTAACATATTTCACAAATGTAACAACACATCCATTAGCATCTTTTACCCTAACATTGTAAGTTGTTCCACCTGCTAAATTTTGAAAATGTCCTTGACTAACATATGACCCATTATTCAAACTATAGGTATATGGTTCCAATCCACCTGTTCCGACAACGTGAATTTGTCCATTATCAGCACCGTGACACGATACATCTAAAACACCGAAAATGGCAAATATCTGAGTAGGTTCAATTATTGTGAATGTTTTTGATGATACACAATTTGCTGCATCTTTAATTGTTACAGAATATTGACCTGCAGGTAAATTATTGAATGTTGATGACGACTGATAAGTAAAACCTGAATTTAAACTATATGCAAAAAATCCAGCGCCTCCTGATGCAGAAACAACAACTGAACCTGAATTTGCACCGTGGCAAGAAACATTTGTAACAGCAGTGTTAATCAAAAATGCATTTGGTTGAGTTATTACCTTTGAAAGTGATGCGATACATCCGTTTGCGTCTTTAACTTGAACATCGTAAGTGCCAGCCATCAACCCTGTGAATGAATTTGAAGCTTGAAATGTAACTCCGTCTTTACTATAAAGAATAGTTCCTGTTCCACCGGAAACACTTGAAATTATAATTGTACCATCATTGCCTCCATTACATGAAACATTCTGAGAAGTTGAAGAAACAATAGCTGGTCCACCTGCAGACACAATCACACCTGAAACAGTATTTTTACAGCCGTTTCCATCTTTAACAACAACGAATTTTATTCCAGCTGATAATCCAGAGAAAACTCCTGAAGTAGCAAAGTTTATACCGTCCATACTATAGGTATAACCACTTCCTGAACCTCCAGAAGCAACTGCCATAATTGAACCATTAGAACTAGAACAAGTAGCGTTTGTCGTGTTTACAACGGCAGTAATTTGAGATGGTTGTCCAACCTGAACTGTATCTCTCGTTACGCAATTATTTAAGTCCTTTGTTGTAACAACATATTCTCCAAAAGGAAGATTTTGAAAATTATTTTGCGACTGAAAGTTAATTCCATCAATACTATAAGAATAAGCTTGTATTCCTCCCGATGTTGTTGCAGCAACTGAACCGTTTGAATTACCAAAACAACTTGCATTTATAATTGCTATGGTTGAATTTAAAGTAGTAGGTTGCGAAATAACAACTGAAATGGTTTTAACACAACTTGTAACATCTCTGACATAGACAGTATATGTTCCAGCTGTTAAATTATTAAACGTTGAGGAGGATTGATAGTTGACTCCATTTAAACTGAAACTATGAATACCAGTTCCACCAGTTGAAGTCACTTGCAAATGACCATCATTTTCAGAGAAACAGCTAGCGGGAAAACTGGTTGCAGTTGCCATCAATTCGGGACCTTGCGAAAGAATTACTTGAGAATAACTTTTGCAACCCGCATTGTCTTTTACGACACAAATGTATGTTCCAGCTGATAATCCAGTATAGTTACCGCTTGATTGAAAAGTAGTCCCATTATTGATACTGTATTGCAACATACCAACTCCACCGGATGCCGCCAAAGAAATTGTGCCGTCACTGCCATTAAAAC
>JBMLTP010000210.1:0-3600 GCA_049239885.1 Crocinitomicaceae bacterium
CCGTTTAATCAAGACCTTGTTTTGGTAACTGAAGTAGGTAAAGAAGAGGAAACAGTTAAACGATTAGCGAGAGTTGGGTACGATCACGTACTTGGATACTTAAAGAGTGGATTTGAGTCTTGGTTAAATTCGGGTAGATTGATTGATAAAGTTGACCGAATTGATGCAGATGAATTCGCAAAGAAAACGGAAAATAATCCGTTAGTTATCGATGTTAGAAAACAAGGGGAATTTGAAGCTGAACATGTCATTGACGCGGAAAACATTCCTTTGGATTACCTAAATGAAAATTTGAACAACTTTCCAAATAAACCATTTATTCTTCATTGTGCAGGAGGATATAGAAGTATGATTGCCGCTTCCGTTCTTAAAATACATGGAGTCAACGGATTTGCAGATGTAATTGGTGGATTTTCCGCTATTTCCAAAACTGCTGTTAAAACTTCTCAATTTCAATGTTCATCAAAGGGAAATTAATTAAGGTTTATCCTTTATTGAAAAGCATTCATTTTCAGATAATTGTATAATGAGTTGAACTTTTAATTACTTTCGTGAAAAAATAGATTTATGAATTTCTTCAAAGCACAAGCAGCAACCATTTTAATTGCAATTGCTGTAATCATAACAGGTTACATTTTAGGTAATTCGTATTTATCTAAAGGTAAGGCTGATCCCGAAATAAGTGTCACAGGTTTAGGGGAACAATCTTTTGATTCCGATCTTATTGTTTGGCGCGCTAGTTTTTCCAAGAAAAATTTGGAATTAAAACAAGCATATGCCGATTTGAATGCGGATGTAAAGCGAGTTAAGGCTTATTTGAAATCTCGCGGTATTTCTGCTGAGGAAGTTGTTTTTGAGGCTGCTGATATCCAAAAGGAATATTCCACCGAATATGACGAAAATGGTAATGTTAGAAGTAGTTATTTTACCGGCTATAACTTAACTCAAAGTATCAAAGTGCAATCAAAAAATGTTGATTTGGTTGAAAAAACATCAAGGGAAGTTTCTCAATTAATCGATGCTGGAATAGAATTAAATTCCTTTGCACCTGAGTATTACTATACAAAAATGGCTGAGTTAAAACTAAAGATGATAGAACAGGCTACCAAAGACGCACATGATCGAGCTGAGAAAATTGCAGAAAATGGAGGCGGTTCGTTAGGCGACTTGAAAAGTGCAGATATGGGTGTTTTTCAGATTACTGCTGAAAATTCATCAGAAGATTATAGTTGGGGCGGAAGTTTCAATACCTCTTCAAAGCGTAAAACGGCAAACATAACGATGCGTTTGAAATACGAAATTGATTAATTAATTTCAAAGGCTGATAGACTCTTTATTAAATTATCATCCATTCGACTTTCTAATTTTTTTTCAAGGTAGTTTATTTCGCTTAAATGAAATGGAATTAAATTTTCTTTAGGTGTTTTAACAAGATTGAACACAAGATGATTCAAGTCCAGTTTATCCGAATGTATTTCATACTTTTCAATAAGACCTTTTTCATGTTGAATGATTAAAAATTTATCCAAAGTATTGAATTTCATCAGGTGATTTGATGTTTGGTAAAGAGGGAAAATAGCCGTATACCTAATTAACTCAATCGAACCGAATTTCTCAAGAACTCTATTTTTTTTTCTTATTTCAATCAGGTTACCAGGTAGTAATAAAAATCCTTTTCTTTCCTCATTACCCAATTCACTCCAATGGTTTCGATTAAGTTGTTTCAAAAAGTCGAAATCAAAAAACAATTCACACCAACTTTTATCACTTATTCTTTTAATTTCCATCATTAGTCCAAATTCTTCCTTGGTTGGAGAATAAAGCCAATAACGAATCCCATTTCCTATGAGATTAATGACATAGTTGTGCTGATTTGACATATTAATGAAAAATTACATCAAATTTTGACATAACCTTGAGATGCTCTTTCCAAATAGAACATTTCAAAATCATTGAGGCGAACTCTTCCAATAAGATGCAGGCGATCGAGAATTTTATCTAAATCCATTATGTAATGTATATAGTTGATTACCTTTTCTTTAAATTCCTCTTCAAATTGAGAAGAATTTT
This sequence comes from Crocinitomicaceae bacterium, assembly GCA_049239885.1. Lineage (GTDB taxonomy): Bacteria > Bacteroidota > Bacteroidia > Flavobacteriales_D > Crocinitomicaceae > UBA952. Next base: position 2,071 of record JBMLTP010000210.1, read on the forward strand.
GAATAAATTGTTTTGAAACATCAGTTATTTTGTAGTCTATGGCGTGTTTATTCAGAAGATCAAATAATTTCTCCAACGTTTGATAGTCAATAAGGCAATATTCCGAATAACGGTCTTTGAAAATTTCAGAGTGAATAGGAACGTATTTATTTACCATTCTAATGAATCGCCTTTCTTGCCCGGAAATATTATAAAGTTTCGTAGCTAATTCCTTCAAATCATATGAATATTCAGCCTTTATGAGAATTAATTCATCACTTTTTAAAATTAAAGGTCGTAGTTCAAATCGCATGTTAAATCCAAAAATTAGAATTATGAAAACAAGTAACGCCGAATGTGTGAAAGTATAACATAGATTATTTTTTTCTTTCTAAATGATTTATCTTTTGGTTTAAATAGATTAATGGAATTTTATAATTCTCTTCGCTAAAATTGTAATGCGGTCATCATTGAATGACTTGAAATTTGTAGGCATAAATTATTAACTAAATCCTTACAGATGAAAAAGAGAATTACACTCATTGCCACGAGTTTAAGTTTGTGGTTTTCATTTGGACATTCGCAGACGACTTGTCTAAATGATCTCAATGGATTTGTGGAAAGTAAAAACGTAAGTTCCACAGGTTCCATTCAATTAAAAATAGGTTTTGAAGAACATGCATCTCAAACCTACAAATACCATGGCCCGGGTAAAATTTACGGGGCTAGAATTTATGGAAATCACCTTGGATTTGGGCCTTATTCAGGAGTTCCATTGAAGATTACAATTTTTAATGTGGATAATGGAGGCAGACCAACTTCAATGATTACAAGTGTAAATCATACGTGGTGGACTTATCCAGACAATATGAATGGATATATGGATGTTACCTTTCCCGGAGGGGCGAATGTTAACGCAAATTTTGCCATTGCTGTGGCCGTTCTTAACGCTTATCCATTCGGAAATTCGTTTGATCTGAAATATACTGGAAATAGTGAGGGCCTTGGTCAAGATTTGGCTTCCTTAGCAGGAACGTCTACAGGAGGCAATTGGGCAAGCGCGATGACAAGTTTTGGAAAAGATGGGGATTTTTATATCGTACCAAATATGACTCATACCAATAGCCCAACATTTTCAACTAGTTCAAATTGTTATTCTACGAATGCGGCTATCAGTTTTCAAAACGCTTCGCAATTCTCGAAAGATAGTATGTTCAATAAGATTGTACGTACCAACTATACAGGCCCCAATTTTCTTTATACGTGGGATTTTGGAGACGGAACAGCTGTTTCACATTTGGAGAATCCAACTCATACGTATACGGCTGGAGGTGCATACACCGTAACACTTACAACAAAAATTGAAGGTTGGGAAGGAGTTTGTTCCAAATCTACATCAAAAGTTATTTCTGTTGGTTTACAGGCTTCAACTTCAGGACTTGTAAATGTAAATTGTTTTAATTCCTCAAACGGTAGCGTTGTAGCACAAGCTCAATTTGGTTCTGGACCTTACTATTACAATTTGAATGGGGGATCTTGGCAATCATCGAC
>JBMLTP010000211.1:0-2909 GCA_049239885.1 Crocinitomicaceae bacterium
CCTTCATTGATTTCCATAATTTCAGCAATTTCCTTCATCGAAAGTCCATCAAAATGTCTCAGTGTAAAAACTTCACGGTGTTTTTCATCTAATTTTTCAATACTTTCTTCAAAGGCGGCTTTGAATTGTGAATCTTGTACTTCGTTCATAACATTCGATGAAGCAGAAATTGTTCTGTAATCGTCAATGCCTGTCGACGTGTTTTTTCGAACTTCTTGTTTCTTGTATTCATTTTTACACATATTGCTAGCTACAGAAAAAACCCAGGTCTTGAAGGATCGACTCACATCAAAATAATCGGGATTACGAATCAATTTGGCAAATAAGTCGTGGACAAAATCTTCCGCTTTTTCCTTGTCTCGCCACAACATATTCATAAAATAACCTCTCAATTGCCCAGCGTAACGTTTGTAAATTTCATCAAAAGCCAATTTATCTCCCTTCGACATTGCCGTTAGAAGTTCCTCATCTGATTGAGAAGCGTATTTTGGCTTGAAAAATTTCATTCCTTTTTCTTCTTCACTTGATTTGAAATCCCTGCTTTTCTCCTGACGCGATCAATGTCCGATTTTATTTCCATCATTTTCGTCTTATTTCCCGAACCTTGATAATACTCTTCTAAATAAACAAGCATGGGAAGGTAATTCAAACTGTAAGAATTACTTAACGGTGAGATAAATTGATTGATGACTTTTTTATTCAATTTCTGATTCCAAAGCGACTCCAGTTTTTGATATGATTTCTGAGAAAGTTTTGGTTTATATTCAAAGATTAATCCAGAGACGAAAATATTATCTTTAATTGGTTCAAAATATTCCATTGGAATGGTCATTGACAACGCAATGTTTTTCTGTTGATTCAACTCACAAAACGATTTTAAAAACGAGACATCAACTGTCTTCTGCTTCGGAAGCTCATAACCTTTGTTTTTCAAAACAGTTCGGTACGACTCGCTTTGCATAAAATCGAGTGAAATCAACGTTGTATTAGGTGCAATATTTTGAGTAAACTGATTGAAATATGTTCCATAACTATCATTGAATCCATGCGTAACAATCGTTGAATTGGTTCCACTTGAAATAATAACATCCTCTGTGTAACTTACAGTTTCAGGTTGAATCAGTTGCTTTTCTTCCAATTTCTTCAAATACGTTTTCGCTTCAAGCGTATCACCTTTCACAATGGCATTTGCCGCTCGAAATTTGATGACATCCGAATTTTCTGGTTGTTGTTCTTCAGCCTTTATCAGTTCAGATTCTCGTGAAACATCGTAATTCCCAGAAGAATAATACATCAAGTTGTAGTCAAACGAATTCGGTGCGATTTGCTCTAAGTCATTGACTTGTTTATTCATTATTTGTTGCTGTTCAGAAGTGGGAGTTCGCTGATTTCGTTGTGTTGAAGATGCTGCTTTCGCCTTAGAAAACTCCATTTTTTTCTGATTAATTTGGGATTGAGTGGACGAAGATTCAATAGACTTTTTTTGTTTGGATTTATTCAATTCAATTTTATCCGAAGACTTTAATTGAATTTCCTCAAGTTTATAACTTACGGTGTCCAGAGCACCTCTTGTTGTAGTTGAATTTGTCGAATTCATCGTAGGAGCGTTTGATACACTCGGAATAGCGACATTGGATTTTTCCTCTTCCTTTCCGGTTTGAGCGTTTGAAATCCCTGTTATCAAGAGACAAAAAAGAAGAAAAATAGATCTCATTATTAATTGAATTTTGATTGCTTACAACTAATATCAAATTTCGTTCAAAAAATTTATAAATTTTCAAAAAATACAATCTGAAACTAAAATTTAGGCTCCATTTATCAGGTAAATAGATTTTATATGATTTAAAATGAACAAGTTAAGTCTATATTTATTAAATATTAATTAGTCATTAGTTTGTAAACATTTCCAATTCAATCTTTTAAAAAAATCTTAAAATTCAATTAAAACGATTCTTATACTTTCCAATCAACTTTGCAAAAAAACGATGATTAAAAAAAGGAAAGTTGAGATCGTTGTGATTTCAGATGTTCACCTCGGTACATATGGCTGCAAAGCGCAAGAATTAGTGCAGTATCTGGAGTCTATTCAACCAAAAACATTGGTTTTAAACGGAGACATCATCGACATTTGGCAATTCAGCAAACGCTACTTCCCAGAGTCACACATGCGAGTCATAAAGACAATCACATCGATGTTAGCTCACGGCACTGAAGTATTTTATATTACTGGTAATCACGATGAAATGCTTCGGAAATTTAAAGGCTTTCAACTCAGTAATTTTAAGATTGTAAACAAGTTAGTTTTACCACTCAAAACTGGAAAAGCTTGGTTTTTTCACGGTGATGTTTTTGATAACACCATGAAACATTCGAAGTGGATTGCCAAATTAGGAGGAAAAGGTTATGATTTACTAATCATGTTAAATAATATAGTCAATTGGGTAAGTTGTCGCATGGGTAGAGGGCGTGTTTCTCTTTCAAAAAAGGTAAAAGATAGCGTAAAAGGTGTTTCGAATTTCGTAAATTGGTTTGAAGAGACAGCCTCAGAAATAGCGATTGAAAATGGCTATTCATATGTGATTTGCGGACATATACATCAACCAAAAATCAAAGAACTTAAAACAAAAAATGGAGAACAAGTCACGTATCTAAATTCAGGTGATTGGGTTGAAAACATGACTTCCTTGGAATACAATCGTGGTAAATGGCGGATATACTATCACACTCTTTTTGAAACTAAACCAAATCATCAGCCTTCCTTAAGTGAAGCCTTGAATTATTGAGAATTTGTTCAATGAAGTCGTTAAAATGAATTAACATGAATATTCTTTATGGTATACAGGGAACCGGAAATGGACATTTGAGCCGAGCTGAAGAAATTGTTCCCATTCTTAAAAAGATGGCTAATG
>JBMLTP010000212.1:0-4841 GCA_049239885.1 Crocinitomicaceae bacterium
CAATTATGTTAATTGATGAAGCAGGAAACTATGTTCAGTTCAAAAAAAGTGACAATGAGCCAATTTATACCCTTAATTATTCTCAAAAAAGTCCAGGTGTGTTTTTAATTGTAATGGACTTTTACAATGAGAAAAATCCTTTGATTTTCATAAAATATACGATAAAGTAAACCAATTAGTTCAATCAATTATATTTACTTAATTAAATGCAACATGAAAAAATTGTATTCATTCTTTTTCACATTATTAGTTTCACTTCCTTTATTTATTAGCTGTAAAAGTAGATGCGATTGCAGCTATGAAAAATACAAGAAAATAAGAAAGGGGATGAACAAGTTGCAAGTAGGAAAAATTCTTTTTATAAAACCATCAAAAGAAAAAACAGATGGAACTTGGTTGATTAGCACCTATCAGTGTGATGATAATTTTATTATTGTTATTTACAATGCAGAGAGAATAGTTCAGGAAATTTCATTTAATACAGTCATAGACTAGCAGATATTCTACGTGATTTTCTAAAAAATCTAATTAAACTTTCATCATTTCTTAATCATCGTAATTGAAAGATGAACTGTGAAACAAGGTTTATCTTTATTTTTCTATTGAAAGCAATTCCACCTCAAATACCAAAGGCATGTAAGGTTTTATGGTGGGATTTGGAGAATTCGCACCATAGGCCAATTCCTGTGGAATGTAGAACTTGAATTTGGATCCAACAGGCATCAATTGAAGTCCTTCCGTCCAACCTTTTATTACACCATTGAGTGGGAATGAAGCTGGCTGACCGCGATCCACAGAACTATCGAACACACGTCCATCAGGTGTTGTTCCGTGGTAATGAACTTTTACTTTAGATGTTGCCAAAGGCTTTTGACCTGCACCCATTTTCATAACTTCATATTGTAGACCACTAGCTGTAATTTTAACTTTGGGATTCTTTTTATTTTCTTCTAAAAATTTTAAACCATCTGCTTTTAAGGTTACGCTCTCTTTTTCTGTTTTTTCTTGAAAATAAGCATTTACCTGTCCTTGATCTGAACAAGCAGGTGCATTTCCCTCAAGCATATCTCTCAAGCCCTTCAAAAGCATTTCTTTATTTGCCTCCGGCATTTGTCGGACAATATTTGTTCCGATATTCGTTCCTATCAAATAGGAAATTGAATCAATTTTGTTGTTGAGTTGTGCTTGGCTTATTTGAGCTAATGATATTAAAGCTGCGGAAAGAAGTATTTTTTTCATTTTTTTATTTATTTTGATTTACTGAGACTATAAGACTTTCGTACATTAGGACTACGAGACTTTTGGCACATTCATATTAACTCTTAACTTTTATTCTACATTCTACGTTTGCAATTCTACATTCTTAATTCTTAACTAACCTAATTCCTCGTATCAATTCCCCAGAGCATTTTATTTCGAATGGTATCAAGGAAATTATTGTCTTCAAATTTAATCACATTAATCATAAATTCAGCCTTGGTAACAACAACATTTTCACCTTGTTTGATGCTTTTCGAATTACCATCAAGGCTGAGAAGATAAGAACGATCACGACCTTCAACTGAAAGAGAAATTGGCAGATGATCTGGAACAACCATTGGACGGACATTCAGATTATGCGCTGCGACAGGTGTTAGGATATGAACTTGACAACCTGGTGTAATGATCGGTCCACCACAACTCAAATTATAAGCTGTTGAACCCGTTGGAGTTGAAACAATCAAGCCATCAGCCCAATACGAATTCAAATATTTGTTATCCAACGAGGCATGAACCGTAACCATGGACGAAGTATCTTTTTTGTGAAGCGTCAACTCGTTCAAAGCAAAATTATCCTCACCAAATAAATCATCTTCTGTATTCACTCGCAATAAAGAACGTTTTTGAAACTCATAATTTTTATCCCGAACTTGATTCATCGTATTATGAATTTGATCCTTGGATATATTTGCAAGAAAACCCAATCTACCTGTATTTATCCCCATAATCGGAACTCCTGAGCTACGAATATAACTGACTGTTTTCAAGAATGTCCCATCACCGCCCATGCTTATCGCTAAGTCGATTCCTGTTTGAAAATCTTGGTGATTATTGAATACATCATAGTTTTCTGATATGCCAATTTTGTTTATTAGAATTTGTTTCAATTCTTCTTCTAAAACAAGATCCCAACCAAAATCGGACAATATTTTTACCACCTCAACGAAGTAAGGCGATGTCTGCTTATTGACCTTCTTTCCGTAAATGGCAACCCGCATAGTTAAAATTTGAGGAAATTCATTAACGAATCAAAACGCTGTTGGATATCATAATCCCCTATTCCCGTTTGAAAAGAATCTTTGATTAAATAATCGTAGCGTTCAAATGTTCGAATGATGTTACTTACATCCAATTGATTTATTTTCAAAGTTACATCTAACTTGGTCGAATCGCTGTCTGAAATAATGTATGAACTCAAAATTCGGGCGTTGTTGCCTTCAACAATTTGTCCGATTTGAGCCATTGAATAATCAACTGTATTTACTTCTAAAACGATTATCGCTCCCGGTTCTTTTATACTTCCCGTCTTTGCCAATTGAATCATAAGCTGGTATACACTGGTGCAGCCCAAATAATTTTCTTTTTCGTCTAAAATAGGTAACACACTTAATTTGTCTTCAGACATTTTGGCAATAACATTATAAATATGCCGATTAGCAAGAACGTAAGGTCTAGGAAGGTGTGTGAACAAACCGTCAAGCGTTGCATTGAGATCCAAATGATCTAAAATATCAGATTCCGAAACAACACCGACAAAATTCCCATTTTTCAAAACCGGCAAATGAGAAACCTTGAATTCATCCATCCAATTAATGGCTTTTTCACCTGTATCCGTGTGAATTAGCGGAGGAATTTCATCTGTAATTAGGTCGATTGCTCTCATATTGACTGCCAAAATACTAATTTCATTTCAGAGTTCGTAAATTTGACGTCAAATATTATACCATGACCAAATTAAGTGTAAACATCAATAAGATAGCTACCATTCGCAATGCGAGGGGAGGAAATATTCCAAATGTCGTTCAGTTTGCGATTGATTGTGAGCGATTTGGCGCTGATGGCATTACCGTTCATCCTCGACCTGATGAGCGCCATATTACTACAAAAGATGTTTACGACTTGAAAGAAGTTGTTACTACTGAATTCAACATTGAAGGTTACCCAGACGAGCGTTACATGAAGTTAATTCGAGATTTGAAGCCCGAACAAGCGACCTTGGTTCCCGATCCGCCAGGAGTTTTGACTTCAAACGCTGGTTGGGATACAAAACAACATTTTGATTTACTTAAACGTATTTGCGCTGAAATTCATTCACACGGTGTTCGTTCATCTATTTTCATTGAACCCAATCTTGAATTGATTGAATACGCCAAAAAGATTGGAGTTCATCGCATCGAATTTTACACTGGACCATACGCTGAGAATTATTCTTCGAATCCTGAAAAAGCGATTTCAGAATATGTAACCGCCGCTGAATTTGCTCACAAACTGGGATTGGGAATCAATGCGGGACATGATTTGAATCAGGAAAATTTGAAATTTTTCAAGTCTAAAATTCCTTTTTTGGCTGAGGTTTCAATTGGTCACGCCATCATTTCAGATGCATTGTATTTGGGCATTGAAAATACGATTCAGCGCTACAAGCTATTGTTGGCTTGATGGTTTGGTTTCGTGCATCACATGCATGACGCGTTGAGGGTATGGAACTTTGATTTTATATTCTCTGAAAAGTCGATCAATCTCAAAACGGATCTCTGATTTATAGTTGTTGATATCCCAACTTTGGTCGGCCCAAAAGATCAACTCAAGTTCCAAACCGCTATCCCCGAAATCAGCTAATCGAACAAAAATAGGCTCGTTTTTATTGACATTTGGATGAGCTAATGCAGCTTGCTTTAATAACCGTTGGATTTCTTCTGTATTTGAGCCATACTCAACAGTAACTTTAATGGTAAATCTGGTCAATTCTGATCCGTGACTCCAATTTTCAACTTGTTCTTGGGTTAAACGTGTATTTGGAATAATCAAAATATTTCCTTCACGTGTTTGGATTTCGGTCGTTCTTAGATTAATTTTTAGAATTTTTGCGACAATTGTTTCGAACGATTTTGTGTTCCCTTTTGACACAGGTGTTATTTGAACGATATCACCTACTCGCAATTTCGCTTCAAATAGCAATACGAAACCAGCAACAAAATCCTTGAATACATCTTGTATCCCGAATCCAATTCCAACTAAAATTGCTGCAGAACCTCCAAGTAAAAGTGATGTAATATTTAGAAGTTGAAAACAGAAAAAAATAGAGAAGATATAAATGAAGTACTTCGCAATTTGGACATAAATGAACTCTGTTGCCTTGTCATAGTTTTTACTGCGTTGAAAGCGTCTAGAAATGAGTAAAGTAGAAAAACTCACAAGGATTCTCGCCCCAAAAAACACGGATACAATGACCAACAAATCAGAAAAATCGAGCTTAAAATTGGGTAACTCAATCAATCTAACTTTAAATAAATCAGCAAATGTGATGTCTTTATTGTTGAATTTAAAACTGAGAACAGCAACATATATGGCAACAAGATAAACACTTTGACTGATCATTTTGAGCCAAGTTACTCGTCGACCTTCAATTGTTATATTGGCCGATTTCGCGTATTTCCTGAGTAATTTGAGAACAATTCGTCTTAGAATTGCCGCGACTAAAAAGATGATCACAACAAAGAATACGTTCCAAAGGCAAATGTTGAAAGGACCAATATTAAAAAGTGTAGTACTCAGCATAGTTATTTAAGAATAATTCGACC
>JBMLTP010000213.1:0-3917 GCA_049239885.1 Crocinitomicaceae bacterium
GCTTTACTAATGACTTTGCTCTATCAAAATTGATTTTTGCTTCAAACATTGTGTCTTTACTTCGAACTATTTTGTCATCCTCCAAAATCATTTTGAACTCTTTCTTTACAAGCAAAGGGGTAATAATAGTAGCATCAGCAATTTTCAGTTCAGGTAACGCTCCTTTGTCTTTCGTGCCTTTGAAGATTTTACCAGTAATTTTTAAATCGGCAGCTTCAAATGAAGCATCATAAGGAATTGTTAGATCAAAAGTCGCAGAACCTCCAGGTTTGAATGGGATTGTTTGACCATTTCCTGTGATTTTCTCACCTTGAACTTGCCATGTTCCAAGAGATTTGTTTCCTAATTTGGGAGTGATTTCTGCTTTCACTTTTTTCTTTATACCTTTTTCAGGAATATTGACTACTACTGTCATTTTAACACTATCACCATGCATTTCCAATGGATTTGGGGACACATTATATGTAAAGTCCTTAACCAAATCACAAGATGGCAAAGAAGCCAGCAACAAACCCATTGAGGAAACTAATACTATTCTTTTCATTTTAATTTCGTTTTTTTTAATTGGTGCAAAAATAAGAACAAAATAAATACAGAATGTGTTCTTAAGAAATTTTAAAAAAATCTTTTAAACATTATTTTGTGAACTGACTTATTGATATAAATGTTTCAGGATCAATATGATTTGAAATCTGATTCAAAGGGAATAACACAAAATCCCGTTTTCTAAAACTTGTGTGTGGAATCTTGACATTTGGCTCTTTTACAATTTCATTTTCATAAAAAATAATGTCGATATCAATAATTCGATCTTCGTATTCATTGATTTTTAATTTTCGCCTACCCATCTCAATTTCAATCTCTTGAGTAGTTAAAATTAATTCTTGTATTGTTAAAGTGGTATTAATGGAACAACAACAATTGACAAAATTATTCTCACTTGTGAATCCAATAGGCTTACTTTCAAAAAAATCAGAAATTTCTATAACTGTACCAACCTTAGAATCTAATTTATTGATTGCAACTGTGAGGTTCTGTTTTTTGTCTCCGAGATTTGAACCGAGGGAAACTGAAACTAATTTTGTTTGGTCTTCCATTTAAAGTTATTCACTAGTTCGAGTAAATCTTGTTTCAGATATTCAAGTGAAGGTTTTAGGGAATCATAATTTGGTCTGCAATTCAAAAGAACTTCTCCTCTTACAAAATGGTTTGTTGAGTCAGTTAGATAAAATTGAAAGTTAGTAGCAACGTTTCCTTTTAGTTCAAAGAAAGTTCCAAAAACACGTTTATCCTTATCTATCAATTGTCTAAAATCAATTTTATCTGCCTTAATTTTATGCTCATCTACCTTATCATTTGCATAATTGATTATCGATGGCAAAGAATCTTTAGATGCGATATTAATGTAATAAAGAAATAAAGAGCCATTTAATGGCCCAAGATCAATTTGTTGCATACAAAAATTAGATTTCTGAAAAATACAAGGTTTATAGTTATAGATATCTGCTAATTTTAATTCATAAGGACAATCGTTCGATACGAATCTGTAGCTATGTTCTGGCAATTCGGTTCTTAGGTAAGCAGGAGGCTTAGGAACAGGGGCGTCAGTCTTACAAGCGCATAACACAAACATTAACAAGCAAATCAAAAGGATTTTATTCATGTTCCTGCATTTTGACAACTTTTACGTTCCTAATTCTTTTTTTATCAGAGGAAACAACAATCATCTTGTAATTGGAAATAGTAATGAATTCATTGTTTCTCATAATTCTACCCGCTTGTTCAACAATAAAACCACCCAATGTCTCTGCATCCCCTTTTATTGACTCAAATTCTGAACCTTCAGTTTCAATTATTTTGTAAAAGTCGTTAAGTGAGGTTCGACCTTCAAAATTATAGGTGTTTTCATCAAGTTTAACAAAAGGAATATCATTTTCATCAAACTCGTCCGTTATTTCTCCAACAATTTCTTCGAGGATATCTTCTAAAGTTACAATTCCACTGGCGCCACCATATTCATCTACAACGATCGCCATGTGCATCTTCATTTTACGGAATTCCTGAAGTAAGTCATTGATTTTTTTATTTTCTGGAATGAAGAATGGTTTTCTCAACACAACTTTCCAATCAAAATCTTCCGATTCAGCTAAAAATGGAAGTAAATCTTTAATGTACAAAATTCCAATCACGTTATCTTGTGAATCTTCATAAACTGGGATTCTAGAATACCCTGCCTCCAAAATAAAATCAAATACTTCTTTTATGTTCGATTCTGCATCAATTGCTTCCAAATCAACTCTAGGAGTCATAATTTGACAAGCCTCCGTTTTTCCAAATCGAACAATTCCTTCTAGAATTTTATGATCTTCTTCTGAGTCGGAATCTTCTTTGGTAAGGGCCAAAGCTTGCTCCAATTCATCCGTTGTAACTTGGACCGAGCTTTTAGTCATTTTTTGAATAAAGAATGAACCCTTTACCAATATAACCTTAATCCAAGAAACTGGAGGCGTCGTACGAAACACATTTAGTGGATAAGCTACCCAATTAACAACGCGCAAAGAATTTCTTGTCGCGAATATCTTAGGAATAACTTCGCCTGTCAATAAAATAAGAAACGTAATACCAACAACCTCTAATAAAAACCGCGTCAATTCTGTTCCAGGTTTTGTTGGAATTAATTGATCCATTATAAACGTAGAAAGAATTACAACCCCTACATTAACGAAATTATGAATAATGAGAAGTGTTGCTAATAACTCCTTTGGTTTGGAAATCAACTCTAGAATCATCTTCGCTTTGGGCGTGTTTTCCTTTTTAAGTGAATCTGTTTCAGCTGGTTTCAAAGAGAAAAAAGCGGATTCTGAACCAGACATAAGCGCCGCCAAAAACAACAAAACCAAAACTAGAAGTAAATAAAGTAAAGTAGATGAACTGAAGCCGAATTCTACGACTTGATATAAACTTTGACTGGAAGGATCAGAACTATTCATTCGACTTAAAATGGAACATTATCATCCGATGATGGCGATAAATCTGGCATGGATGAAGGACTTGATGGTTTTCCTTCCGTTGAATAAGATGATGTTGATCGATCTGCGTCAGGTCGTGATAGAATTGTCAAATCGTCGCCAACAACTTCAGTAGCATAACGATTGTTTCCTTCCTTATCCTGCCATGAGCGCTTTTTCAATTTTCCTTCAACGTAAACTTTTGTGCCTTTTCGGATATATTTTTCAGCAACCTCCGCTAAACCTCTCCAAAGAACGATGTCATGCCAATCCGTAATTTCTCTTTTCTCACCAGTCGATTTATCAGTAAAAATCTCAGAGGTAGCTAGAGGAAATGATGCGATAACCACACCATTATCTAATCTCTTGATTTCTGGATCTTTACCTAGATTACCAATTAGAATTACTTTATTGACACTGCCATTCATAATACAAATGTATAAAAATATGGAATTAAGAAGATTTATTTTCTTTTAGTCGTTTTTTTCGTTCCTTGATTCTCAGCGATTTCCAAGCATTCAGCTAGGGTCAATTCCTCAGGTTTTTTATCTTTCGGCAATTTGAAATTATTTTTTCCGATTTTAAGATAGGCACCATATCTACCGTTTAATAACTGAACGTCTTCTCGTTCGTCAAAGGTTTTTATAAGATTATTCGCGGCTGCAGTTTGCTTTTCGGAATATAATTCAAGTGCCCTTTCTAGTGAAATTGATATTGGATCCTCGCCTTTTGGTATGGAAACAAATGTTTTTCCAACCTGAACATAAGGTCCAAATCTGCCGGTATTCGCTTTAACCTCAAGACCATCGTGATTTCCAAGAACTCGTGGTAATTTAAAAAGTTCAAGTGCCTCTTCCAAGGTTATCGATCCAATTGACTGACTTGGCTGTAAGGATGCAAATAGCGCTT
>JBMLTP010000214.1:0-3158 GCA_049239885.1 Crocinitomicaceae bacterium
AAGCCAGATGCTAAATTTGTTATTGGTAAAGCGGATGTTTTGAATGAAGGAACGGATGTTACTATCATCGCATGCGGGCACTTGGTTTGGAAATCAATTGAAGCGGTTAAAATCTTAGCCGAACAGGGAATTTCTGCCGAATTAATCAATATGCACACGATCAAACCATTGGATGAAGAAGCAATTTTAAAGTCCGTTTCTAAAACAAAATGCGTTGTTACTGCTGAAGAACACATGATGCACGGCGGATTGGGTGATGCGGTAGCTCAGGTTTTAGCAAGAAAATTGCCAACTCCTCACGAATATGTCGCTGTGAATGACTCTTTTGGCGAAAGTGGAACACCAATGGAATTGATGGCGAAGTATGGAATTGATACAGTAAATGTAGTTGATGCAGTGAAAAAAGTGATTGGGAGGAAGGGGTGATATTGGATTGCAGATTAATTTTGATATTTCAAAAATACAATCAACTTCATTTGTTTTTTACTTGTTCAATTCTAAACGCAACTATCTTTTTTATTAATTCAACGGGAATTTCCTGATTCAACGGGATTTGAAAGGCTCCTTTCGAACTCTTATAATTTTTCAATTCTTCTTTGAAATGTATTATGGGTTTTGAAGTTGGATAAATACCAATGTGGTTTTTATAAGCTGCAAAATAAATTAAGTTTTCCTTCCAATAAAAAGCTGGCATTTTGTAGGAGATTTTTTCTGTAGCCTCCGGCGCAGCCTTGAGTATGACGTTTCGAAGTTCTGTCAATTTTTCTCGGATATCATTCGGAAATTGTTGGATGTATTGATCAATGGTTTCCATATCAAAAAGGTGGCGGACAAGTAATACGTAATTTTTCTTTGCTTAACGGATGCGTAAATTCAATCTGAGCAGCATGTAAATGAAGTCGCTGGGCTTTTGTTCCATATAAATCATCTCCAACAATTGGACTATTTAATCCCAAATGATGCGCAGCGTGCACACGCAATTGATGCGTTCGCCCTGTGATTGGATAAAATTCTATCCTCGTTTTGTTATCTTTTAGTTCTAAAACTTTAAACTCCGTAAGTGCATTTTTACCATGCTCGTAGCAAACCATTTGTTTTGGGCGATCTTCCAAATCCACTCGTAAAGGCAAATTGACGTTTCCCTCTTTTTCGTTAACAATTCCATCCAGAAGAGCGATGTATGTTTTCTTTACTTTTCGCTGAATAAACTGACTTTGAAGGTTTTTGTAAACGTCTTCCGTCTTTGCAACCAACAGTAATCCCGATGTAGACATGTCCAAGCGATGAACTAGCAATGGACCAGTTGCAGAAGGATAGTTCAGTCTAATTCGCTCCAAAACGGAATCCTTCAATTCTTTGCCTGGAACAGATAGAAAATCAGTGGGTTTGTTAACCAAAAGCAGCCATTCATCCTCAAAAACGATTTCCAAGTCACTAACCTCCGCTTGTTTCAACATGGGATTATCTTCCACTTGAATTCCGTCCAACATATGCTCCAAAATTGGCTCACATTTACCCCGACAAGCAGGATAAAATTGTTTGTGAAGTCGAACTTCAGAGTCAGGCGACATTCCCCACCAAAATTCAGCCATACAAATCGGATTCAAATCATTTAAAAAAGCATATTGAAATAACTTTGGTGCGGCGCATTCTCCGGCTCCGGCTGGTGGAACTTTAAAAACCGTTTTACTAAATATTTCGAGTAAACTTTTGTTTTGTTTTTTTGAATTTAAAAAGGTGTATTCGTTGAAAATAGCTTGTTGAAGTTGAGCCGATTTTTTCGCTCTTATTTCCTTTAATTTAAAAAGTTCCTCAAATGTATTTCGCTCTAAATTAAATATTTGTTCTGCCAGTGATTTCTTTAACTTTTTGAATTCTAATTGTTGTGAAATGCTCTCATTTTTAAGCTTCTCATTCAATTTTTCAAATTCAACTTGAGAGAGAATATCCATATTTTTCAATCGAATTTCATCACGTTTTTGTTTTTCGGACTTTAACCACGCTTTGAACGTATTAATTTTTTCTTCGCTTTCTTTTTTAAACCGCTCCAATATTTGAATTGCATTGGCAAATTCCAAAGAATTTTCAATCGATTCTATCTTTCGATTCAGTTCATTCAATTCTACCTCTCCTTTCTTGAAAAACCCATCTTCTTCCAAAATGTCAAATACAGGTGGTACAAAGCCTTCGTGGTGGTTTTTATCACCTAATTTCCCAGAAAATGCTGCTAAATAACCTTTTTCACCGGAACTATTCTCAACGACCAAAACCCCAAACATTTTCCCAATGGCATTGCCTCGTTCAGTTTGTCCGATACCGAAATTATGGTTAAAATCTTCTTGTTCTAGTCTAGCTTGTAAAAGTTTGGAAGCTTCAATAGCTGCTGGTTTTGGATCATAGTAAAATGGGAAATCCAATTTTTTCGGTAAATCCGAGAATTCAGTAGTTAATTTAAGAGGAAGAAAACAGGAATGATTCTTCGTGCGAAACATTTATTTGGAAGCCGTTTTAAACAAGCCTTGTAGAAAACGTTTGATTTGAGTTCGAAATAAAAACATCAGCATCAAATAAGGAATAATCATCAAATACAAAATCCCATAATTGATGTTCGAACCAAAGGAAGCTTCATCAGCGGTTCCTGCCTGTTCAGCAAGCATTTTACATTGAGAACAACCTTGGGAAAAACCATTTGTAATCCCTAAAATGAAAGCCACAATAATCGCAACTAGTTTATACCGCATTGTATCAAATTACGTTTACAAAATTACAGAACATTCAAACCAATTCAAAATAATTAATTTTGTAATATGACATATCGCATTTCCATCTTAATACTACTAACTAGCATTTTATTTTCCTGCGGAAATTTGACCAAGAATTCGAAAGTAATTAATTACACCGGAGCACAGTTGGATAGTGTTTTAAAAATTTATCCGGACAGTATTGAGTTACTTTTAAGACACGGAAACGAAGCAATTGAAAAAATGCGATTTGAAGATGCGATGGCCGATGGTGCGCGAGCTTATCGTTTGGATAGTTCACGATTAGATACTCGAATTCTATATGCTCAGGCTTTGTCTTATTTAACAAAGCCTGAGCATATAGAATTCGAGTATCTAATCGTTTGGATAGTTCACGATTAGATACTAGAATTCTAT
>JBMLTP010000215.1:0-10936 GCA_049239885.1 Crocinitomicaceae bacterium
GGAAATTCAAGTTACTTGGTTATGGGACGTTATTCTACGCTTTCAATTTTTCAAACGCTTGGGTTGAAAATAGGAACCGATGCTGTTCCAGTTTATGGTGACGCGGCCTTCAAATTTAATTGGAAATTGAAAAATGGCGGCAACTTCTCTTGGTGGGGAATGGGAGGAAAAAGCGATATAGATATTATGATTTCTGAACAAACAAAGTACTCCACAGAATTTTATGGGGAAGGTGATCGTGATCAGTATTTTGGTACAAGTATGTATGTTTCAGGACTAACCTATAAAAAGACATTAAATGAAAAAACATACATCAGCGCAACACTCGCTGGTTCTAAAGAGGAGCAGAATACAGAACATATTTATTTGCACAGAAGTTTGGGTATTAATAATACTGACACAACAATTCAAGTGGATAGCATGTACAACATGATGGGGTATAATTTCCGTACTTTAAAATTGTCAGGATATTTCTCGGTTAATCATAAAATAAATAAACATCATTTGATAAAAGCAGGTGTAATTTTAGACGCTCTATCGTTCAATCAACAAGACTCAGTGCTTGCTGATTTAGACGATCGATCTAGTTGGAAAACGCGTTGGAATAACAATAGAAAAGGGATTCTAATGCAAACCTTTGTTCAGTGGAAATGGAAAATTACTGACCAAATGGATCTTACTGCAGGAATTCACTCCCAATATTTTTCTTTAAGCAAAAGTTTGAGCCCTATTGAACCACGCTTGGGTTGGAAATATAAAATGGGGGGAAATCAAGCCGTTTTTGCAGGTGCAGGAATGCATAGCCAAACACAACCTTATTACACTTACACCTACGACCCAAATAATGATGGAAGGCCTCATAATTTAAACATGGATTTTTCCCGTAGTTTCCACAGCGGATTGGGTTATGAGAAATCATTTGGTCAGGGACTGAACTTTAAAACGGAAATTTACTACCAGTATCTTTATAATTTGCCGATTAGTTCTTCCCCAAATTCATTCTCCCTTGTAAATGCCGGTGGTGGATTTTCACGTGTGTTCCCAAATGATACACTCGTGAATAATGGAAAGGGTTATAACTATGGTATGGAGTTTACTCTTCAAAAGTATTTCAGCAAAACCTTCTTCTTCATGGTTTCTGCTAGTGTATACGATTCGAAATATTTGGCTAGTGATAGTGTTTGGAGAAATACGGCTTACAAGGGAGCGAATATTTCAGATAAAATCGATTTATCGTATGTTTGGAATGTATTGGCAGGGAAAGAGTTTAAGTTGAGCGAAAAGCAAATCATTGGTTTAGGGTTAAAAGTAACCCAAGCTGGAGGAAGAAGATACGGACTAGTTGACATTGCTCAGACCAATGATTCTAAGGAACTTATTTTCCAAGATAGTTTGTTCAACGAATTAACGTTTAGAGACTATTTTAGATTGGATTTGAAATTGAGTTGGAGATTAAACACTTCCAAATTGACCCACGAATTTGGCCTCGACCTAGTGAATGTGTTGAATACGCGAAATCTATTGAGTTTAGCCTACGCACCGAGACTAGATCCAAATGACACTTCCGATCCAATTGCAGAAAAAGCTCAATTGGGAAGACTTCCAATCTTCTATTACAAAATAGATTTTAAAGTAAGAGGCAAAAAATAAGCTCTAACTTAAAACTCTGCGTTCTGTGGAGTTCTTGGGAATGGAATCACATCACGGATGTTTGACATCCCTGTAACGAACATCACCATGCGCTCGAAGCCCAAACCGAATCCAGCGTGTGGAACAGATCCGAATCGTCGTGTATCCAAATACCACCAAAGTTCGTCTGGATGGATTCCAAATTCCTCGCATTTTTGACGAAGAATATCATAACGTTCTTCCCGCTGAGAACCACCAACAATTTCTCCAATTCCAGGGAATAAGACATCCATCGCCGCAACAGTCTTCCCGTCTTCATTCAAGCGCATGTAAAACGCCTTGATTTTCGCAGGATAATCCGTTAAAATTACTGGGCACTTAAATTCTTTTTCTACTAAATAACGCTCGTGCTCACTTTGTAAGTCAATTCCCCATTCAACCGGATATTTGAATTTCTTCTTTTTGTAATGGTTTGAATTAACCAAAACATCAATTGCTTCGGTATAAGTCAATCTCTTAAACGGATTGTTGATTACAAACTCCAGTCTTTCCAAAAGCGACATTTCGTTGCGCTCATTTTGTGGTTTTTGAGACTGCTCTTGAGCATCACGCTCACTTAAAAACTGAACATCTTCTTTGCAGTTTGTCAAAACGTAATTACAGATATACTTCAAAAAATCTTCGGTCAAATCCATGTTATCTTTCAAATCGTTGAAAGCAAAATCAGGTTCGATCATCCAAAATTCAGCAAGGTGTCGTGATGTGTTTGAGTTTTCAGCACGGAAAGTAGGCCCAAATGTATAAATTTGACCTAAAGCCAATGCCGCCAATTCCCCTTCAAGTTGTCCAGAAACAGTCAAATTCACGGATTTCCCAAAGAAATCTTCTTTGAAATTCACTGATCCATCTTCATTCAATGGCGGATTTTTTGGATCTAGGGTTGTTACGCGAAACATTTCTCCCGCTCCTTCAGCATCGGAACCAGTAATGATCGGCGTGTGGATGTAATAAAAACCTTTGTCGTTAAAAAACTTGTGAATGGCATAAGCAACAGCATGTCGAATTCTAAAAACCGCTCCAAACGTATTCGTTCTAAAACGTAAATGTGCTTGTTCACGTAAGAAATCCAAACTATGTCGCTTGGGCTGCATTACCGTTTTTTGAACTTCGTCTGGATTGGCATCTCCTAAGATTTCAATTTCTGAAACTTGCAGTTCTACGGTCTGTCCTGAACCTTGGGATTCAACCAATGTTCCTTTTACTGAAAGTGCTGAAGCTGTTGTAATTCGTTTCAAAAGCCCCTCATCGAATTTCTCAAAATCAACCACAGCTTGTATCGATGCCATACATGAACCATCGTTCAATTGAATGAAACGATTGCTACGAAAAGCACGCACCCAACCTTTAACAGTGATTTCTTGATTGATTAACGTTTGTCCCTCTTGACCTAAAATTTGACTAATTCTCCAGCGTTTCATTGAAAATTGAATTTAAGGTGCAAAAATAATCGTTTTCCAACTAATCCCATTCTAATGGAACACTTTTCCCTCCTCGCCTGTCCGCACGTAGGTGGAAGAAGGGATTAAGGGAGCTGAGAATAAGTTTACCAACCCAATTAGAACAACCAACGAATCAAATCATTGCCGTTAGCATAAATCATGAGGCCAAGCAACAATACAATTCCAACGTATTGAGCGTATTCCAAAATTTTCTGTGGTGCTTCTTTTCCTGTAATCATTTCGTAAAGTAAAAATACAACATGACCGCCATCCAACGCAGGAATAGGTAAGATATTCATAAATGCCAAAATGATTGAAAGTAATGCTGTATTTAACCAGAAAGCCTGCCAATCCCAAACTGGTGGAAACATATTTCCAATGGATGCGAAACCTCCAATTGACGAAGCACCTTTCTTGGTGAAGACAAACTTAAATTGCGAAACGTAGTCGGTTAGCGTATTGGTTCCGTATGAAAATCCAATGGAAATACTTTCTCCAAATCCATAGTTTCTTTCTTGAATAGCATTCGAATCAATGATAACTTTTGCATTTGTTTGAAAACCGATAGTTCCTTCTTTAGTAACATCTGAGTTCAATTTCAAGGTGTCTTTTCCACGTAAAATAGTTAGTTCCGCAGATTTGCCTTTACAAGCATAAAGTTCACTTTGTAAATCATCGAAATAAATAATTTGCTTTTCGTTGACCATTAAGATTTTATCTTCTTTCTTCAATTTTGCTTTCTCCGCAGGTGTTCCCGAAACGATATCAGCCACCACATTTGCTTTTGAACGCAAACCGAAAGCTGGCATAGCTCCCGCTTGAAAAAACTCTTGATCAACCTCTTTGGGTAATGTAATATTTTCTGTTGAGCCATCCGCGTGTTTTATCGTTAATTCTCGGGCGTCACGAAGCATGATTCCTTTATTCAAATCATCCAGGTTCAACACTTTTTGTCCTTCAAGTGACAACACGATATCTCCAGATTGTATGTGGTATTTTTTTAGGTAAGGATGAACGCTCAATCCTGCCTGGAGTTTGTCTTGTTTCAATTCGGTTTGTCCCCACATGAAGATAACTCCTATATAAATAATGTATCCCAGAATTAAATTAACGGTAACACCTCCAATCATGATGATCAATCGCTGCCATGCTTTTTTGGAGCGAAATTCCCACGGTTGAGCTGGTTGTTTCATCTGTTCCGTATCCATGGATTCGTCGATCATCCCGGCAATTTTCACATAACCTCCAAGCGGAAGCCACCCCAGTCCCCATTCAGTTGAATGTTGATCCTCGTTCCATTCTTTTGGTGATTCTTTGGTAAACCAAGACGTTTTTTTAACGCCATTCACTTTTTTGTAACGAAAAATGGAAAGCCACGGATTAAAGAAAAGGTAAAACTTCTCAATTCTGGTTTTAAATAATTTAGCAGGTAAAAAGTGCCCTAACTCGTGAAGGGTTACCAAGATTGCTAATGATAAAAATAATTGGGCGGCTTTAATCCAAAAATCCATGTGTAAAATTTTGAAAGACAAATATAAGGTTTATCTGTGAGGTGGGTTTTGGGATTTGAATGAAGTGGTTGGAATTGAGAATAATTAACGAATTCGATTTGTGTTAAATTTAATTCTCAAACTTTTTTAAATAACTCGTATCCGTCAGTGACTTCAAGAAGGCAATTAGTTGTCTTTGCTCAGTCGCACTCAATTGAAATGGTACAATCACTTTATTCTGTTTTGGATGTCTTTGCCCACCTTTTGAATAATGAGCAATTACGTCTTCCAATGTTTTAATGCTTCCATCATGCATGTAGGGGAATGTTAACTCGATGTTGCGCAAGGACGGAACTTTGAATTTTCCAATGTCGTTCGAATCAAGGTGAATTCGGAAACGCCCTTTATCGGTAATCGGTGCATAATCGCGATACAAGCCATTGTTCTCAGCTTCAAACGTTGTGAAATAGGGCGCAGGGTGACATTTGGCGCAATACAATTTCTCAGTAAAAAGTTTGAGTCCAGCTTGTTCCGTTTTCGTAAGCGCACGTTTGTCTCCTCGCTGAAATTGGTCATATCGGCTGTTCATCGATACCAAGGTTCGCTCGAAGGCGGAAATGCTTCGAGTTAAGACATACGCGTCGAAATCTCGGTTGAAAATCTTTTTGGCGGCAGCTTGATACGCTGGAATGGCTCTGAGTTGTGGAATCAGTTCCTTCATGTTGTGTCCCATTTCCGTTTTTTCTTGAATCGGAACAATTACTTGCAATTCCAAACTTTGCAGATGCGCATCAAACATGGCTGTTTTCAAAAATCCGGAATTGAGTAAGGAGGGGGAGTTTCGCTCGGTGGTTTGACCATTTATTCCTCTGCTTGTTGTTAGTTGATCTGTAAATGCCTTTCGGGGATCGTGGCACGTGGCACATGAAATTGTTCCGTCGCGGGACAATCGATTGTCAAAAAACAGCTTTCTGCCAAGTTCCGCCTTTTCCTCGGTTGTTGGATTGTCTTGAGGTGCCGGGACTGAAATTAGTTCAGGCGAAAAATAGGACTTGTTCGAACAGGAATGAATGATAGATAGAACGAGGAAAAAGACAAATATTAGGAATGAAATATTCTTTTCTCGCATGTTTAGTGAACAGCGTTCAAGCTACCGATTAATCGATTGTTTGCATTATAAAACTGAACAACATAATACCCGTGTTGTAAATCGTTCAATTCTACACTACCGCTTTCCAAATTTGACTCTACTTTTTTGATTAAACGTCCATTCAAATCAGAAATAACTAGTTGATCGAGATTCTTAATTTCTTTCCAATTAATTGTCAGTCCATTGGATTGATTTTGAAAGTAAATCTTCGCATTTGAGTTCATCCCTTCAATACCCGCATTTGCTGGCTGAACAAAAACATTTTCAGTAATTACATTGTCCAAAATGGTTTTGTTAACTCCCACTTCGTCATGCATGATTCCAACCGTACTAATTGGAATGTTGTTAATCCATTGATCTACTTGGCAATTAATGTGGACATTAATTTGATCACTTGAGATGTTTGTTTGAATGATATTATTCAATTGCACCGATTGCTGATTGGCATTTCCAAGATTATGAAGCTCGAAATAAGATTCCAAGCTGCCATCTCCGTTATCATCTGCATATCCACCGATTATCATATGCATATACCCAGCTTGCCAGCCCCAATACATAGATGGAGATTGGAAACTTAAAGGGTGATTTTCGGGATACAAGGATATATCTTTCGCCTCGATTCCAGCTTGCGTGTTGAGCGGTTTTGCAACACCAACAATAAATTTTATTGTCTCAATTTGAGATATGTTGAAATTTCCAAGTAAAAGTGTGTGATTTTGCGGTTCAATAAGAAATACGGAGTCAATCAAAATCGTTTGCCCGCCGTCGTATGTCAGTTCAACGTTGGATAAATAATAATCAAAATGGTCTAATTTAAACGTTTTTCCATTCCAAGAGGTATAATTCACGTTCATTTCCAAATTGGCATTTTGAAACATCGGAGCGACGTCCATGAAAATGTTTTTCTGAGTTTGAGCAACGAATGTAATGAGGAAAATTGCATGTAAAATAAGTAGCTTTTTCATTTTCAACTCGTATGATTAATCATTAAAATTAGGCTTTTTAGCGATATAAAGCAATTCATCTTTAATTAGGCGATAGCGTTCAATGGTTTCCGAGTCGGATTTTTTGGTTACATCATAGAATTCAACCTCAAAACCTGCTTTTTCGAGCCATTGCGGATAATCCCTGCCGAACAAACGCACGTGATCTTTTTGCCAAAAATGTTTTTCTCTATCCTCCGGCGTTATAATAGTTGGATCTTCATACGTTATCTCGCGACTCATATCTTGTGGGACTTGCATGATTGCCCATCCGCCTGGTTTCATGACACGAAAAAGTTCTTTCATACATTGAATTGGGTCATCGACATGTTCCATCACGTGATTGCAAAATACGACGTCAAACCGATTGTCCTCCAGTGGAATGTGATGTAAATCAAAATGTAAATCAGCGATTGGCGACTCCAAATCCCCGGTTAGGTAATTCAGGTTTTTTTGTGCTTTGAATTTCCCATGGAAACACTGCTCCGGAGCAATGTGAAGAATATCTAATTTCTCAGCTGTGAAAAAATTACTTTCATTTTTGAGGTAAAGCCACATCAAACGATGGCGCTCCAATGTGAGGTCATAAGGGCATAAGACATTTTCTCTATGTGCCACTTTTGATCCATAAGATAAAAACTTTGAAAATTTTCGCTCACAAACAGGACATTCCACTTTGCTTCCTTTGTAAAGCATCGGAGCGAATATTCGAAAAACATAACTCAAGCGAATTAAAAGCGGTCGAGGAAGTTTGTTAAGAAGAAATTTATAAAGCGTTTTCACATCTCAAAGTTAAGACAATCGTTCAAGATATTGTGTAATTTTGAATTCAAATCAAAAGTATGTGGAAATTTATTTTGGTTACTAACCTTTTAATCGTCAACACCATGTTTTCTCAAATGCAAGAACCTACAGCCAAGAAAATATCGAAGAAATTAAGCAAACACAATCATGAGCGCATTGATGACTATTATTGGATGAACGAGCGCGACTCAAAGGATGTTTTGGATCATTTGAATAAAGAAAATGCGTATTGCGAGAAGTATTTTGAACCTTTGAACGGCCTAGTCGACAAACTTCTGAATGAGTTCGATCAGCGCATCAATCCAAACGATGTTAGCACTCCATTTATCTTGAATGGAAAAACCTATCAAGTTAAAAATTTGGAGGGAAAGGATTATCAACAGATTGTTCAATTGGAAAAAGGAAAAGAAACGATCTTTTTCGATGAAAATGAACGCGCAAAAAATCAATCCTTTTATGAACTGGCAGGTTGGTCTCCAGCTCCAGACAATAAACTTTTGGCATTAACGGAAGACTTTGTGGGTAGAAGAAAATACGTTGCTACTTTTCGAGACAATTCTTCAGGTAAATTTCTGAAAGATAAAATTCAAGATGTCAGCGGTGAAATTATTTGGGCTAACGATAATAAAACGGTTTTTTACGTCAAAAAAGATCCTCAAACGCTCCGTGAATTTCAAGTTTTCCGTCATGTATTGGGAACGGATTCTAAAAATGACGCGCTTGTTTACGAAGAAAAAGATGAAAAATTCAGTTTGGGAATAGGTAAAACGATTACTGACAAATACATTGTAATTCAAATCGCTAGTTCGACCACATCTGAAACCTGGCTAATTGATGCCAATCAGGCTAATACAAATCCATTTGTCTTTTTAAAGCGAAAACAAGGTCATTTGTATGACATCGGTCATCATGAAAATGGATTTTATATTTTGAGTAATTCAAATGCGACGAACAAACGCTTGTTATTTTCTAAAGATGTTCCTAAAGAAATTGAGGCCTGTTCGGAAATCATTGCACACGATGTAAATACACTTTTGGAAGGCGTTTCTGTATTTAAGAATTTCTTATTAATCGAAGAGCGCTCCAATGGTTTGCTTAAAATGAAAGTGAAAAATATCGCCTCTGGTAAGGAACAGTTTGTTCAATTCAACGAAGAAACCTACTTTTTGTCGCCTGGATTAAATGACAATTACGATTCGGATGAAATTTTCTACGCATACAATTCATTGACAACGCCATCAACGGTTTATAAATACAACATGGCAACCGAGGAAAAATCGATTTGGTTTCGTAAGGAGTTGTTGGACAAGAATTTTAAGTCTGATGATTACGAGTCAAAACGTGTTTGGGCAACAGCGAACGATGGAACGAAAATTCCGGTTTGTTTGGTTTATAAGAAAGGTTTAGACTTAAGTCAAGCTCCTTGTCTATTATATGGTTATGGTTCCTATGGTTATACATTGCCCGATGTATTCAGCGCAACCCGTTTGAGTCTTTTGAATCGTGGATTTGTATATGCTGTAGCGCACATTCGCGGTAGCAAATACATGGGGGAACATTGGTACGAAAATGGTAAATTCCAAAAGAAAATAAATACGTTCACGGACTTCATCAATGCGGCAGAATACCTTGGTCACATGGGTTATTGCGACAAAGGAAAAATCTACGCGCAAGGTGGAAGTGCAGGAGGTTTGTTGATGGGTGCTGTAACCAATATGGCTCCTTATCTTTGGAAAGGAATTGTTTCACAAGTTCCATTTGTGGATGTGGTTACGACTATGTTGGATGAAAGCATTCCACTTACGACGGGTGAATACGAGGAGTGGGGAAATCCAAACGATCTGGATTACTATTATTACATGTTGAAATATTCCCCGTATGACAACATTTATAAAATGAACTATCCATCAATCTATGTAACAACTGGATATCATGACTCACAGGTTCAGTATTGGGAACCAATGAAATACATTGCCAAACTTCGTGAATATCGAACCAATAAAAATCCATTAATCTTTGATTGTAATATGGATGCAGGTCATGGTGGTGGCTCAGGTCGAAGCGCGGAAAGAAAGGAAATAGCAAAAGTGTACGCATTCATTTTGGGACTTGAAAACATTACTGAGTAAATTATTTATTCTAGTTCTTTGCAGCACAAGTATTGCTCAAAAGGATAGTATTTTCCTTGAGGATTTTTACGGAAGTAAGGTTCTTTATTCGGATATTGGTTTCAATACTGCGCCATTTAGTTTTCATTACGATTTTCCGAATGGAATCGAGAAATTGAGCTATAAAAACAATTACAAGCCATTTTTAGGAATTGGATTTGCGTACAAGTGGTTTTCGCTTCGTGTCGGGCTACCTATTCTTGGTTATTTTCGAGACAAAGAGCAGTTTGGAGAAACGAAGCAGTATAATCTTGGATTCGACTTCGACATTAAAAAAATTCATTTTGATGTGGAATTTAAATCAATTTTGGGTTATTCCATTCAAGATGCCAATCGTTGGGATACAACACTCACAACCCAACGACCTAATTCTATTCAATCAAATACTGGTTCCTTGAATTTGGCCATGAATGCTTGGTATTTCAATAACAAAGAATTTAAAATCAAAGGATTGCACGGGAAACGAGCGCACTACAACAAACCTGTTCAAACGTGGTATGTGAAAGGAACCGTAAATTTATTTGGTGCCGATAACGCAGGTACAAGCATCATTCCTATTCAAGTTCAAGATCCAAACAATTCCAAAACAGCAGCTTCGCGCTATTCGGCTTTTGATTTCGGATTAATTCCTGGTTATGCATATGTCAACCGAATAAAAAACTGGCAGTTCTGCGGTTGGTTCGGACTTGGGGGCGTTATTCAATCCAAGTTTTATCGGTTGGATCATCAATCCCGCGGATTTCTGGGATTGGCTCCAAGATATGACATTCGAATCATGGGGGGCTATTCGAATAAGAAGTATTTCGCCTTTTTAATCGCCGATTTTGACAATAAATCGATTCGCTTTTCAGACTTGGTTTACCGACAGTTTTTTTATACTGTTAAATTAACTGGTGGAGTGAGACTTGGTGGGAAGAAGAAGAGGTAGTCATTAAAAATTGACGATTTCAAAGTACGATATTTTACCCCCTTTTAATTTTACGATTGCATCATACGATTGATTTTCTCCGATATTTACACTGCATCTCCAAATTATCCTAAAGAGTATGAGATTTTTGGTTATTTATTTTACGAGTTTATTACACAGAATTTCAATATTTTATTAATTTCGTATGCATTCCTTAAGGTAAAGGATCTCATTTTTTACATTTCTATTTTATTTAAATGGATTACATATCATTAATTTCCAATACAGGTGTTCAATCGGCAAGCT
>JBMLTP010000216.1:0-11335 GCA_049239885.1 Crocinitomicaceae bacterium
AGTAATCTACGAACGACCAATTTCCAAGCATTTCAAACATCGTATTGTGATAGGTATCAACACCAACTTACTCTAAATCGTTATGTTTTCCTGACACGCGCAAACATTTCTGCGAATTCGCGACACGTCTTTCCTTTGGAGTTTGATAACCCAAGAAAAAATCTTTGAATTGATTCATGCCGGCATTGGTAAACATCAAAGTGGGGTCGTTTTTTACAACCATTGGTGCTGAAGAAACAATTTGATGTCCTTTGCTTTCAAAGAAGTCGAAGAATTTTTGACGTATTTCGGAAACTGTCATTTTATGATTTTGAAAGGGCAAATTTAGGAAAAAGGCTGCTTAATATGGATTATAATAAATTAATATCCCTCAAGCTAAGGAATATTGCTTCGACTAAGTCTAATTTCAACTCTGCGGTTTAGTTCCCTTTTCTCAGTTGAAATCGGTTCAATTGCTCCTTTTCCTTCGGAGCTCAATCTTGATTTTTTAATCCCTTTGCTAACTAAATAATCCACAACAGACTTTGCTCTTGCTTCACTGAGTTTTTGATTGTATTCGTCTGAACCTTCGTCACTGGTATGTCCAATAAAATGAGCATTTAAGGTGGCGTTTTTGTTTAGAAAGTCTTTCAACTTATCCAAGGATTTTTTAGATTCAGGCAAAAGTTTGGCATCGTTAAAACCGAATTGCACTGCTTTCATTATTTTTTTCAAATCACATGATTCTGAAATTTTTTCTTTCCCGAAATATGGAAAAAGCGTTTCCTTCTCCGGAAATAAATACAGTTTAGCGGTATCGTTTATAATTCTTCCCAAATACTGTTCTGAACCCTGGGTGTTTTGAATGTTAGTTTTCACGTTTAGAATGAAACTGCTATCAGATTGCCATTGGAGGTTGTTTGCTCTTATTTCGTAACCCCACGTCGACTTTCGCAAGCAATAAATGATTTCTTCTTCGAGGTAGCAATCTGGAAGTATTACGAATTGAAGCATTTTTTTGAAATCACCAACTAAGTAATATCCTCTGATTACCCTTGATATATCCGCACCCATTGGTGTCATAAATGGATTTCGCCAGTTTGCTTTTACAACAGGTTCTTCCTCATCTAAATCATCATCTTCACTTTTAGTGGAATTCTGATCTATGTTTTTTTCAATATTCGAGTGCGATGTATTCGTGCATGAATATAATTGTATTAAAACCATGAATAAAAGATGTGGAAGAAATTGTTTCATAGATTTCTTAGACTTAAACTAAAAACTCTTTAATTGTTCTTTCGTGAAATCCAATTCTGGAGTGTCAAGATTTTCTCCGAATTCCAAATCATACCATGGGGAACCATTGTCGTTGGGGTTGTTTAATATATGAATTTCTCTCGCTGGCCAGTAACTTTGTGCAATCATAAACTTTATATTGCCAACTGCATTTACACATTTGTCTACAACAATTATGGCATGCCCCATAGAGTTTCCTTGCCAAGGATAGATAAAAACGTCACCAATTTCTAATTTTTCTAATGCTTTGGATTTTAATTGCTTGTTTAATGAGGTTGTATTGGCCACGTTAAATAATTTCTCCCAATAATTCCATAAATTCGCCTTATTCGGTTCATTTCCATTTAGCCATGTTAAATAATCCAGATTTTTTCCGCTAACAGTTAAAAAGGAAATTTGATTATATTTCTTTTGAGTAAATAAATATTCTGATTTCAGTCTCATTACGGCATCGGCACATTCATGACTTTTTCCAATTGGCAGATCCACAACCCCCAAATAAACGCCATCGTTTTCTCTGATTCTTCCATCAAAAAGATGAACGAGGGATCCATCCTTTTTCAAAGGTAGATTTTGAAGATAGTTTGCAAAAGAATTCGAATCGCTTTTCACACGTTCAAATCCATTTGGAACATTGAATCTTGTGCGTACTTTTGTTCCTTCCGAGTTTATTTTGGGAATATCTAAAACTTCACTCTTGTTTTTTTGAATTTCATCACCCTCATTACTAGAGACGTTTTGTGACTTATTCTCAGTACAAGAAAGAAAAGCGAAAAAAAGTAGAAAAAGACTTACTGAATTTAGCATCTAAATGGGATTAAGTTATACGAATTTAATTAAATTTTAATTTGTTTCAGTTCTTGAAAATCTCTTTTTTAATCCAAATTTTCAGTTTGATTAAATCTCTTTCCACTTTATCTCGTTGGTCGAAAAGTCCAATGAATAAAATGACCACAACAATAAAAAACCATCCAACTTTAGAATCCTCTTTTTTGTGAATTTTTGATCTAATTTCATCGTGATGAGCAAAATCACTGAATTCAAACACTTCATAAACCAAGTCTCTGGGTTTTGATATGTTTTGGTAGTCAACAAATACTCCGTCACATAAAACGGTAACATGGTCGAATGTAACTACCAAATAGACTCCAAGTTGGAATTCATTTTGGATTTGTTTTATATTAAATGCTTTATTTAATTTGACGCGGTTCACATTACCATTGAAAGAAAAATTACTATTTCGAATCAATTTTTTCATCGAATTGGAGAAGTTTCCAGTTCCATTTCGTTCAGTTCGATCAAAAAATCCTCGTGTAAATCCGTGTGCTTCATCATAAGAGATTCCAAATAGAATCGAAAATGCTTTAACAACACAATCGTTTGTTTCGTAATTGCTATAACGTGACTCGGATAATCCTGAAATGAATTGATCTGGATGAATATATTTTAATCCCATTTTCTTCTCACAATGCTAAAAAACGAAAATAATTCATTTTGTAACAAGTTAGTTGGTATTTGAAAGAATAAAAAAGGAAAATACAATGAAAGAAAAAAGGGTAAGCTACTCTTATCGCACCGCTACAACCTCATACCTTTGCTACGTTCCCGTCCTGGAGGATTAAGAGGGAGCTGGTCGTAAAAGACTTACCCCAGCACAAAGTTAATCAAATATTCAGTTTTCGATTAACAATTCTCTCGAATTAATTTTCAATTATCGCTTGATTCATTAAGGAAATCATCGCAAGCGTTACGATAAATAGTTGTGTAGCAGTTTCTTCGTCTAAGGTTGTACCATCGTTATCTTCCGTGGAAACTTCCATTGCCATGAATTGCGCTAAATAGGGTTGATCGCAAAACGACTCAATTATTTCCTCGTCTTCTTCTTCAAAATATTGGTCGAGCATATCGAAATAAGGATCTTCTAATTCGTCGATGTCTTCCTCCGTAATAGCTCGAACTTGAATTCCTTCTTGTTCGAAACACGCACATATTAGACAAAAATAATATATCAGCAAACCTTCAAGTTTATCGTTGTTATATTCTGCCGGTGCAGACATAACATAGTCCAAAAGAGATTGCTGAGCTTTCGCATATTTTGTAGATATTTCTTCTAATTGCTGATCGTCAAGGTTGTCGACAATTTCTATCGCTTTTTCAATTGCTGCGAGGGTAACGTGTTTCATTTTTTTCTTTTTATTGAGCTTGTAAAGTTAAGTAACTTATTTAATTGATTTTTTATCTGTAACAAAAGCTACATTCGATAAGAATAAGTAAACCTAATTTTGAACTATGAAAAATCGCAAAAAAATCGTAACTTGGCTTAGCTACTTAATTGGGGCGCTAGGTGGATTGGTTTATTACCGTTTTTATTCGTGTGAAAATGGTTGTGCGATTACATCGAATCCTTATTTAACAATGTTATTTGGTGCTTTGATTTTTGGATTTTTCATTCAATCAATTTACGAATTCTTTTTTATTAAATTTTAAATTATGGCAATTAAAGGAACGGTCGTCGACGTTAGAACGAGAGCGGAGTATAGCGGTGGGCATGTTAAAGGTTCAGTGAATATTCCACTTCAGGAAATCACTAGCCACATTGAAGAAATCAAAGCGATGGAACAACCGATTATTTTCTGTTGTGCAAGTGGAGGTCGAAGTGGTCAAGCGACTCAATATTTCAAATCACTTGGGGTGAATTGTGAAAATGGTGGTTCTTGGTTGGATGTAAATTATCAAATGAGTTTATAATATGTCTTTTTTATCAAATTTATTCGGATTTAAGTCGGTAGATTATAAATCCTTAAAGCAAAATGGAGCAGTGATTGTGGATGTTCGATCACCACAGGAATTTAAAGGTGGTCACATAAATGGTTCTATTAATATTCCGTTGCAACAATTGCAGCAGTCGTTAAGTAAAATTCCAAAAGACAAGGTGGTAATTACTTGTTGTGCCTCAGGAATGCGAAGTGCTTCTGCGAAGTCAATTTTAAAGTCCGCTGGTTACAGCGAAGTTCACAATGGTGGCGGTTGGATGAGCTTGAAAAGTAAGTTGTAATTCTCCTAATTTCAAATAAAAATGCCTCGGGAAACTGAGGCATTTTTATCTACAGAAAATAAGGATTTATTTTTCAGTTAAGCCTATGATATCAAAACACCATTCGCATAATCTTCCAAATATTTGAAATCAGGCATTAATTCGCCATTCAAATTCGTTTCAGAAGCTCGCTCGATTACACGATCGGTATCTTCTCCGAACAAGGCTGGCAATACATTCTTAAGTAATTCATTACCAAAGTCTTCTGAGGCGTCTTTTGGAAGTTCACAAGGTAAATTATCAACAGCCATTACTGCGATAGCTCCTTCATTTAAAAAATCAACTTCCGTTTGCGTTTTTGGATCGTATCCGTAGATGGATTCACCAATTTTACTAGCACGAATGGTAGAAGCAATTGGTCCGTCCACATCACAAGAAACATCGGCAATTACTTTTAATCTGCAAGAATCGGCTTTCAAAACTTCATTTGGTAAAATTATAGGCGATTTCGAACTCCAATAATGACATGGAATATACATATCAGAAAGAGGAGCATAGCGATCGAATGTAGATTTAAAAAGTTCGGGATTTGAGTAAAATTCCTTCTTGACAAACTCCGATTCATCCAATTTTCCGTAATAATCCTCAACTTCCAATTGCGTATAGACTGGTTCGTTAAATTGCTTTGAAAGATATTCCTCAGGTGTAACCTCTTTAATCGGCAACAGTTCCAAAATTTCTCGTGCTCCGTGTCCAACACGGCCGAATCCAGTTAAAACGCATCGAAAATCACTTGGTAATTTCACTTTCTGCAATTCTGATTCCACTTCCTTGCGATCTTGACATAAATGAGCCGGCTTTAATTCATATGATCCACTTTTTAATCCATATGTTAAAAAGGCGTTGTAGCAACCTACAATTCCAGCGTAACGTCCGAAACCGATAATTCGCTTGTTGTGTTTGTCTTTTATTACTTCGTAATCGATTAACCTAATTTTATTATCTAAAATGGCACGAAGCAATTTTTGATTGTAGGGCTGTTTCTTGATTGTATGCGAAAAGAATACAAATGTTTTATTCGGTATTAAATCGGCGATTTGTACCTCTTTAACACCAAAAATGATATCGCATTCGTTTAATGAATCAACTAATTCAATTCCTTGTTCTTCATACTCTGAATCCTTGAATGTTCGAATTGGACTCCGTTGAACTTGAACTTTTACATTCGGATAAAGCGTTTCAATGGCTTTACATTGTTTCGGAGTCAGTGGAACCCGAAAATCAGGTGGGACCTTTCCTTCGCGGATAACGCCCAATTTATTCAAACTCATAATTTAAACTAACGGATTATTGAGGAGGTAATTATCGATGAATTCGCGCACGCAACCATCGCCTCCTTTTTTTGATAATACAATATGACATTGTGTTTTGACTGTATTCACGGCATTTGCTGGACATATCGACAACCCACTATTTTTCATTATTTCTAAATCGTTGATGTCATCTCCAATGATGGCAACTTCATCCAATTTGAAATTTAACTTCTGACACCAATCGTTTAATATTTCCAATTTTGGATCTCTTCCAACGTAACAATGCTGAATACCAAGTAATTCAGCTCTTTTTTGAACCATGTTGTTCGTGAACCCAGATGAGATAATTCCAACTTGAAAACCTGATTTTGTCAAGTGCATGATGCCCATACCATCTTGGGTATTGTAGCGTTTCATTTGGTCTCCGTTTTCGGAAACATACATGCCGCCATCTGTCATCACACCGTCTACATCGAGAATTAACAATTTGATTCTACTCAATTTATCTTTAAACAATTCAGGTCGAAAGAGTGGTTTGAAAAGCAAAGCCATTAGATCAACTTCGTATTCTTCACAAACCGCTTCCAAATCGTAAATTGTTAATTCGTGCACGTTTTCAACATCCAAATCGTTCAAGAAATCATCGAATTCGATTCCAAATTTAACGCAAAGACCTTTAATATTTTGCTCTAAATGCATTCTTAAATCATTTGATATCCAACACTTTGTGCAACAGGACGTAGTTCTTTTAACAAGTTTTCAAACTCTTCGAAGTTTAATTGTTGTGCAGCATCCGATTTGGCCACTTTCGGATTCGGATGCGCTTCGATTAAAAGGCCATCTATACCCATAGCAACGCACGCTTTTGATAACTTCGGAACACCATAGGCGTAACCCATGGCATGTGAAGGATCTAAAATAATTGGCAAATTTGTATGTTCTTGCAGCCATGCTACACCGCACAAATCAAGTGTAAATCTAGTTCCTGTTTCAAATGTTCGAATTCCACGTTCGCAAAGGACAACGTTTTCATTTCCTCCGGAAAGCACAAATTCAGCAGCTTGAACAAATTCTTGCAAGGTAGTTCCGAAACCACGTTTGATTAAAACTGGCTTTTTGATTTTCGAGCAAGCACGTAAAATTCCTTGATCGTACATCGCCTTCGCTCCAACTTGGATGACATCCGTATATTCTATGATTTCATCAATGTGCGTTGCGTCGCGAGCTTCTGTAATAACGTTTAATCCATACTCCTCGCGCATTTTCGCAAGCAATTTCAAACCTTCAAGACCTAGTCCTTGAAAGGAATAAGGACTCGTTCTTGGCTTGTAGCAACCTCCACGCAAAGTAGTTAATCCTAATTTAACAAGTAATTCGGATGCTGAACGGATTTGTTCTTCAGATTCAACGGAACAAGGTCCACCGATTAGAATTGTGTTATTTGTATTTCCGCCAATTTTAACTTTGCCAAAGCTAATTTCACGTTTTTCATTTTGGTATTTTCGCGATGACAATTGCATATCGTTTGGAAAAACCCAAAACTGTTCCGTATGTGATTCCAAATTTGAAGGAACTTCCTTTACTCCGGATCCGGTAATTAAAACGTGTTTTTCATTATAAATAATGTGAAAAGCTTTGTTTTCCTCAGCTAATTTTGTTGCAAGACCTTGGTCTACAGTTGATTTTAAGTGAATGATCATATTTCTCCTTTGATGAGGTGGACAAAATTAACAATTCCGACGGCATTTTGGTTTTCATCAACCACCGGTAAATACATAATTGGAAACGGACACTTTTTAATCAACTGTAACATTTCATAAACCGTTGAATGAGATTTGATTGAAATCGGATTTTTATTTATCAAATCAGTTGGCTGAATATCAGCTGGTTCATCAATTTTTTTGAGTAAAGCTTTTCGAATGTCAGCACTTGAAACCAAACCTACTAAAAGATTATTATTTTCTGTAACCAAGCTAAATCCAAAGTTTCCGCGTTCCACTTCCTCTAATATCGATTTCGTAGTTGCTGTGCTTAAATTCACATTTGGACATTCGGATAATGGAATCATAAAGTCTTCGATGCGATAATGCGATTCGATTTCACGCTTGGTTAAATTCATTAAAGCGTGACCAATACTTGGACCATTAAACAAATAAGACCCTGAAACCGATGAACTAACTCCCATATTTCGAAGAATAAACGATACTTCATCGTTTACTCCTCCATCCACGTGTATTGATTTGGAAGGATATTTTTTCCGGAATTGACGAATCTTTGAAAAATTCAATTTATCGAAAACGCCACCACTTTGCCCGGGAATAGTCGCCATAATTAAAATAAAATCAAAATCAGCATACGCATCAAAGACATCAACTGAAGTCGGCGTGGTGATTGCCAATCCCTTTTTCCCTTGAATTTCGGACGGCAAGTTCAATTGAGATTTAAGATCCTCGTATTGAAAAGTCACGTATTCAACGGGATTTTCAATCAATAAATCGTAATATTTTTCAGGATTTTCAGTAATGATGTGCAAATCAATTGGCAACGAACACCATTCTCGAATTCGCTGAATGTCCTCAAAAACGGACAAATCATCATTGCAATCCACGTGTAACAAATCGACTTGGTGAGCGACGAGATCGTCAATCACTTCTTTTAATGGTCTTTTTTTATCGCTGTAAATGGAAGCCGAAATTTTCATCTTGACAAATGTAACAAATGACTGCGGAGTTATTCGAAATTTAATAAATGATTTTAAGTTTCGTTATTCTTTCTAATTTTATCGAGTTATGTTTAAAAAATCAATTTTATTTATTTCTCTATTGACTTTATTCAGTTTTATGGGAGATAATTTATCGCGCATTTATTCTGGTCGAAACAAATTCAGTTCAGACATACTTTATTCTTTTGACGGGAAACACCTATACAAAGGAAGAAACGCTTTTTCATCCGACATTTTATATACGTGGGATGGAAAATTCATTTACAAAGGAAGAAATACCTTCAGCTCCGATATTTTGTATTCCTATGACGGTAAACATTTGTACAAAGGAAGAAATCAGTTTTCGAGCGATATTCTTTACACCTTTGATGGTAAGCACATTTATAAAGGAAGAAACACGTTCAGTAGTGATATCATTTACACTTTCGACGGCGAACACATATATAAAGGAAGAAATACCTTTTCTAGCGACATTATTTATACCGTTGAAGGAAGCGTTCCTTTTCCGCTTTTTATGACTTTTTTGTAAGATATGGCCTTTTTTACAGAAGATTACTTACACTTTTTCATTGAGTTGGCGCCGAACAATCACAAAGATTGGTTTGATTTGAACCGTAAGCGCTACGAGGAAAACATTAAAAAACCCTTTTCTGCCTTCACGCAACATCTAATTGACAAAATTGCTCAAAGTGATTCAGCATTTAACGATTTATTGGCCAAGGATTGTGTTTTTAGAATCAACCGTGATATTCGGTTTTCAAAAGATAAATCACCTTATAAATTGCAATGCTCAGCGGTAATTGCTCCGAACGGCAAGAAAAGTCAGGCAGTTAATGGCGTTTATTTTGAATTTGGACCTGAACACGTGCGTGTTTACGGAGGAATTTACGAAATTGAAAAAGAGGATTTGGAGTTGATTCGCGAAGGAATTGCAAATAACCTCGTTGAATTTCAAAAAATCTATAATTCCAACAAATTTAAATCCCATTTCGGATCTATTTTTGGGGAGAAGAACAAAGTTATTCCAGCATATTTGAAGGAAGCCGCTTCCAAAGAACCGCTTATTTATAATAAAAAATGGTATTTCTTTCAGGAATTTCCTGCTGAGACTATACTAGATCCTAATTTAGATCAACTCGTTTTGGACTGCTTTGCGGTCGGACGACCAATCGAACATTTTTTTAATCAATTCATAAAACGCATATGAACAAAGTAATCTTTCCCCTTTTCATTTTCCTATCGACATTAAGTTTAGCTCAGAAAAAAGAGTTGACACTGAAAGAATCTGTTTTAAAGCAACGGGCGCTTTCTCCAGACCGTATTAACAATTTTCTCTGGATTCCAACTACTTATGATTATTCTTATTGTTCTGCAGACTGGAAAACGCTTTTGAAGTCATCTGTTTCTAGTGAAAAAGAATTAGAACTTGTCAAAATTGACTACATAAACGTAAGTTTAAAAACTACTTATGGGAATTTCTTTGGAATGTCATGGCTTTCAGAAAATGAGATTCTCTTAAATGATGGTCAGACAATTTCTAAGTGGAATGTTTCCTCCAAAACGGGACAAATTTTAAAAACTTCTCCTGAAAAATCAGAGAATCACTCATACCATTCAAAATCAAATAAATTCGCATACACGATTGAAAATAATTTGTTTCTTGACGGAAAAGCCGTTACAAAAAACAAGGATAAAAATATTGTTTCAGGTCAATCGATTGCTCGAAACGAATTTGGCATTTCGGGTGGTATTTTTTGGTCAAGTAACGGAAATTACTTGGCGTTTTATCAGAAATATGAAACCAATGTTCACAATTATCCCCTGTTAGACATTAACGCCACTCCAGGCGAACTTGTTTCCATCAAATACCCGATGGCAGGACAAAAATCCGAGGAGCCAAGGGTTGGAATCTATAATTTAAAATCGAAAAAAACAGTTTACATAAATCCTCGTGGAACAAAAGACGATTATTTCACCAATTTAACTTTTACACCTGATGAAAAATTTATTGTTGTTGCTGAGGTAAACCGTGATCAAAATCACATGTGGTTAAATGTTTACGATTCAAAATCAGGTAAATTCGTTAAAACACTTTTCGAGGAAACCAATGAAAAATGGATTGAGCCCGAGCATTCTGCGTATTTTCATTCCGAATCAAACGATTTTATATGGATTTCAGAGCGTGATGGATTCAATAACCTCTATTTGTATGATTTTGATGGGAAATTAAAGAAAAAGCTAACTGAAAATACGTTTGTAGCGAAAGAGATTTTGGAAACGAGTTCAGACAAAAAGTACATTTACTATTCCGCTACAGGGTCCAATCCAACAAATACGTTAATTTACAGAGTTGATTTGAATGGAAACAATGAGTTGATTACAAGAGAGGAAGGCACACACTCATTTTCGCTATGTTCGGATGGAGCCTATTACTGTGATTCGTATTCGAGTACTTCCATTCCTTACAAATCAATGTTGTGGACAAGCAATGGTAAAATTGCAAAATTGCTTATTACATCGAAAGAAAAATTGGACGAATACAATGTCGGAACAACAGAAATTGGTGTATTAAAGGGAAAAGATGGCTCTGATTTGTATTACAGAATGAT
This sequence comes from Crocinitomicaceae bacterium, assembly GCA_049239885.1. GTDB lineage: Bacteria > Bacteroidota > Bacteroidia > Flavobacteriales_D > Crocinitomicaceae > UBA952. The sequence goes on from JBMLTP010000216.1 coordinate 10,954, forward strand.
CAAACCTTCGAATTTCGATTCTTCCAAAAAATATTCGGTTTTAGTTTATGTTTATGGTGGTCCACATGCACAAATGGTTACTAATTCTTGGTTAGCTGGAGCAAATCTTTGGATGCATTGGATGGCCAATCAGGGATATATCGTTTTTACGCTTGATAATCGTGGTTCAGCTGAGCGTGGATTCGCCTTTGAATCTCAAATTCACCGAAGATTAGGAGATGTTGAAATGGAAGATCAGTTAACTGGCGTTGATTATTTGAAATCCCTTTCTTATGTCGATGGAAATCGATTGGCTGTTCATGGTTGGTCTTTTGGTGGATTCATGACAACATCTTTGATGCTTCGTCAACCAGGTACTTTTAAAGTTGGTGTAGCTGGAGGT
>JBMLTP010000217.1:0-20263 GCA_049239885.1 Crocinitomicaceae bacterium
TACAGGATTGTCAGCAACAATATCAACTCCCAAAACTGCGGCAAAGTGATAAATTACATCGCACCCCTGCGACGCATCCATAACAAGTTGACGGCTTCTAACGTCACCTTTGATGAATTTAATTTTGGCAAATGTTTCTTTGTCTAATTTGTTACCACGTAAAAGCGAATCAAGAACGACGACTTCATGCTTGTCTTCTACTAATCTTTTAGCCAGATTACTTCCTATAAATCCTGCTCCGCCTGTAATAAGTATTTTCATAAGTTAGGTATTGAATGCAAATATCTGAAAAAATGTCTAATCGATCGTAAAATGTCAAATATTAGGAATGATTAAAAACACGTTTTATGCAATGAAGTTGATGTGTTTCTTTATCATAATCGGCGTTATAAATTCCTGATTCGGTAAGTTGATCGATTCTAACTCTTCCAGATGCATGTATGATATTTGAATTTTCAATTAACATACCTACATGAATGATTTTGCCATTTTTGTTAATGAAATAGGCAAGGTCGCCTGGTTTAGAATCTTGAAATTCAATTAATTCACCAATTTCCGCTTGTTGGTAGGCGTCTCGCGGAAGATTAAAATCATGAAGTCTGAAAATCAATTGAACAAAACCTGAGCAGTCAATGCCAAAAACACTTTTTCCTCCCCATAAATAAGGGACATTAAGTAATTCTTTTGCTAATTCAACAGGCGATTTAGTGACTTTTAATTCTTCAATGTGTTGCGAAAAATGAAATTCACCAATTTTAAATTTCGGCTCACTTGATATTAGACTACCTATTGAGACTAGTTGCTTGCCCCACGGTGCAATAATAAATTTGGTGCTTTCTTGCTGGTATGAAAATTCATTCAACCATTTTTTGAATTCTTTTTCTGTTAAGGGAAGTAAATGTTTAATGTCCACAAACCCTTCATAACCATCTAGAATTGTTCTAATTTTCACCCAAGGTTCTCCATATAATAATACCTCAACAGGTTCTCCAAAAATAAGCTGTGAAACAATCTCAGAGCTATCGTTTGAATCATTTCTCAACGGAGCTACAGAAACCATGCAAAAGGCTAGTTTTTGATTTTCGGTTATTAATTTCAAATTGTTCATATGTAAGGATAAAAGTAAATATTATTGCGTTATTTTAATTTAATTTTGAATTCCAAATTTCAACAGTGAACAAGGATAAATTAATTTTAGTAACTAACGATGATAGTGTTTCTGCAAAGGGGATTCATGCTTTAGCAGAAGTTGCCTCTAGCTATGGAAGGGTGGTCGTTGTTGCTCCCGATAAACCTCAATCAGGAATGGGACATGCCATTACGATTAACCATCCTCTTAGACTCATTCAAGTTGATTTGTTTGGTGAAATTGAAGCATATTCTTGTTCAGGAACTCCAGTCGATTGTGTGAAATTAGCCATATACGAAGTTTTGCATCGAAAACCAGATCTTATCCTGTCGGGAATAAATCATGGTGAAAATTCTTCAACGAATGTCTTGTATTCTGGCACCATGTCTGCCGCTATTGAAGGTGCAATGGAAGGTATTTCCTCAATTGGATTTTCTTTAGCTGATTATGAAGCTGACGCTGATTTTTCAGCCACCAAGCATTTCGCATCTCAATTGATAGAAAAAGCCTTGAATTTAGAATTTCCTAAAGGTGTATGTTTAAACGTTAATGTCCCAAAATTGAATAAATCTGAAATAAAAGGATTTAAGATTTGTAAGCAAGCGCATGCTTTTTGGGCTGATCGTTTCGATAAAAGGAAGGATCAATTCGGGAGAACTTATTTTTGGTTAACAGGAGAATTTTCTGATGTTGACAAAAGACCTGATACTGATTTACATGCTCTCAAGGATGGATACGTAAGTGTGGTTCCCACGTTATACGATTTGACTGCATACAACGAAATCACTCATTTTGAAAATTGGAATTTATGAAACTTAATTGGAACAGAGAAAATACACTTGGTTTGTTAATTGGCGTTACTTCACCCGTTGTCTTTTTGCCAATTGTATTGTTGATAATGTCTATTTCTTCAGGAGTTACTTTTGAATACTTTTGGTCACAGTTTAAATATTACTCTGAGTTCCAAAGCAAATATTTGTCTCTGGCAATGATCTCGAATTTAATTTGGTTTTATATTTTTTTAAATCGTGACAAATATGAATACACGAAAGGCATTATTATCGGTCTTTTGTTGTACGCTCCATACATGATTTACATAAACATCATTAAGTGAATTCGGGTAAAAAGATTTTTGTGATTTCAGGAGAGGCATCGGGTGATTTGCACGCCGCCAACCTAATTCGCGAAATGAAATTGATACAACCGGATATTGAATTTATTGGTTGGGGAGGCGATCGCATGAGGAAGGAAGGAGTTCGGATTAAAAAACACATTTCTGAATTGGCTTTCATGGGCTTCAAGGAAGTCATCCTGAACCTTAAAACCATAATGCGAAATTTTAGGTCTTGTAAAAATCAGATTTCAGAGTTTAAACCTGATTTTTTGATTCTTGTAGACTATCCAGGATTTAATTTGAGGATTGCTAAGTGGGCGAAGAAAGAAGGTATTCCAATTGCTTACTATATTTCCCCGCAAATTTGGGCTTGGAAACAGTCTCGGATTTTTCAGATTAAGGAAAATGTCACAAAGATGTATACCATACTACCTTTTGAGCCAGATTTTTACAGGAAATTTGAGGTTGAGGTAGAGTATTGTGGGCATCCATTGCTTGATGAAATCACTCGGTTTAATGAATCGAACAACAATAAGCTAACATCGGAAAAACCAATTCTGGCAATTCTTCCAGGAAGCAGAAAACAGGAAATAGAAAGAAAGCTGCCCATTATGCTCGAAGCTGCCAAACATTTTCCTCAATTCGAAACGGTGGTGGCTTGTGCACCAAATTTACCATTGAATTATTATTTGAAATACGCTTCGAATAATGTTCGATTTGTTGAGAATGAAACATATAAATTATTGAATAGTGCCGAAATGGCTATTGTTACATCGGGCACAGCGACGCTCGAAACTGCTTTGTTTCGAGTTCCTCAAGTTGTATGTTACAAAAGCTCTAGAATGTCATATTTGATTGCGCGAATGCTAGTAAAGATAAAGTTCATTTCTCTGGTCAATTTAATTCTTGAAAGAGAAGTTGTTCGTGAACTTATTCAAAAAGACTGTAATTCTGAACAAATTGTAAATGAACTCAATTTAATTCAAAATGATTCTAGGAAGCGAGAAAAAATGCTTAATGATTATGATCAATTAATTCAGTTATTAGGTCAAAATGGTTCGTCAAAACGGGTTGCTGAAAAAATTTGGTTCGAATTTGGTAGTGGTAATTAAAAATGATTAGGTTTTGTTTTACATTGTTTTGCTTATCTTTTTGTTCCCTTATAACGGCGCAACAAATCCGAATTGGTTTGTACAATTCTCAAAAAATCAGTTATTTGAAATTTACTCCTAAAAACGGAAATTATTTCATTTTTTCTGACACAAGTTTAATTTACAAGGCATCGGCAGAAGATATTATAGAAATGAAAATCAATAATAATTTAATCGATGTGTTGATAAATGGGAATCTCGTAAATCGTTCATTAAACCTTGCTTATATATCTGAAAAAAATGAAAATTTTTTGGAAATCAAACCGACTAAGCCAAATTTGAAGTCGAGATTATATGAAGGTGATTTCGTCGTTGGCACAAAAAACGGATTTTTGGATGTCGTAAATGAAATTGACCTTGAGCATTATTTGGAAGGAGTTGTTGAATCAGAGGCAGGACCTGGTCAAAAAACAGAATACTACAAGGTACAAGCAATTATAAGCCGAACCTATGCCGTAAAGTATTGGAACAAACACCAATCATCTGGATTTAATTTATGCGATGGGACGCATTGTCAAGCGTATTTTCACAAGAGAAATCAATCAAGTTTAATAGATACTGCCGTGAAATATACAAGACAAATTATTTTGTATGATTCCAGTAATCAATTGGCCTCAACCTTTTTTCATGCGAATTGTGGTGGACAAACTTGTGAGCCTGACCTAGTTTGGAATCAAAAAATGGAAGGTTTTTCTAGTTTTAAGGATACGTTTTGTATTCATACTTCTCAAACAAATTGGATCAAAAAAATACCGTTGAAAGATTGGTTTTCTTTTTTAGAAAGCAAATACAACTTCCCATCTTGGGACTCATTGAGTTATTCTCTCGCTGTGAATTTTGAACAGAAAGAACGGAAAGCTTTTTACATTAATCCTGTTTATGGAATTCCATTGAGAGATTTGAGGGAAGACTTTAAATTGAAATCAACCTTTTTCAATTGCAAAAAAGAAGGAGAATTTTTGGTTCTTCAGGGTAAGGGATTTGGACATGGTGTGGGATTATGTCAAGAGGGAGCAATGGGGATGGCTAAATACGGGTATAATTTTGAACAAATCTTATCTTTTTATTACCCAAATCGCAAAATTGGTATAATGCCTATTTCTTCTTCTTTTCCTCGAAAGTAATTACAAAAATTTCCTCATCATCTTTTTTGAAGAATTTTTGCGACCGCGCATATGATTCCAGATAATTTAAATTTTTCAATCGTTTAAGCGTATTTTTGGTTTCTTTTAAATTTTCCGCCAATAAATCGCGTTGTGCTTGTAGTTTTGAAAGCTTACTTTTTTGATTGATAATTGTTATGATATCTAGATCGTCAAGAAAGAGAAAATAGATAGAAAAAGCCAAACTTGTAATAAAATATTTATTTTTGAAAAACGCTGGAATCTGTTTCATTTTAACGAAATTAAATGAAAAAAGGGAATGTGTAATCCCCTTTAATTAGTTTTATGAAACGTTGGTTGTTTATTTCGGCTGACAATTATTCATCACTTTTTCGTAATACGAATAGAAGTCTTTTTGTTTTCCAAACCAATCATTTGCTTTGTTGAGTAATTTACATGCTTCAGTTGCATTACCATCTTTTTCATTTTTCTGAAGCATTTGAGCACTTAGTATGAGTCCTATTTTTAATACTTTTAAATCCGTTTCCGTATAATTATCTAAATTTTCTAAGGCTAATAAATTTTTTGTTTCCTCTTTCCAAATCAAAGTGGAGGTTTTAACATCTTTCATATTATATCGAATCGCCGCCTCGAGGAATTTGCTTGCTAAAGGATTTTTTGTTATTGATGTATATTGTTCAATTCCTTCCATCATTTGATCATTTATTTCGGACTTTCTTTCAGCATTGTCACCTTGGTAAAAAACAGGGTAGTTATTTTCTTCTTCAAGGTTAAATAAAACATTGATGCTTGCAATTTCATTTTGAAATTTGTTCAACCATATTTTATGAATTGTCGTGTTGAAAATACCATTGATATCCATTTCAATTGCCGTTGCCGTAGAAGTTATTGCTTCATCCAATGGATCAGGAATTGCTTCATCCTTAAGGTCTTTTCTATACATTCCGTAGTAACCTTTAGCGAGAAAAATATGAGGGGTAGGATCATTCGCGTATTTTGGTTTAACAACATAGTCAGATGCTTTTTTTACCAACTTAATAAAGTTGCTGTCAGCATGAATTTGTGTTAATTCATCCAAATTGTTCGTAACTGTTATTACGTTTTCTTTTTCCACGGAAATCTCATCCTCCTCATCTTCCGTTGTGCCATCTTTGAGAGTGATTTTTTTGTTGAAAGTTACTGTATTAGAAACTGAATAAACACCAACTTTATTGAATTCAACCGTTATTTGATCAAGTTTTTCATTTCCCTTTACAAATTTCCAATCTTTTTCCTTCGTTCCAGAAATTGTCCAAAGCATGCTGGTTTTCTTTGTTCCATCGTTTATAAAACTTGCTTTAAACGTAACTTGATTCTCATTTTGATTTTCGTCATCTAAAATTAGAATTGACTTTGACTCTGTAAATGACAGTTTTGGCTGAGCTATTGCTAAGCAACTAGTTAAAAGAAATAGGATTAAATTAATGTTTTTCATTTTTTTATAAATTTTAAGAACCTCATTCAATTTCTATGCCGAAATTAAAAATTATTGGTGACTTGTTATTAGCAGATTTAAAATTTCTTGTGCAGCTTTCGAAATTTTAGTGCCTGGTCCATAAATTCCAAATACTCCAGCTTCCTCTAAAAATGAATAGTCTTTTTGAGGTATAACCCCTCCTGCAATGACCATTATATCAGAACGTCCCATTGATTTCAATTCTTCAATTACTGCGGGGACTAAGGTTTTATGTCCAGCCGCAAGAGACGAAACGCCAAGTATGTGAACATCATTCTCCACAGCTTGTTTTGCAGCTTCTTCAGGTGTTTGAAACAATGGCCCGATGTCAACGTCAAAACCGATATCGGCAAATGCTGTAGCGATAACTTTAGCTCCTCGGTCATGACCATCCTGCCCCATTTTGGCAATCATAATCCGAGGTCTTCTTCCCTCAAGTTTATTAAATGTTTCGACCATTTCGATCGCTTTAAGAAAATCTTCATCTTTCATGGCTTCTTTTGAATATACTTGACTAATCGCTCGTATTGTGGCTTTATAACGACCATATTTGTTTTCAAGCGCAAGTGAAATTTCCCCTAGCGTGCAACGAGCCAAAGCGCATTCAACAGCTGTCTCGAGTAAATTTCCTTCCCCGTTTTGTGCTATTTCTCCTAGTTGAATTAATAATTTGTTGACAAGTTCATTGTTCCTAGTTGATTTCAATTCCTCTAATTGAGAAATTTGTTTCGTTCTAACCTTGGAGTTATCTATTTCTAAAATGTCAATTTCCGTTTGTTCTTCTACTTGATAACGATTTACTCCAACAATAATATCTTTGGTAGAATCAATTCTAGCTTGTTTCTTGGCAGCTGCTTCTTCGATTCGCATTTTTGGAATTCCAGTTTCAATGGCTTTTGCCATGCCGCCCAATTCTTCAACTTCTTGAATTAATTTCCAAGCTTCATCAACCAATTCTGAAGTTAATTTCTCCACGTAATAACTGCCCGCAAATGGGTCAATGAAGGATGTTATACCTGTTTCTTTTTGAATATAAATTTGCGTGTTTCTAGCGATTCTCGCCGAAAAATCAGTGGGTAGAGCAATCGCCTCATCAAGCGCGTTTGTATGCAATGATTGAGTGCCGCCTAGGGCAGCTGCCATAGCTTCTATGCATGTGCGTGCCACGTTATTGAACGGATCTTGCTCTGTTAAAGACCATCCAGAAGTTTGACAATGGGTTCGCAGTGCAGTTGATTTTTTATTTTCTGGATTAAATTCGTTTACTAGTTTAGCCCAAAGCAGTCTTCCGGCTCTCATTTTCGCGATCTCCATGTGATGATTCATACCAATAGCCCAAAAGAAACTCAATCGTGGTGCAAATTCATCAATTTTTAAACCTGCTTTTAAACCTGTTCGTAAATATTCTATTCCGTCTGCTAAAGTATAAGCCAATTCAATTGCAGCTGTAGCTCCGGCTTCTTGCATGTGATAACCTGAAATTGAAATCGAATTGAACTTTGGCATTTTTTGGGAAGTATACTCGAAAATATCGGCAATAATTCGCATTGATGGTTCTGGTGGATAGATGTAGGTATTTCGAACCATGAACTCCTTCAATATGTCGTTCTGAATGGTGCCTGATAACTTCGAAATCTCAACTCCTTGTTCCATGGCTGCTGCAATGTAGAATGCCATAATTGGCAATACAGCGCCATTCATAGTCATTGATACGGACATTTCATCCAGTGGAATTTGGTTGAAAAGAACTTTCATGTCTTCAATAGAGTCTATTGCCACACCTGCTTTTCCAACATCGCCAATTACACGGGGGTGGTCTGAATCGTATCCTCGGTGAGTAGCTAAATCAAAAGCCACAGAAAGACCTTTTTGTCCGGCTGCTAGATTTCGTTTGTAAAAAGCGTTTGATTCTTCAGCTGTTGAAAATCCAGCGTATTGACGAATAGTCCAAGGTTTTGAAACATACATCGACGAATAAGGTCCACCTAAATAAGGCTCTATACCAGATAAATAATTAAGATGTTCAAGTCCATCAACATCTTTTTTGGAATATTCAGACTGAATAGAAATGTTTTCCGCTGTTTCAAATGAAACACGATTTGTTAAATCAACTTCCGATTCCTTAAAATTAATTTCACCAAGTTCTTTACGCTTCATTTTAGGCTATGTTTTCGAAAATTAAATAAGGTAAATTCAGATAAGATTTGGCATTCGACCACGCATTTTTTTCTTCTTTGGAATTAACAAATGAATTGATTCCAATTAACTCTAACTCCCTTTGATTGAAGATTTCCAATCGTTTATTTCTTGTTTCTGAAATGCAATTTGTTATTAGATCGATTTTAGATGGTTCATTTATTGATTTAAAATCATCCAATTTACGCAGAAAATCCCAAGCTTTTAGAACGATATTTTCTGTTAATAATTCAATAATGTTGCTTCCTTTAAGCGGATCCTTTACGAAATCGAAATAACTTTCTTCCTTTAAAATATTGGAAATATTTAAGGCCATTCTCCGCGAGAAATCGTTGGATCCATTTGCAGATAAGTCATCACAAGGGCGAATTGTAAGTTCTGAAATACCTCCTGAAATTGCCGCCATAGCCTCGGTAGTTTGTCGCAATAGATTGGTGTGAGGATCTTTTAGTGATTTGTTCATAAATCCAATCTCAGCACTGAAATGAATCTCCGGGTTAAGTTGGTAGATATTACACAGATGTTGACATAGCCATTTTAAGGCTCTTATTTTAGCAATTTCTAAAAAGTAATTTTGCCCAATTCCGAGGTGAAAATTAAATTTCAAACCATCCTTAAGTAAAATTTCGTGAAATGTTGAAAGTAAAGCACCAATTTCTTGCCATGAGTTGGCTCCAATTTGTTGTAATTCAAAACCATTCAGTAGTATACTTTGACCATCGTTTTTATCGAATCCACTAATCAGTGGGTCGATCATCAAGTCAATATTCTGAATCTTATTCTCACGGATAAAGTTTTCGAAGGAATGTTTCTCATTTCGATCTGAAAACGAGATTCTTGATTTAATATATTCGAATTGAATATCCTTGAAAAGTTTATTCCAATCTGTGTTCGAACCGTTAATTTCAAAAAACAAACTTTCCGCACCATGCATCAATGCTTTTAGACAGATTTGATTCGCTTGAATTTCGTCTTTAACTTCAATTTTAAAGCAATTTTTCCATTCGTTTGATTTTCGATTATCCGAATACTCAATTGAATTATTTGTTTTTGTTGTTATATCAAATTCAAATTGCTCAATTTCATTTTTGTAAATGATTCTATCTCTGTTTTCCTTTAATTCGGAGATTATTTTTTCTCTCCATAAATCTCTATCAGGCAATTTGAATTGAAACTCCATACGTAATTATCGATTATGCAGTCAAAGATACAATTCTAGTGTGAAATTTATTTAATTAAGGTTATTTCTTTCACTTCTTTCATTAATTTTAGCTAATTCAAATCTGTAAAAAATGAGTTATCCTTATCAAATAAAATCGCTTGAAAAGTATAATGAGCATTATGAAAAAAGCGTGGAGCAACCGGAAGAATTTTGGGCAGAAATTGCGAGCCATTTTGTTTGGAAAAAGAAATGGGACCATGTTTTGAATTGGGATTTCAAAAATCCATCAGTAAACTGGTTCGAAGGTGGAAAACTCAACATTACAGAAAATTGCTTGGATCGTCATTTATCGGATAAATCAGATGTTCCTGCTATCGTTTTTGAAGCCAATAATCCGAAAGAACAAAAATTGGTTTTAACGTATCGCGAACTCTACGATCAAGTGAATCAATTTGCGAACGTGCTAAAAAACAATGGTGTAAAAAAAGGAGATCGTGTTTGCATTTACATGGGGATGATTCCAGAGTTGGCAATTGCAACGTTGGCTTGTGCGCGAATTGGAGCAATTCACTCAGTGATTTTTGGTGGATTTTCAGCACAGGCAATTGCTGATCGTTTAGAAGATGCAAAAGCTGAATTTATAATTACTTGTGATGGAGCCTTTCGTGGAGCTAAAGATATTCCGCTGAAAAATGTGGTCGACGACGCTTTGGTTGGAAATCATACGGTGAAAAAAGTCATTGTTTACTTAAGGACACATACACCAGTTAGCATGCTGAAAGGACGCGATGTTTGGTGGAGTGACGAAATGAAAAAAGTAATTAATCAAGGTCAATTGTACTGCGAACCCGAAGCAATGGATGCGGAAGATATTCTTTTTATTCTTTACACATCAGGCTCCACAGGTAAACCAAAAGGTGTAGTTCATACAACAGCGGGTTATATGGTTTGGACAAATTATACCTTTGTCAACGTATTTCAATATCAACTTGGACAAGTTCATTTTTGTACTGCTGACGTCGGCTGGATTACTGGGCATAGTTACATTGTTTACGGCCCATTAAGTGCAGGAGCAACGACACTCATGTTTGAGGGAATACCAACTTGGCCGGATGCCGGTCGCTTTTGGGAAATTGTACAAAAACACAAAGTGGATATTTTATATACAGCACCAACAGCTATAAGAAGTTTGATGGGATTTGGGCTCGATACAATTAATGATAAAGATTTGAGTTCATTGAAAGTATTGGGTTCTGTTGGAGAGCCAATCAATGAAGAAGCATGGCATTGGTATCACAAAAATATCGGAAAAGAAAACTGTCCGGTGGTTGATACCTGGTGGCAAACAGAAACCGGAGGAATTATGATTTCCAATTTAGCGAATGTAACTCCGGGAATTCCTTCCTATGCGACATTACCATTACCTGGAGTTCAACCTTGCTTAGTGGATGACTCAGGAAAAGAGATTGAAGGAAATGATGTTTCGGGGAATTTGTGTATTAAATTTCCATGGCCGGGGATGATTCGAACAACCTATGGCGACCACGAACGATGTCGTCAGACGTATTTTTCTGTTTATGAAAATAAGTATTTCACTGGCGACGGTTGCTATCGAGATTCAAACGGGAATTATCGAATAACTGGTAGGGTAGATGATGTATTAAATGTCAGTGGACATCGAATTGGAACAGCGGAAGTTGAGAACGCGATAAACATGCATACTGGAGTCATTGAAAGTGCTGTCGTTGGTTATCCTCATGATATCAAAGGTCAGGGAATTTATGCGTATGTAATTATAGAAGATGCTCATGGAGATTCGGAATTAACCAAAAAAGATATTCTTCAAACTGTAACAAGAGTTATCGGCCCAATTGCCAAACCTGATAAAATTCAGTTTGTACCGGGATTACCAAAAACAAGAAGCGGAAAAATAATGCGACGGATTTTGCGAAAAATTGCTGAAGGTGATACCTCAAATCTTGGAGACACAAGTACATTGCTTGATCCATCATTGGTGGATGCAATAAAGGAAGGAGCTTTTTAATCGAGCTAAAATGAAATTCTTATCTTTGACAAAACTTTTTTGAATGCGTGTTTACCTTGATAATGCAGCGACTACACCAATTGCAACTGAAGTCGTTGAGGCGATGTTACCTATTTTTAAGGAGAATTTCGGTAATCCATCCTCAACTCATTTTTTTGGTCGTAATGCGAAGGCTTTGATTGAAACGTCACGCAGAACAATTGCTAAGTTCTTAAATTGTCAATCCTCAGAAATTATCTTCATGTCGGGTGGAACGGAAGCTGATAACATGGCTTTGCACGCGTCTGTTTTTGAATTGGGAGTTAAACGTATTATTACAACTAACATCGAACATCATGCGGTTGGACATACCGTCGAGTCGCTTTCCCATCATGGTCATGCTGAAATGAAATTGGTTAATATCGACAACAAAGGAAACGTTGATTTAAACCATTTGGAGGAGATTTTACAGGACGGAATTCCAACCTTAGTGTCTTTAATGCATGCAAATAACGAAATTGCAACTTTGCTTCCGCTGAAAAAAGTATCCGAAATTTGCAGAAAATACGGGGCCTATTTTCATTCTGATACAGTTCAGACTATGGGACATTACTCGTTTGACTTACAAGATTTGGATATCGATTTCATTACGTGCGCGGCACATAAATTTCATGGTCCCAAAGGAATTGGATTTTTATATGTCAATAAGAAAACGAAAGTAGCTTCATTCATTCATGGTGGTTCTCAGGAACGTGGTCTTAGAGGTGGGACTGAAAATATTTATGGAATAGTTGGCTTGGCAAAAGCAGTTGAACTAGCTTACGAAGATGTTTCTGGACATCAAAATCATGTTCAATCCTTGAAATCATATATGATTGAAAAGCTGAAAGAATTTTTTCCTGATGTTGAATTTCACGGAGAAATTAATCCTGAAAAATCGCTCTATACAGTATTAAATGTTTGTTTTCCAAAAACGAATAAAGCTGGAATGCTTTTATTTACATTGGATTTGAAAGGAGTTGCTGTTAGTGGTGGCAGTGCATGTACATCTGGAGCAACCAAGGGTTCACATGTATTGGAAGGAATTAAAGCAGACACGACACGACCAAACGTTCGATTCTCATTTTCAAGATATACGACAAAAGAGGAAATAGATTTTGCGTTGGAGCAAGTAAAATCGGCTTTTGAGCTTAATTTAGTCTAATTTAATGGATCGGAGATTTAAAGTTCTGAATATCTGTTCGTGGTATCCAAATGAGTTTAAACCTACCCTGGGTAATTTCGTTCAAAAACATGCGGAAGCAATTTCAATTTTCAATGATGTTGTTACGCTATCCATTTTTCCCGATGAAACATCGAAAGATCATCGAGTAGTAGTAAATCCTAAAGATAAACTTACAGAAATAATTATCTATTACCCGAAGAAAACTTCAGGTTTTCCACTGAACAAATTCCTGAATTTTTTAGCTCATCGAAAGGCTTTCAAACTTGGATTCAACATTGTGAAAGAGAAAATTGGAATTCCGGAAATCGTTCATTTGAATATTGTTTATCCTTTGGGAATTTGGGCATATTGGTTGAAAAAAAGATACAGGATTCCATACGTCGTTACTGAAAATTCAAGTGGATTCCATGTAAATAGTGATCACGCATACCCTAAACCAATTATGAAACTTTGTCAATTGGTTTTAAGAAATGCTGAGTATTTATTACCTGTAAGTAGAAACTTGAAGGAAAATTTGAAAATTTTGAGCCCATCCAGTCAATTCGAGATTATCTCAAATGTGGTGGATGAAAAACTATTCCTTCCCAAGGAAATTCAAAATTTAGATATTAAAAGATTGATTCATATCTCAACAGGAGTAGATGAAATCAAAAATTTGTCAGGAATGCTTCGCGTAATGAATGAATTAAAAACTCAAAATGTGAAAGTAAAATTGGATATTGTCAGTGACGGAGATATTGAATACGCGAAAAACTTAGCTTCAGATTTAAACTTATACACCTATGTGACATTTCATTCAACCAAAACGACAAGTGAAGTTGCGGAAATGATTCAAAATTCGGATGCATTGCTGATGTTTAGTAATTACGAGAACTTTCCTTGCGTAATAGCGGAAGCGATGATTTGCGGGAAACCTGTCATTTCATCCAATGTCAATGGAATTCCTGAGCATGTGCATCAATTTAATGGCATTTTGGTGAATCCAAGAGATGAAAAGGCTTTGCAATCTGCAATCAATCGTTTTGTAAAGAATGAAGTAAATTTCAATTCGAAGGAAATTCGAGATTATGCGATGGATAATTTTAGTTACACGGAAGTAGGCCGAAAGTTTAGCATGCTATACGCTAAAGTTTTGAATCAAGAAGTGTAAAATTAGTTCAATCAAACCTAAATCCTTTATTTGAAGGTAAACTTTCGTTGCATGATGTAGCTCCAGACAACGATGATGCAAGAAGCCATAATGTTTGCGATTGAAGGAAACATGGAGAAGGTTTCAATGAACAATTTCAGAAGAATCCATCCTAAAGTATAAGAAATCAAAGCGCTTAAACCATACCTAAACAATTGAGTATTTGCTTTTAATTCACTTTTGGTAAAGACCACGTATCGATTTAACAAAAAACCTATCGTGAATGAAAAACAAAAAGTTGTAAAAGAACTTAAGGTGTATGCCGAAATCGCCACGTGTTTGTTGTTGAGCCAACTAAGATAAATATGTGACGTTTCTTTCATGAAAACAAACTGATAAAAAACGAAAAATAAAATCCAACCTAAAACCAAATTGCCTCCTCCACAAGTGGCGTAATAATAAGTCTCTTTCGGCATAAATCGTTTTACCAAAGGATAGAAGAAATCCAAAATCGTTGTTATCAACTTACGCATTCAATTCTATTTCATAGCCGGTTTGTCTCCGAATGTTTATTACAAATTCATTATCGAAGATAAGATATTGCCCCCTGATTCCAGTTAATGTTCCTGAGATTTGAGGTGTTTTTTCAAATGACAACGAAGTGACTTTTTCTGGGTAAGTCAAAACCGGATAATTAAACTCCGAAATTTCCTCGTCGTCAGTTAGAAAGTCCAACATGTCTGAGGGTAATATTTCCTCCATTCTCCATTTTTCCTCGACAAGATCTATTGAATCGTCGTTTATATTTCTGAGCATGTTTTGCCAATTCGTCTTATCCGCGAAAACTGATTTTAGGGCAACTTCAATCAATCCGGCTTGATAACGATTTGTCGTTTCCGCAAGGATAATTGCTTTTTTTGCTCCTTGATCAATCCATCTCGTTGGAATCTGGGTACTGCGTGTAACTCCAACTTTTACGATGTCTGTAGCGGCTAAATAAACGAAGTGAGGTTGATTGTGATTTCTCTCCTCGTATTCTAAGTCTCGTCCTTTTCCCAAATGGGCTTCGCAAAGTTCGGGATGCAAGATACAAGGACTTGCCTCAGGCGCAGAAACAAAACAAGCATAACAAAAGCCCTCACCAAATGATTTTTTGGTGTTTTTAGCGCATTTACGACATTGTATGATCCCTGTCCAATTCAGTTGAACGCGCTTTCCTAAATAATCATTCAAACTGATTTTTAAGTCTGAAATATCGAATGCATATTGAACCACATCCGAATTAACAGTCGACATTTTATTTAATACAAATTTCATTCTTCAGGAAGAATATCCATTTTGCTTGCAAAGTGATAACAATAGTCCCTCAAATCCTCTGAAATTAGGTGCTCACCGGTGGCTTTTTCGAATGTATCGGCCATTGTTAAAAGAGTCTGATGAAAAAATTGTTTCATTTCTTCCACCGTCATTTCTTTCGTCCATAGATCGATTTTCATTGTATTCTTTTCAGATGGATCCCAAATTGACAGCATAAAAGCGCTCGCTGGTTTATCGGAAATACCACCATCACTAGCATTCCATTTCATTTTAATTGGCAAATTATTTGAATTTAAGCCAACTTGTATATTGATTTCTGATTTCTTGGTTATTTTATCTTCCATGTTTAATCTAACTTATATTTTTGAAGAATTTCATTGTAAGGTGTATTGATCAATTTTTGAAGTGAAATTTCTTTTTCGTTCATATAATTTGACACAATTTCATAACCCATATATTGACCAATTCTGTCAGGACTTTGTTCAGGGAGACCGACGGTATAAGGTCCCTCTCTGAGAAAATTCGTTCGTGTTTCTTCATCAATTTTAAACAAAACTTCATTGTCAACAAAATACTTCCAAATTGATTTTTTAGAATTTTGAGCCCATTCAAATTGCTTTTGATTGTATCTTAAGATAAATCGCTCTTCCAATTCAGGAAGACAAACTCGTGCTATGAAAAGTATTTTTCCCCAACGAATCATTTCGCTTGCATAGTTTTCTGTAGTCTCCTCTATATAATTGGTCATTAACCAAGCTGCCATTACATCACGTTCAAGATATTCAGAGCGCATAATTTCTTTAATCCACTCGTAAAATTCTTGACTTGGAAGCTGTTTTATCAATTTGTTCTCAGGTCCCAGATAACGTTCAATACCTATAGCTATCTCTTTATCAGTTGAAAAAACGCTTGATGAGAATGAAGAATTGATTTGATAAATTGATTTGGGGATTTTCTTTGAAGGAAAAAAAGTTTTAAGGCGTTTAAATCCGTCTAAAATGGTTTTTTTTCGCGCTTCATTAAGAATGTTTTCTTTTGAAATGGATTTCTCCAAATCAACAATGTATTCATTCGTATAAAATCTATTTTTTCCGTTGTAAAAGGCAGTGTCATTATTCAAATTGATGTGCAAACAATATCCGACATTGTAGTCCAAAACATCGGATTTATTTTTCTTGAATTCAGCTCTCAATTTGATTAACTCGTTTTGATTAGACACTTTAAGCATCGAATCAAGGTTGATAAAATCCATTTTCAATTCAACATTAGAAATGTCTACATCAAATTGATTCGTGTCACAACTAGAAACAAATAAACCCAAAGAAAACAAAGCGAAAATTAGATGTAACTTATAATTCACGAAATTTCTTATTTTTGACCAAAATTAAGAATATAAAATAAGAATCATGAAAACAGGAAAAATGAAATTGTGGTCGTTGACATTGCTCGCATTATTGGGAATAACCATTTCTTGGGGACAAGGAGTCGCAGATAAAAAAACACAAGCCGGATTGACAGGGACTTTTGGCTTAAATATTTTGCGAATGGGAACCAATAAAATGAATTCGGATGGTGTTGGGTCAAATCTTGGAATTGGTATAATGGCTCACTCATCATTTAAAAATTCGAAAAATCTTGGTTTGGCTTATGGTGTAGAGTTTGAATTTGGTTCATTTAAATTTCAGCCAGCTCAACAATCATTTTACAATTACGATGACAAATCAATTTTGACTTCTGATCAATCCAATGGAAATTCCAGTTTATTTGAATTACAATCAAGAACACAAAAACCTGTTTATGTAACGATTCCCCTAATGTTTTTATTCAGAACTGATTTTATAGGCGATTTTCGCTACTTCGGTAAATTTGGTGTGAGAAACAATTTTTTGGTTTCAAACAAAATGAATGATTCAGGGATAGATAAACAAACGAATCAAGCTGTAGATTTTTCAAACATGAAAGCATCAGGAGAAACATTTTTCTACAACGGTTCGGTTGGATTGACCGCAGGTGCTGAATGGAATTTTGTGGGTTCAACTGTATTAGTTGCTGAAGCAGGTTACTTTTATGGTATTACTCCTGTTTTCTTAGATCGAAAAACGGATAACAAATCTTTATTTTATTTGGATAATGGGCTAAGTAAAACCTATTTTTCGAACAACGCTAATTTGAGTCAAATTCTATTGAAAGTTTCAATTTTATTCTAAGTTGGATAAAGCTCAATTTATAATTGATTGGTTGAGTTCCTACTCCGAAAAATCTAAATCGAATGGATTTGTTGTTGGAATTTCTGGAGGCATTGACTCCGCTTTAACTTCTATATTGTGCGCTGAAACAGGTAAAGAGGTTATTTTAATTAATATGCCAATTCGTCAAACGGAAGCTGAATATAGTCGTGCTCAAAATCACATTGATGACTTATTAAAGAGATACAAAAACGTCTCATCGCATGAAATAGACTTAACGGGAATATTTTCTACATTCGAAAAGTTAATGCCCTTCAATATTGAGGAAAATGGTTTGGCGATGGCCAATTCCCGATCACGACTTCGAATGACAACGCTATATGCTGTTGCACAAGCAAGTGGTTGTTTGGTCGCCGGTACAGGAAACAAAGTTGAGGATTTTGGTGTTGGTTTCTTTACCAAATATGGAGACGGGGGAGTGGATTTAAGTCCAATTGCCGATTTATATAAAACAGAAGTTTTTGAAATGGCAAAGAAATTGGGTGTGATTGAAGAAATTTTATCTGCGAAACCAACTGATGGCCTTTGGGCAGATGGTAGAAGTGATGAAGATCAGATTGGCGCCACTTATCCTGAACTTGAATGGGCGATGGAATATATTAAATTGAATAGTAGGGAAGAATTAACTGAAAGACAAAAAGAAGTAATTGAAATCTATAAAAGATTTAATTCGGCAAATCAACATAAAATGACACCAATTCCGGTTTGTACGTTCCCTGAAAGTAATTAGATTTGAATCTGAAAATCCGATGATGATTCGTTTCGTTTTTTTAATTTTTCTTCTGCAATTCTGGTATGTAAAGTCAAATCCAATTGACAAAGCTTTCAATGCATTGAATCGAAAAGACTATTTCACGTCAAATCGCTTATTCGTGAAAGCTGCCAAGAAAAATCCATCCATCTCTTACTTTGGTCTTACACAACTATACCTCAAGCACGACTTCCTTAATTTGGATAGTGCATATCAGTGTATTTTGAGGTCAGAAAAAACATTTTCCCTAATTTCTCAAAAGAAAAGAGAAAAATATCAAAAACATAATTTCGATTCACTTTCAATTCAATTGTGGAAGCAAGCTGTAAGCGATGCTTTTTTTGAGGTTGAACAACTGAATTTGACCGAGTTGGGTTTACAGAATTTCATTGACAAAAACGGTTGGTCAAGGCAAATTGAACGAGCGGTTTTCTTGCGCGATTCCATTGCTTATTTTGAATCGAAAAATCAAAATTCAAGCGCTTCAACAAATCTTTTTCTAAGTAATTACCCGAATTCAGTTTATGCTCAAAAAGCTCGAATAATGCTGCAAGATCAGCAGTATCGTGAAACCACTAATTCTGGCAACATCGCTGACTACGAACGATTTATTTCGATTTTTCCGAATAATTTTCATATTCCAGAGGCTGAAAACCGAATTTACGAACTATCGACCGCGTCAGGAGAACTGAAAGACTATGAGAAATTCGTAACAAAATATCCTCAAAATGGGAATGTCAATGAAGCTTGGAGGCAACTTTACCGAAATTACTTGTCCGATTTTGACCTATCTAAATTTGATTCATTTGAAAAGGAATACCCGGATTTCCCATTTAAAGAGGAATTAAAGCAAGATAAAATCGTTTTTTACGAAAACTATTTTCCGATTGCGATTGATGAAAAATATGGATATATAAATTCATCTGGAACTATTGTTATTAACCCTGAATACGATGAGGTTGGGCCTTTTAGAAACGGATTGGCTGTTGTTTTGAAGGATTCGAAATTTGGAGTAATAAACAAGAAAAATGAACTTGTAGTTGATTTCAAATACGATGAAATTGTTGATTTTCAGGATGGCCGAGCCATTGTTTCCTTGAATGAGAAATATAATTTGATTGATCCATTTGGAAAGGAAATTTCATCAAATTATCTTAACGATTTAGTTTATTTTTCGAATGGGATTTATAGTGGTTTGATGGATACATCTTATCGTTTTTTAGATAAAAACCTAACGAGTGTTTCTAATCTTAATTGTCAGGAAGTTGGAGATTTGTTTGAAGGGTATTCAATTATTCAAATGAATGATAAATTTGGCGTGATCGATTCTAGTTTGAATGTTAAGATCTCTTTACAGTTTGATGAAATTCAACGTTTCAATAAGGGTATTTTTATTTATTCATTAAACGGAAAAAAAGGAATTATTTCCACGGACGGAATAAAATTAACAGAACCCATTTTCGATGAAATATCTGAATTGAACCCAGAGAATAGTACTGCAGTAGCTAAAATGGGGTCAATAATTTCATGGATTAAAATGGATGGCAGTAAATTATTTGATTTTACGACAGAGTATTTTCCAAATGCCTTGGAATTAGCTCAGTTTTCAAAAGGATTCGCTATTTTTAAAAAGAAAGGTAAATACGGTTTTATAGACGAAAAAAGTAAACTAGCCTACAAACCTTCATTGGAATCAACTTCAAAATATGTAAATGCGATACCCGTTATTAAAGATTTTAAATGGGGATTGGTTGATTTCAAAGGAAAAATCATTAAATCTTACGAATTCGATTTATTAGAGGATTGGCATGGAAGAGGAATTTTAGTCCAGAAAAATGGGTTGAGTGGTCTTTGGGATTACAATTTTGCATCCGTTCTTCCTGTCGAATTTAATTCAATTAAAGTTTTTGAAAATCAATTTTATATTGTTACAAAAGGTTCAAAATGTGGTTTATATGATTTCTCGGGTAAACTGATAATTCCAATCATTTATGATCGAATTCAGCCTTTTGAAAAGGATTGCTTAACTTTAATTAATGAAAATGAAGTGTCCTATTATTTTATTCGAACAAATCATTACTTGAAGTTGACAAGATGAAGCGTGTAATGAACCGTACCGATCGATTGATTTTAGCTTTTATTTCGGCTATTGCGGTTTATATTTTTATATTCGTGTATAGTGAGTTGACTTCGGTAAAAAA
>JBMLTP010000218.1:0-10493 GCA_049239885.1 Crocinitomicaceae bacterium
AACTTTAAACAAAAAAATTTACTTCCCGTTCCAATTGGTCATGGTCAATTCAAGTCCTTGGGTTGCGAAACTTTTGATAAATTCTGTTGATATAGAAATCCGTTCCGGTAAATTTAGAACCTCTTCTTTTGTCCATTGACCTAAAACATAATCAGCCTGCCGGCCTTTAGCAAAGTCATTTCCCACACCAAATCGAAGTCGAGCGTAATCAGTAGTATTCAATGTCGCTTGAATATCTTTCAGTCCATTGTGACCACCATCGCTTCCTTTTCCTTTTAATCTTAGTTTGCCAAATGGAAGAGCGATATCGTCTGTTATAACTAACAAATTTGAAATAGGAATTTTCTCCGCTTGAAGCCAATAATTTACTGCCTTTCCAGATAAATTCATGAAGGTAATTGGCTTAATTAAAACGAGGGTTTTGCCTTTAAATCTAACTTCGGCACGATGGGCTGCTCGATTTAATGAAAATGAATCACCTAATTCTTTGGCAATAGCATCCACAACTTTAAAACCGATATTGTGCCTAGTATCCTCATATTCAGCACCTGGATTTCCCAAGCCTACGATTAAAAACTTCATCTTACTTTCCCCATTGTGGACAACTGTCGCAACCGCCCTTCTTCGGCTTAAAATAGAATAATCCTCCAGCTACTATTTCTGCTGCCGAATATCCAAGCTTTTGATTCGCATTGGATGTGTAATCATTTGGGCGAGTATCTACATTTATCTGATTTAAAAAACCCGCAGCACCATTCATTTGTACAAAAAAATGTTTCCAAAATTCAAACCGAGCTCCAGCATGCGCAGAGATTCCCATGCCAGACATAGAAACCGTTTGAACATCTTTTCTACCTGCAAATGTAAAATCGTTAAAACTTAAAATACCTCCTGAACTTAATCCAAAAGAAGATGAAAAGGCAAATTCACCGCCTTGACTTCTAAACCACTGATCAATCCGAGCTACCTCAAAACGAATGTAATTCATGCCATTGGTGTTTTCATAATGAAACGTTTCCTCTTGGGTAACAACAGGCTCATTGTTATAATTTCCAGACCAATTTGTAACAACATCCACACCTGAATTTATATTTCCAGAAAGGGTGTACGGTTGGTTATCAACTAAAACATATTTCATATGATCATATCCAATCGAAATCGCCCAATTATTTTTTATGTTGTAACCTAGTCGAAAATTGAACTGTGGAACAGTTAATTCTTTGATAGAAAAATAGGTGCCTATATCTGTAGTAGGTCTATCAACACCTTTTGCTCCGTTCAAGGTAAAATTATAACCAGGTCCATTGAAATTGATGTTACTCTTCGTGTAAAAGCTTCGATTATAACCCCAATAAAAGAAAAGAGTTCCCGCTGACCAAGATCTCTTCGTCTTTGCTCTTTTATATTGAGAAAAAGAAATGGAAGAAACAGAAATTAATGCTAATAAAAATATAGTTTTCATGGAGCAATGATTTTAACGAATTCCTCTTGGGTTAAGATTCGTTCCAAACGATAATGAACTTTTTTATTTAAACTGTGCCATTCAACTAGCCCATAATTTTTAGCAAAGTATGCTAATTGTTTGGCTTCATAAGCCTGTTCTTTTTTTGTAAATGGATTTAAAACAGTTTGTCGCAACAAATCCTCAAAAACAAGTGCTTCGGATTCTTCCTCCTCCATCACTGTTATGGTTTTACGTTTTTTAAAGTTACGTTTTACCTCACGAAAAATCAATGTAGAATCAACAACTCCTTTAAATTTTACAGCAAACCAAGATTCTTTTTTCAAATCCATTGGAAATAGTATGTTTTTGTAAATGCGGGCTTTTTCCTTTTTCTTAAATCGATCAACCACCATTTGATCAAATACGGTAAGTGAATCAACATTGTAATTTATGGCATCCAAAATCCTTCCATCACTAGAATATCTCTCAACAACAATATGTTCTCCAGCGAAGTCACTTATCGCGTAAATGCGATGAAATTCTTCCTCAAGACCATGCGCAATGTCTCGATACAAATAAATTTTTGGGATTGTATCAATCGGGTAAAAATATTCCGCATTTGGATTTACGGTTTTAAACTTTTCATTATTCGTACCGCATGATATCAATAGAAGTAATGAACTGAAAAAAAATAAAATCAACTTCATTTAGTCATTTTTAAAAAAGCTACTTCTTGTTCTGTTAAATGTCGAAACATCCCACGAGGAAGATCTTTTTTGGTCAAGCCAGCGAATTGCACACGATCAAGTTTAATTACGTTGTATCCCAATGACTCAAATAGTCGTCGAACAATTCTATTTTTTCCGGAGTGCAGTTCTACTCCTATCTCACGGGAGGAAGCATCATCAACATATTCTGCTTTATCAACTCTTGTTTTTCCATCTTCGAGATCGACGCCTTTTAACAGTTTTTCCAAATCCTCTCTGGTAACAGGCTTATGCAATTCAACGTGATACAATTTTCGCGCTTGATACCTCGGATGGGTGAGCTTTTTCGCCATATCCCCATCATTTGTAAAAAGTAAGAGTCCAGTAGTTTCACGATCTAAACGTCCGACGGGATAAACACGTTCACGACAGGCCTTACTGACTAAAGTCATTACCGTTTTTCTTCCGCCTGGATCATCCATTGTCGTGATGAATCCTTTTGGTTTGTTTAATAAAACGTATCGTTTTTTCTCAGCATTGATGGTTTCTCCGTCATATTGAACCACATCATCGGGTTGAATTTTATAACCTAGCTCCGTTACAATTTTTCCATTAACAGAAACAACTCCGGTTTGAATCAAGACATCAGCCTCTCTACGAGAACAAACTCCCGCATTGGACAAGTATTTATTCAGTCGAATATTATCTTCTCGGAAAGAAGGAAGTGGATCACCTTTTTTGACTTTTATTTTAAAGTCGATGTATTTTCTTTTATCGCGAGCGGTAACCGATTTCTTGGTTTCCGTCGTTCCTTTCGCCGATGGTTTCTTCACAGAAGCATTTTCTTTGGGCGAATTATTTTTCTTTGCTCTCATAAGGTATTACAAAGATACGGAATTACAAGATACGCTGAAAATGTTATGAAAAATGCTGATGGAGCAAGCAGAAATTACTCTTCAAATAATTGATTTATATCCCTGATTAGTTGAGTAACTTCTTTTTGCGAAGTTCCATCGTAGTATCCGCGAATTCGTTTTTTTTGATCCACAAGCACAAAATTATTCGTATGTATAAAATCGCTACCTACATCGCCTTGATTGGCAGCTTCAGCGGGTTTTAGAATAAAAAATGACTTTCTAGCCAACCCGTATAAAGCATCTTTCTTTCCTGTTAAAAAATGCCATTGATTTTTAACTGCATTGTGCGAGTTGGCATATCGTTTTAATTGTTCAACCGAATCTACATCTGGATCTACTGTAAAACTCAATATTTTGAAATTCGGATTATCCTTAAAAGCCAATTGAACACGCTTCATTTGCTGGTTCATAATTGGACAAATACTTTTACAAGTCGTGAAAAAATATTCAGCGACAAACACTTTACCTTCAATTTCTCTTTGATTTATCGTTTTGTTGTCTTGATTTTGAAAGCTAAAATTGCCGATTGTATGTCCGTGACCAATACGCAACATTTCCGGATCAACCATTTCTTCTTGAACGTCAATTGGATTGATAATTGGTAAGTCCTTGTGTGTTTTTGGTTTAATCAGGAAATATCCAATGGGAATGCAAATTGCAAAAAGAACAACTAAAAAAAGGACTCGTTTCATTCAGTAAAGTTAGAATTTAGTTTATCAAATAATGTTTAGTCTTTTAAGATTAATTCATTAAGAACGATTTGTTTTATTCCAAAAGTCCAAGTAAATCGTCAATATCGTATCGTATTACCTCTTTTAATTCTTTATAGAATTCTCCTGTTGCCGGCCCACTAAAACCGGTATGAATGAATCTGATTTTGCCTGTCTTGTCGATAATTATTGTGGTTGGAAAACTCATGATTCCATTTAGCATTGGAAATTGTTCGGAAGCTAATTTACTGCTATTGGTTCCTGCCAGCAATATTTTATAGGGAACATTTATCCTTTTTTGAAATGCTTTCAATCGCTTTATTTGCGCATTTTGATCGTTTCCATTTTCATATGCTAACCCTATAATTTCCACTCCCCGCTTCTGGTATTCCAAGTATAGCTCACTTAAGTACTTCGTTTCGTCAATGCAATTCGGACACCAAGTTCCCATGATTTGAAAAACGACAACTTTATCCTTTAGATTTTTGCTCGGATACAAGAATGGCTTCCCTTTCAAATCCTTAACATTTTGAAATTGAAAAGGCTTTTCATTAATGACATACGTTAAAGTCGACTCGTCTTTCAATTGAGCTTGCGCATCACGAGTTGCGACCCAAGTAGTTTGAAAACTTTGTCCACTGTAAAACTCGCCATATAGAGAATCACCAACCACTTTCCCTTCGAATAGAAAGGCCCATGAACCATTGAATGTAGATAAACTGAACTTATTATTACCTATTGTTCCGCCTAGGAATCTATAATCACCTGTTTCTGTCAAAAAAGTTCCTTTTACTGTCCCTGCAGTTTGTTCAAAAAGTCCAACGGCGTTCTCTGGTTCTTTCGAATTGGGACTGAATGTTGTTTTCCATCGCCCAGAAATATTGGATGTATTTGGTGCCATTTGAATAATTTCATTGATTTTCCAGGCGTTGAACGGGATTTTTACTGGTGATTTTTTATTCGGATTCAACCAATAACCTCTGATTTCTTTATTATTTTGTGACAATTTAAATTTTAAATAGGCTTCTGATTCAGGAAATAAAGCGGTGACGGAATCCATTTCTGATTTCAAAGTCATTTTTAAATGCTCATCTGCGTTCACGATTTCCATTTGAACTTTATTATTCTGGAAAGAAAATTCGATCGAGAAAGGAATAAATAATCGATCGTTCATTGCAAGTTCGCCTTTCCATCTTCCTTCATTTATTGCTTTTAAATTTTGGGAAAAAGATATTTGGTATACAAAAATCAGTAGAAATAATACAACTAATCTCATAAAGCATTTATTTTACAAAACGAAATTACCCAATAAAAAAGGAATTTAGGAAACCGATGCAACTTTTTCGAAACAATAAAAGTCATAGTTTTTGAGTCATGGAGGATTACGAATTAGTTCGTCAGTGTATTAAGGGTAATTCTCGGGCTCAAAAAGCGTTGTTTGACAAATATGCCCCTAAGATGTTTTCGGTTTGCATGCGTTACATGAAAAAAACCGAAGAATCCGAAGATGCACTGCAAGATTCATTTGTGAAAATTTTCTCCAAACTTCCTGACTTCAAATATGAAGGTGTTTTGGAAGGTTGGATACGAAGAATTGTTGTGAATTCATGCTTGGATCAAATTCGAAAAAACTCAAAGTTTTTGAATGACGTACAAGCTGAAGAAGTTGAATATAAATTGGAGCAAAACAGTTTCATCGCCGAAAATTTGATGGCTGAAGATCTAATGAAATTAATTCAACGAATGCCTGATGGTTATCGAATCGTCTTCAACATGTTCGCAATTGAAGGTTATTCGCATCAAGAAATTGCCGCACAACTCGGAATAACGGAAAGCACATCCAAATCTCAGTATTTAAGAGCTAGGGCATATTTGAGAGATCGCATTGAAAAAAGATAAAATGGAAGAAAAGGATTTTATTAAAGATTTATTTCAAGAAAAACTGTCCAAATTCGAGACACCTGTTCGTCCTGAAGTTTGGTCTGCAGTTTCTTCTTCCATTGGTGCGTCTGCTGCTTCAACTGGTTTATCATTAATTGCCAAATTAATTATTGGAACATCATTAACAGCGGTTGTTGCGACTGGAATTTGGTTTGCGGTTTCGAATTCAGAAAATGAAATAAAACCTAAACAAGAAACTACAGAAATCGAAAAACCATCCGTTGTTGAAACGAAAGAAGAGTCACGAATTAAGGAAATTAACCAACCTAAATTTTCAGATGTTCAAATTAAAACGAGCGTTGATAAATATAAATTGTTGACCCCTGAACCTGCGTTCAATTTTGAAACAGATGAAAATCCGTTTGATGCCACTCCGAACAATTCCATTTCTGAATTTAAAGGCATAGACTCGAAGGAAGTTAAAGATTTAATTCCGCCTATGGAAGATAATACTAACCCGAAAGTTGAAAATGTCATCTCAAATCAAAATCCAAATTCAAAGCAATCTCCAATTCAAAGCGACATTAAAATCAGCTTACCAAACGTATTTACGCCTAATGGTGATGGAAATAATGACTTTTTTACAATTCCAAAAGTTGATCTTACTGACTTTTCTTTAGTGCTTTTGGATGAAAAGGGAAAAACAATTTTTACTTCGACCGATTTGGACTTTAATTGGGATGGAACAACTTTGAATGGAGAAAAAGCTTCTGTAGGAAATTACGTTTATTTCATTACGGCAAAAGATTTGAGCGGTAAATCATTTACGAAATACAGCAACTTGAGCATTCGCTACTAAGATCAAGTGCTTTCAATTCCATTTTACTTTATTTTTACAACATGAAGTTTCTAACTTTCGTGTTTTGTTTCTTCCTTTTTCAATTTTCAGCGCAAGAGATTAAGAATGTAACTCTTTTGGATCAATGGTTTTCGGATACTCTTCTAACTAATACAAGTCAAGTTCGATATAGTGGGTGTTGGGCTTTTGAACAAGCTGGAAGAGAATATGGAATAATTGGTTCAACTGAAGGAGCTCATTTCTTTGAGTTAACAGAAACCGATAAATTCAAATTCATTGATTTTGTTTCTGGCAGCTTTGTTTCCTCCCAAGCTATCAATCGGGAATACAAACATTTTAAGAATTACGTTTACGCCGTTTGTGATGATGGACCGAGCAGTTTACAAATCATTGATGTATCGTATTTACCAGATTCGGTTCATCTAGTTGCGGATTTAAGAAACAACTTGTTTGGAAAAACGCATAATCTATTTGTCGATTCGTTGAATGAGTTATTGTTCATGTGCCAAGTTACTCCAGTCATTAACAATATTGAATCATCTATGATTCCGCTTCGTGTCTATTCACTATCCGATCCAACAAATCCAGCCCTTCTGTGGCAAAGTCCAGAGGAAATTCAAGATGTGCACGATATTTACGTTCGAGATAATTTGGCTATTCTGAATTGCGGTTACGATGGAATTCGAGTTTACGACTTTTCAAATCCGACCAATCCCATTTACTTGAGCAATTTACAAGTATATCAGCAGCAAGGTTATAACCACCAAGGTTGGCTCTGTCCGGATGGGGAAACCTATGTATTTGCAGATGAAACAGCAGGAACGATGGTTAAAAAAGCAAAATTAAAAAGTGATTTTACAATCGACATTGAATCGTATTTTGGTCGACCGAATTCACCATATAACAAAACCGCACACAACATCCAATGCACGAATGAATTTGCTTTTATCGCCTACTATAATGATGGGTTGAGAATTTATGACTTGCGATTGAATCCTCCAAGGGAAGTTGCAGTATATGACACATACATAGACAATGAACTTACAAATAGTTTCTCAATGTGGGGCGCTTGGGGAATTCACGCTTTATTGCCAAGTGAACGAATTTTAGTATCTGATAGAAATACGGGTTTTTATATGTTTGATTTCGATCGGGATTTTTTTCTGAATCAAGCATCCGATGAAGTTATCGTTTACCCTAATCCCATTCGAGAAAATCAACAGCTAACGATTCGAATGCCTTATGATAAAGGCAATGAATTTAAATATGAACTCTATGATCCAAATGGGAAGAAAATCAAAGAGAATTCAATACTCAATCAAAGTTTCGCAGAAGTTAATCCTCCAGAAGTTTCCGGAATTTATTTTTTAAAAGTTAAATACATGGATTCTTTTTCGAACGAAGTGAGTGTGATTAAAAAGTTCGTTGTGGAGTGAAGAATGTAGATTTAAGAGAATTCGTTAAAAAGTAAACCCAACGACAATTTTCGGAACGATATTCTTTTTCCAATCTTCATTTGAATAATATCCAAACCGGTAAAAAGAACCTAATCCAATGCTTGAATTTCCATTGGTGAAAATTCCACTTAAAAAAATTCCAGCTTCGTGCAAACCCTTATCCATTGATTTAAATTCGATATTGTGTTCTGATTTATTTTCGAATTCACCGATTCCATAAGCATAATGAAACCCGAATTGTGGTTGATTCCATTTTGCCTTCGTTCGAATGGCGTTAAATGTAAAACGCGTAAATACCGATGCTGATTTCTTGTGATAGAATTCATTGACGCCAACCGTTTCAAACGAATTCGGAACCGATACCGACCAATTTTGACGAGATGCTTGTAAAGCGAAAAAATAATTCAAAGGAACATTTCCGTTTGCCATTCCACCTTTAAAACTCCAAGATAATTTACCGATACCAATCACAGTAACATTTTGACTAATTGATAAATTCAATCGTGAATAACTCAGAAATTCAGTATAATCTTTTGGAATCCAACCTCTATCAAACTGAACCTGAAGTCGCGGGTAGTTTGTACCCATCGAAACGCGTTGATTACCAATTAAATTTACCTTTTCTCGAATATTCCACGACCAAATCAAGGAAGTTTCCAAGGCATTAAAGGTTGACAAACCATTGTATTGGTAACCATTTTTGAAATTGAGATTGTGTCTGTTTACATCCAATTGGATTCCCATGTTAGAGCGAATCGTAGTGGAAAAGGTAGCTCCATACTTTTCCTGCATTGCCATGTTCGAAACAAAAAGATAGCGTAATGATTCGTTAGAAAATAGTCCAGGTGAAAAAAACGGTTTTGTCGCTCCTACTTCCGAAACATCCTTTTGAATGTAAAGATTCAGTTTGGTTTCCGATTTTCTATGTAAAAATAGCGTCGAGTACCCGCCATACTTAAACGTTTTATCACCTGTTCCATAACCAAAGTAGGCTCCAAAAAGAAGTGGTTTCATTAATATTTCTGAAGTTTCTATTCCGAGTCCAAATCGATACTTTTCGTAGGCGTTATAATTAAAAACTCGTTTTAGATCAATATTAAAAAAAGAAACGGGTATTTTACCTGTTGCCAACACTTTAGCAAAAAAGAGGTACTTATCAAGGTTTTCAGCTTTAGCGAAACTGTCAACAACGTGATAGGTTTTTAACTCTTTCGAATTCAATTTATTTTGACGTAAGCGATCCCAGGTTGTATCTGAAATTTTATTGGCTTTATCAGAGGTTTGAATGGATACATTGTTAAATCGCTCCTTTTCCAATTCTTTCGGATTAAAACTTACGCTTTCAATATAGGTTGAACCTTTTCCTTGAAGAAACCCCGATTGATTTTTCTCTTTTCCATAAGTTATCATTGCCGTTTTTAAATCGATTGTTGTCGAAAGTTTATAGGGGAACCACTTTGTATTATTCGTAAATCGATATTCTTGAATAATATTAATATCAATTCCGGAAGTATCTTTATTAAATGGTTCAGCAACAACTTTCTCTATTGCATAACCATTGGTATTTATGAATAATCGTCCTGTTAGACCATCGAAATTCTTATTGAGTCTCGGTCTGTAATAAATGGTGTAGGTCGTATCGTTTTGGTTAAACGTAGAATCCTCAAGCACAAACAAATAACGATTCAAAGAACCAAAAGCGATTGGATTGACATATTGCTTTCCTAAAACGGATACTTGATTTTCGTAAAAATGGAACGACTGCATCTCCTGAGCAAATGTTGAAAACAGAGGATCACTGATTCCAGAAACCTTGAAGGCGTCAATTATTTCCTTTTCCTTATAGGGAGGCTCAAAAAAGTGGCGAGATGCAGATTCTGTAATGAAGAAATATTGCTTATCCAAGAAATTGCGCGCTCGAATGATGTTTGAATCGGGTTTGGGAAACATAATCGTATCAAATATATTCTTTCTAGTTTCCGGATCGACATCAAAAATGTATTTGCTGTATTGCTTGCTGATAAATCCATCATTTTCGAGTGGATGATTCTTCTTTCGGTTCTGAATAACCTTTGCCATAATAACATCAGCTGGATTTATCCCTGGTTTAACGGTTACATTCTTCAATGATTTCAAAGCAGGAGTGAGAAAGATGATACTATCACCATTCGTTAATGTAATTGTTGTATCACGATAAGAAGTTGCTTTAATGCTAAAATTTTGGTTTACGTTGACTAATTTAAATTTTCCATCAATATCCGTAAGAAAAGGTTTTTCATTTTCAGGATATATTTTACCGAAAGATATTGGTTCGTTTGTATAGCTATCTTTTAAATATAAATTTTGGCTAAACGCAATATTAAAGCACATTAAAAATAGAAAAGTAAAGAAATAGACTTTGTACATTGTGTTGTATCAAATTTAGTCAAAATTCTCACAAACGAAAAAACCCCGTCTGCTGTGTGCAAACGGGGTTTTTAAAAAATCGGCGTCGACTTACTCTCCCACGGTCAAAACC